>NZ_JBLVPS010000012.1:0-130082 GCF_048286515.1 Flavobacterium rhamnosi | reverse complement strand
TAAAAACAAAATTAACAAAGGTATCATTGCTGATTTAAGTGTCTAAAGAGAACTTTAGCAGGTCTCTATTGGTGTCGAATTAAAAAAATAAAACAAAACACATATGAAAATAACATTTTACGGTCATGCTTCTTTGGGAATAACAGTTGGTGGAAAAAACATAATTGTAGATCCTTATATTTCTGCTAATCCAAATGCTGCACATATTAACATTGATACCTTACAGGCAGATTATATTTTAGTGACACATGCACACGGAGATCATATCCTGGATGTCGAAGCAATTGCTGAACGAACCAATGCGGTTATTGTTTCTAATGCTGAAATAGCAGGTTATTATTGTCAAAAAGGATTTCAAACGCATCCCATGAATCAAGGCGGTAGCTGGAATTTTGACTTTGGAAAATTGAAATACGTAAATGCGTGTCATTCCAGTTCTTTTCCTGACGGAAGTTACGGAGGGAATCCCGGAGGTTTCGTTATTGAAGGCGAGCATAAAAATGTATACATCGCTGGAGATACGGCCCTTACTATGGATATGAAGCTTATTCCTATGCGCACTAAGCTGGATTTGGCAATTCTGCCAATAGGAGATAATTTTACCATGGATGTTGAAGACGCCATTGTTGCTTCGGATTTCCTGGATTGCGATAAAATTTTAGGATACCATTACGATACTTTTGGTTATATCGAAATCGATCATGAAGACGCCATTCGAAAATTTTTTAACAAAGGAAAAGATTTAATGTTGCTTGAGATAGGAAGTTCTATCGAATTATAAACTTTTATTTGGAGCGTGCCGGCAGCTATTTATAATGATTTTTTATCGGTTAAAAAAGACTGGTAAAAAGCAGTTGTATGGGCGTTCGGACTAAAAAATGTTAACCAGGAAAATGAACATTCAAAAAATAATTTTAATAGTGCTAGCGGCGGTTTCATTCCAGTCCGTTTTTTCTCAAAAAGATGGTTATTGGGACAAAGCCCGTGCAACAACTGAAGAAATTTCAGTTTCCGCCAGGGATAGAATCGTATTAAAAACACAAGATTTTCCTGAAGGAACCACTGAGGTGGTATACAGGATAACGCTTTTGGATAAAAATCAGCAAATGGCAGGTAGTTTGGTTTCTGTTTTAAAAGCTATTCCTGATCCTACTGGAATCAGTCAGGGTTCGGCAGGAGCGGTTTTTATTTTATCTAAGATTTCGGGAGATGATAAATGTAAGTATGCCGTTTTCTCGAGTGCGGACTTGGCTGCAAAATACAAAGAAAACGGAAAAACAGCCGATGCATGTTTGGTTCAGGATAAGCCAATTAGCAAAGATGCAAAACGACTCTCTGTTGATAAATCGTCTTGCATGAAATTTAATTCGGGGAATTTATGGTTTGGTTTTGAAAGTAAAAACTGGATTATGAATCAAAAAATAATTCTGGAAGTTGTGCCATGGGTTGATAATAAACTCAGTCGTGGTTGGACTCTTGAAAACAGAAAGTCAATCATTGATCAATGTAAGACCTCTAATTTGGCTCAAAAAATGACCAATTCAGATGATTTTTGTGTTTGTATTCTTGATAAAATTCAGTCTAGGTATAAGTTTAAGGAGTTTCAGAAATTATTGGCTGTAGAGCGCTCTAAAGCTTTCAAAGATTTTGGCAATAGTTGTTTTGGTGAGACAAGTCTTGCTAAAGAAGTTTATGATGATTTGCGTAAGCAATCCGTTGTATTGGCAAAGCAAGGAAAGCAAGGTGAGGTGATTGCAAAATTGACAACTATAATTAATGATGGAAAAGCAACTGCTTTGGATTACAATGCAATAGGGAGCAGTTATATTTTGACTAAACAATACGGAAAAGCCATTAAATTTCTGAAAGAAGGGGAGAAGCTTGATGATTCGGAGTTGTTGATAAAGCTGAATTTGGCGCACGCTTATTTGCTGAATGATAATTACGCGTCGGCAAAAACCGTTTATAAAGAATATCAATCGCAAAACGTAACTGATAGTTTGAGTTGGGTTCAAAAAGTAAAACAGGATTTTGTCACTTTCAAAAAGGCAGGGATTTCTTCAAATGATTTTGAAAGGATTTTAAAAGTACTTCAATAATTATCAATTTTATTTTGAAAGCAACATACCACAAATACATTCTTAATTTTAAACAGCCATCAGGTACTTCCCGTGGGGTAATAACCGAAAAAGAAACTTGGTTTATTGTCTTGAAACACGACGGTAAAAAAGGAATAGGTGAATGCGGAATACTTCGTGGATTGAGTGTTGATGACCGACCTGATTACGAGGAAAAATTACAATGGACTTGCGCTAATATCCATCTGGGGAAAGAGCAGCTTTGGGAAGCGTTATTGGAGTTTCCGTCAATACAATTTGGGGTGGAGATGGCCTTCCTGTCTTTGGAGAGTAAAATTCCTTTTTTGCTCTTTCCTTCGGACTTTACAAAAGGAACAAAATCCATTGTGATAAATGGTTTGGTTTGGATGGGCGAGGAGTCGTTTATGAAGCGACAAGTCGAGGAGAAATTAGCGGCTGGTTTTCGATGTATTAAGCTTAAAATTGGAGCGATAGATTTCGAGAAAGAACTGCGTTTATTGCGATTTATTCGGGAATATTTTGGTCCGGAACAAGTGGAAATTCGTGTTGATGCAAATGGTTCTTTTAGTGAAAATTTAGCTTTACATAAATTAACGCAATTATCTGAATTTAAACTACATAGTATTGAGCAACCGATACAAAAAAATCATACTGACAGTATGGCAGAGCTCTGTAAAACCACTCCTTTCCCTATCGCTTTGGATGAAGAGTTGATTGGTGTGTTTACGGTAGGTGAAAAAGAGCAGCTATTGCAAAAAATCAGACCACAATACATCATTTTGAAACCTAGTTTTGTGGGTGGTTTCAGAGGTACGCAAGAATGGATTATATTGGCTGAAAAGTATAAAATCGGCTGGTGGATTACCTCTGCTTTGGAGAGTAATATTGGATTGAACGCCATTGCACAATGGACTTTTTTGCAGCATAATGTGATGCCTCAGGGTTTAGGAACGGGCGCACTTTATACCAATAATTTTGACTGCCCGCTGGTAGTTTTAGAAGGGCAATTGTGGTATAAAGAAGAGTTGGATTGGACGTTTGATTTTGACCTTTTGAAGTAGATTATTTGGTATGTTTCTTTTGCTCGCCATCTCCCAATAAAACGGAGAGTGTCTTTAGGCTTGGCGTGCGCTCTGCAATCAATTTTACGATACTGATGAATGGAATAAACAAAATCATTCCCGCAGCACCCCATAAAATGCCCCCTGCAATTACTACAATAATGATGACAAGTGTATTTATTTTCAAACGACTTCCTACCGCAAAAGGAAATATAATATAAGCTTCCAGTGCTTGAACAATAGAAAAGACCACAATAACGCCCAATGGATACCAGATTGAATTATAAGTAATCCAGGAAACAGCAATGGGTAAGAGCGAGGATATCATTATTCCAACATAAGGGATGAAAGTTAGGATTGACGCTATAAAACCAAATAGGAATGGGTGTGGTACCCCAACAATCAGTAGTCCGATACTGTTTAATAGTCCAACTATTAAATAAACTAATAGCATCCCTTTGATAAAATTGTAATAGGCATGAATGGTTTCAATAAGGATTTCGTGAATAGTGTTTTTTCGCTCCGGAGGAAAAAGTTCATACAACGCATTGGATAACAGGTGGCGATGAAAGAGTATCAATGCCGAAAAAACTGGAATCATTAATAGAAAAAATAAGGATTCAGATACGGAATAAGCAGTATTTCGTAATACTGAAAATGCTTGTGAACCGGAGTTGTTGAGCGTATTGTTGATAAAATCCAATTGTTTTTCCGTACTAATGTCAAATCGTTCCGTAACAAAAAGGCTTAATTGATTTATTGTTTCTGTAAGTTTGGCCCTCAAAGATTGCCATTCTTGAAGGAATTCTGAAAGCTGTGCGAATAATAAATAAACAATAGCCCCTGCCAAAAGTGTCACTCCCAGAATGGAAATAACAATTGCAATTCCCTTGTCAAGCCCTTTTTTTTCCATCCATTTACAAATTGGATAGAGAATAAAGCCAATGAGTAATGCAAAGCTTAACGGAATAAATAGTGTTCTGCCAAAATATAGAATTAGAGAAGCCAGCACGACGATCTGGAGAATTTCTAAAACAGAGTATTTTCTCCTGGATTGAAATGGAACGGGTGCCTTAGAAGATGGTATCATACAAATAGTTTATTGTAACCGTTATTTCTTACTCTTCTTTACTTTTAATTGCGATTAAAGTATAAATTAAAACGTGTAATGATCTAGTAAATTGCTTGTGATGCAAATGTTTTAAGATTGTAATAAACGCCTGTGGTAGCTAATTTGTCCCAGATGATAGGCTAGGTGCGTCGTCAAATGAATCAGCATAAATTCGGTTGACGTCTTGTTTTCAAAAACTAAAATTGGAAATTCCATTTTTAATTCTTCTTCCGATATGTTGTTTAATGCATTGTTAACGACAACAATGGTTTCTTCGATTTTTGATACTAAAGCTGTTCTAGGAATATCCTTCATAGAAAATTCAAGTGCTCTGTTTCTGACATAACCGGTTTTTCCAAATTCGGCGCCAATATAAGTATTTAGATTTCCCACTAAATGCAAACAAAGAGTACCGGCTGAATTGGTTATTCCTTCCTGGATTTTCCAAATGTCATTTTCATTTTGGTATAATCCAATTTCAACTTTTAGCTGATTTAAGTCTCGGTTGAATAGCATTTTTAAAGTGTCAGCTAGCATCTTTTGTTTGTTTGTACTCCTTTAATGAAAGTAGTGCTTTTTGTTGTATTTTTTTTTGGAAATAGCCGGTCCATCCAAATAAATAACCTGTAATTCCTAATGCCTGCTTAGACCATCTCCAGATATCAAAATCATCGGTATGTTTGATAATTAACCCATCTTTAAACTGAAATTGAGCATGGATATCGTTTACAACTTTTCTGTTCGTTTTGCTAAAGTTATACGTGGCTGTCCATTTAACAGAACCAATATATTCATCCGCTTTTATTTCTGAGAATTCAATTTTTATATTTCCCTTGCTTTTTTTTATCAGCATTTTCCACATTTCACAAACATCATTTTCTTTTAATAAATCAAACACAGGATCCCGAAACTGAATCTTTTGATGATAGCATTTGCACATTGTTGACGCATCGGCATTCGCAAAAGCAGTGTAGAATTTGATAAGGGTGTTCTCGTTTGGAGTCATATATGCATAAAGTGAATAGTAAAAATAATAATTTTTTTGTTAAAATTTAAGTTTTAAAAAGTTATATGGAAAAAATAAATTTCATTTATTCCTAATTTGGACAAATCAGTAGTGCTGAAAAGTTCTGATTCGTTGCTTTGTATTCATCGCTGTGGATTTTAAATTTTAAACAAAAAAAGAGGATAGACTTTTAAGTTTCTATCCTCTGTAATTATTTATTAAAAATGTATTCTTTATTATTTTGACCTATTTAGCTGGAATAATATCAATTACTACTGTACGGTTGTAAAAACGTTCTTCTGGAGTTTTGTTTTCAAAAGGAGATTTGTTTTCATCCTCACCATATCCAAGTACTTCAAATTTCACGTCGTTTCTGTCCGTTTTAGACAACCCATTTTGAAGAATGCTTTTCACATCGTTTGCACGAGCAAGTGATAAATCTTGATTGTGAACTTCTTCACCAATAATATCCGTATGGCCATGAATAATAACTGTTGCGCCAACAGGAATTTTCGGAGCTACTACATCAGTAAGGTATTTTTCATAGATGTTAATCGCTTTAGATTTATTAAACTCATAAATAATACTGTATCTCAGCCCTTCTTCCATTTTTGCAGGAGTCCAAAGTACCATATGTACTGGAGTTTCTTTTTCAACAATTTTACCACTTTTCGTTTGACCGATCATTTTCACTTTGTAATCCCCTTCTGGACGGTTACCTAAAATTGATTTTCCAGGAATACTAACTTCTTCCTGAGTATAAGGTCCAAAAGACTGTACTTTTCCTTGTTCGTCAGCTATTTGTAAAGACCATGAAGATAATGCTTCACCGGCTCCTTTGTTATTGAAGGTAACATAACTTTCAACGGGAGCTTCTTGTAACGGAACAATTTGTACGGGTTTCAATTGGGCGTCAGGACCACTTTGAAATTCCATCAATAAATCTGGAGAATTACTTTCGATAGAAACTCTGCGATCTCCTTCACGAAGCAATTCTAATTCTAATGTCGCACCAGGTTGTTCTGATGGGATGTTAGGTTTGTCTTGACCTTTTGTTATAATTCTGGAAGGATTTATTGCAAATACATTTACCAAATAGGTTTTGATCGATTCTGCCATTGCAAGACCATCTGCAGGACCTTTCTCAGAGGAACCTACCAAAGTAATGCTTGAAGATGGATTTTTTTGCATACGATCTCCAAGAATGTTTAGCACATTATAGTAAACAATCATTTGACGTTTGGAACGATCTGACAAGTTTTTTGGAGCAAATACTTCCAACTGATCTTCTTTAAAGTCTTTTACCTGATCTTTCGTTAGTGTAACATAACGATTTGGGATTTCCGTAGATCCAGTATTGAAGAATACATAGTTTCTAAGAGGGAATATTTCACTCATTCTTCTTTCTCCAGGAGTATTAGCAGGAGAATTTACAGAAAACTGAACTTCGCGATCTGGTAAAACATCTGTCGATTCTTGAATATTACGTCCTTGTCCAAGTTTAAGTGCAACTCCCGCTCTAATTGTAGTTATATTCCATGTTTCTGTTGAACGTGGATTTTGACCAAAATAAGGTTGAAAAGAAACAAAAGGAGACAATACAAACTGTGTCTTGTTGCTATCTGAAGAAAGCGGAATATCATATCCTGCACCAATTTGCATTGATAGTATAGTTTTTTCAATCTCACTAAATTCCCCCGTTACAGCAGCACTAGGTGCCTGATCAGGAAATGCCGGATTGATACCTAATTGATAAGTGAACGATTTGTCTAAGTTGAAAGCCAAACGTGGACCTCCATAAAGATAAAAATTAGATTTGAAAGGAGCAAAGCGCACGCTTGGTTCGACAGTGATGTAACTTAGGTCAGTAGACAAATCTGCTGGACAATCACAGGCTGTTTTTACTTGGTCAAAAGAACCTTTACGGCTATCATATCCTGCTTGTAGCATAAAACCCCATCTTGAATCAGCAGGACGGTATTCTAAAAGTGGTGCTATGAAAAGTCCAACACCATCTCCTTCATGAAACGTAGCCGGAGGCGTAAAACCAGCATTCAACTGGTGCGTAGAACCCTCGTAAAAATTGAAATTAGCTCCACCAGCAACACCAAAGAACCAAGAAGGTTTTGTGTATTTAATTGCTTGTGCTTCTTGTGCCTGAACTGGTGATTGAACACTTAACCATGTTAAAGATACTACTAAAAGACTTTTGATGGGTAAGTTATTAGGGGACCAAGCTTGGCGTAATCCCTTTTTTAAATTAGTTTTAATGTTCATATTTTTTTATTTTGATTGTTTCATTTTTTAATAAATCCCGCCCTAAGACGGGATAAAATTGTTTGGTTGTAAAACCTATGTTGTATCAGATACCTATTCAGGTACGTTAATGATCGTATTTACCATAGTAACTGAAGAAACTAATGAAATAGCCTTACCATTTAATACTGTTTGAACAGTAGTATTTGTGTTATTTGCGGGAGAGGACAATGTTACTCCAGAATTAGCGATAATGATTCCTACCATAGTTCCACCACCTGCGTAGTTAATTACTGCAGTACTACCAACATGCCAGTATACATTTTTAGGATTACCTACACCGTTTAAAAATTTAACGCTGCTTGGTGCTGAATCACCTACCGTTAAAGCAGATGCTGTTTGGAAAATCCAAACTGCATTAGGATCTCCTTTAGCATCTAAAGTTAAATCACCATTTGTTATCTTAAAAGTTCCACTTGCAGATTTATAGATACCTTCAGCTAATGTTAATCCACCTAGTTCACCTGCTCCTGGATCAACTCCTCCTGGTTTTGAAGCCGGAGAAATGCTTAGATAAGCAGCAGTTGCATCAATTAATCCTTGAGTTGCTTCTGACCCTGACGTATATATTCCGCCTTTAGCAAGTCCTTCATTAGATCCTGTTATGGTGTATGGGATATTTGTTTTACCATCACGGAACCCGGTTACCAAAGTAGGTGCCGCAGTAGTACCTATTCTTCCACTGTTTACAGTATTAATTACGGTGTAAATTCCTTGATTCGTAATTCCGGCATTTCCTCCAAAAACTCCGAAAAATAAATTGTTAGCAGCTACTGGAGCTGGAGTAACAATTGCAACATTCACTGTTGTGAAATCCCATACATAGTTGTTCGCTAAAGGAATACCTAATGCACTTTTAGCTCCAGTTGTAATGGTAGCAGTATAGACAAGTCCTGAGATAAGAGGGCTAGCTGGATTAAATGAAGCAGTAGTCCCAACGTACGTAACTACACCTGGTATTACTGTTGTTCCTTGTTTCAAAGTAAAAGTAGTTGCATTTATCGTCAAAGGATCCATTGCAAGACTAAAGTCAGCAGTAAGTGTTTTATTTAGGTTAACTCCTGTAGCATTATCAAGAGGATCTGTTGCAGTTACCGTTGGAGTAATGGCAGTTGTAAAACTAGACTGGTAATTCCCAGCTAATGGTGTCCCTTGTAGTAGACTTTTTGCTCCATTAGTTATGGTAATGGTATAGATTGTATTCGCTGTTAATGGATTCGTTGGAGTAAATGTTACTGTTGATCCGGTATAAGTAATTACTCCGGCAACCGTGTTCGTTCCCTGTTTTACAGTAAAGGTTGAATTATTTATTGTCAAAGGATCCATTGGTACACTGAATGTTGCGGTAATGATTTTATTAAGAGCAACGTTTATTTCATTGTTTGTTGGATCTGTACTAATCACGACAGGCACTATAATCATACCAGTAGCAAATGTCCAAACATAATCCGTTTGAAGTGCATTACCCATTACATCTTTTACTCCTGTTGTAATTCTGGCAGTGTACGTTGTATTAGGCCTAAGCGGGCTTGCTGGAGTAAATGTAACTGTTGTTCCACTATAGGTGACAGCACCAGCAACAGCTGTTCCACTAGCTTCTGTAACAATAACAGTAGATTGGTTAATCGTTGCTGCATCCATCTCTTCATTGAAAGTTGCAGAGATTATCTGGTTAAATGGAACGCCTAAAGCGCCATTAGCAGGAATTGTCGATGATACAACCGGACATACGCCTTCGATTTCTTCAAAATCGTCTTTTGCGCAACCAGAAATTAGTGCAATAATCAGTATTGCAAAGGTTAACAGTAAATTTTTAGCTTTCATTTTATTGATTTTAGGGGATTAAGTATTTTGTAAAGCAAATATTGCTTTGTTATTAGCAAGAAGTGTTACATAATTAAAAATGGAAGTTGTAAGATTCACTTATTTGAAATGTTAATGATTTCTATATGTCATTAGTAATCAAATTGTTATGTATATAGTTGTGTTAACAAAATGTTATAGCAATTATTATGGGCTCTAAAATGTTGAAAAAAAACAAAAGTTTGTGAAGAAATGAATATAATAGTATTTCGATTGAAGAAAAAAAGGGCATCTTAAAATTGAAGTGGCATACTAAAAACGTCATCCCTTATTTTTGGATGGAAGCAAAAAAAATCGAGATTTTTAAGTTCTCGATTTTATAGTATTATTTTAATAGATAAAAACATAAAAAATGCTTTTAATTAAGCACATTTATTTTTTTTTCCTTTTTGTCTCAAGTTAAAAATGAATAGGGTTAGCTCTTTTGTAAACATATCAAGTATCAAAGCAGATTGTTTGATATAATCCAGGGATTCTTTTATTTCATCTTTTGAATTTGCAAATTGATTGTTTATCAGATAAGACAATCCTAATATGTTGGCAATTGGCTGTCTTACTTTATGTGAAGTCATAAACATAATTTCCTCCAAACCATTAATATATTCATTCTGATATTCTTCTGCTTTTTTAAGTTCTAAATTTGCCTTTAGTAACTCTGCAGCACGTTTTTCTTTCTCTTCGTTCTGAAATAGAAGTTCTCTGTTAGCCATTAGTAACTCGGCGGCACGCTTTTCTTTTTCTTGGTTTTGAAAGGCGAGTTCTCTGTTAACAATATTTAGTTCTGCAGTCTGGATTCTTTTCTCTTCGTTTTTGAAAGCAAGTTTTTTGTTTGCAATAGCTAGCTCTTTAGCACGTTCTTCTTTTTCCAGATTTTGAAAAGCAAGTTCTCTATTCGCAACAATCAATTCAATAGCTCTTTTTTCTTTTTCATCATTTTGAAAGGCAAGCTCCTTGTTAGCGATAATTAATTCAGCAGCACGTTTTTCTTTCTCTTCGTTTTGAAAAGCAAGCTCCCGATTAGCAATAATTAATTCAGCAGCACGCTTTTCTTTCTCTTCGTTTTGAAAAGCAAGCTCTCGATTAGCTATGTTTAATTCAGCAGCTCTTTTCTCTTTTTCCTCGTTTTGAAAAGCAAGTTCAGAGTTAGCAATAATTAATTCAGCAGCTCTTTTCTCTTTTTCCTCGTTTTGGAAAAGAAGTTCCGAATTGGCAATACTTAATTCAGCTGCTCTTTTTTCTTTTTCTTTGTTTTGGAAGGCCAGTTCCGTGTTGGCAATACTTAATTCAGCTGCTCTTTTTTCTTTTTCCTTGTTTTGAAAGGCTAGTTCCGTGTTGGCAATAATTAGTTCAGCAGCTCGTTTTTCTTTTTCTCTGTTTTGAAAAACAAGTTCCTTATTTGTAATTATCAACTCTTCCTTTTTTATTCTTGCATCCATATGCTTTCAATTCAAGGGTTTAAAAAAAAATAAATCTTAAAAAAACACAAATTACCGCAACTGTGAAAATCTATTAATTACTTTGACTTCAAAGGTTAATAGTTTTCAGTTCTGAATATAAAAATAACCTAAATTATTTAGTATCAGGATTTAATTTAAAAAGAGTGTGAATTTTAAGATTTTAAAGTATCAGAATTTTTTGTGGCAACATTAGTTATGACAAATTGCAACAGTGTTCCTAATATTCTTTTGATTGGATTATGGGTTGATCCCAGCAAAACTTTTTTTGTTAGGTAACCGGTTGCCATTCCGACAACATTATTGATTATGTTTCCTTTTATGTTAGGAGAGGTAGTCATTTCAGTAAAAACACTTTTGATGATATTTAAAGGCTTTAAATTTTCATACGTTAACTCAAACTGTTCTTTTAAAGCATATAATTCTAAAGTCTGCTTATTTTCTAAATAGAGTATAGTTTCATTCAGTAAATCTGTTTGGTTTATCTTTTTCATACTATTTTTTTTTAAGCAGTTTAGTTATAATAAAATTACTGATAGGAATTTTGATCCATGGGTCTTTAAAAGAATATAGTATAATTGAAATTACTAAATAAACACTGGAAACTACAAAAAAGCCTAAAAAAGGTTTTCCGATTAGTTCTCCTATCCATAAGGAAAGTCCAATATTTAATAGTAGAACAAACATAACAGCAAAAATAGCTACGGTTAATCTTGAGAGCAGGGAAGATAGAACATCCGCTGATTTGTCTATTGCATTTAGCTTAACCAATTCTGCACTTGTTCTTGTATAGTCTTCGGCTCTTTCGAAAAGCGTTTCTATTGATGCTGTAAAGTTGTCCATAATATAATTTTTAATCGTACTTAGAATTGAAATTTTAATAGTGAAGTGTCTTTATTAGATACTTGTATTTTTAATTTCGTTTTTTGCATCGTAAAATTTTGATTTTCCTTCTGCAATAAGATTTTCGCCTTCATTTTTTGCATCGTAAAACTTTGATTTTCCGTCTGCAATTAAAGATTCACCTTCATTCCAAATTTTTTCATATTTTTTATTAATGGTGCCTAATAAGGTGTCCAATTTGTCTTTTAACTCATCGGCATAATCATTGCTTTTGTCCATAATTCTTTTTCTCGTTTTATCGCCTTTGTCCGGTGCTAACATAATTCCTAATATTGCACCTGCCGCAAGACCACCTAAAACTCCTAATATTATTTTATCTGCTTTCATAATTTTTTATTTTATTGTTGTAATTTATTTTTTTTATTAAATGCCTCTACCTTGTATAAGTCTAAATAGTATTGCTATAACTGCGATAACAAGAAGTACGTGAATGATTGAGCCTAAGCTGAATGCAAAGAATCCGATTGCCCAAAAGATAACTAAAATAACTGCGATGGTGTAAAGAAGGTTGCTCATGATTTTTAATTTTTAAGATTATTAATTTTATTTGTTGTCGTATATTTTTTATACGATCGATTTGATTATATTTTTCTACCCTGAATAATTCTAAATAGTACCGCTATGATGGCAATTACAAGAAGAATATGAATAATTGATCCTACATTGTAAGCAAAGAAACCGATTGCCCAAAAAAGGACTAAAATAACTGCGATGGTGTAAAGAAGATTGCTCATGATTTCTATTTTTTAATGATTAATTAATTAAATTTTGAGTAGTAAAGTTATATAAAATAAATTATATAGTTCTGTTTTACAGTGCTTTATGTTATTTAAATTAATTTAACATTAAATTTATTCTGCTTTTTTTGATTAAAATGAAAATGCAGCATAGGCACTTAAGACACTGTTTTTAGCATCTGGAGAAGTGAAGTTATTTGATGAGTCATCTTTTCCAATTTTAGTCAGTCCATAATTGTAACGTACTCCAAAACTAACAGGCTCTAAATCCAGACCAATTCCTCCTGCAATACCTGCATCAAATCTGTTGAAATCATCTGTGTCAATATTGTCTTCGAAGTTATAATTGCCATCATTTGATTTGTTAGTGGTTTTACCACTAATCAAATAAGCAGCATAAGGTCCTGCATGAATATTGAAATTTTCGGTAACATTTACCACTAATAAAAGAGGCACTTCAATATAATCTAATTTAAATTGTGCAGTTCCACTCACTAAGGCATTGTTATAAACTAGTTCAGCTCCTTTTCCTGTGTAAGAGATCTCAGGTTGCAAAGCGATATTATTTGCAATGGGTAATTTAGCAAAAAAGCCTACATTAAATCCAGTTAGCACATTATTATCATCAACATCATCAGTATATAGGTTAGAGAAATTCACTCCTCCTTTTATACCAATTTTTGTCACATCTTCTTGGGCTTCGATAGAAGTGAAAGCCATAAAAGTTAATACTAAGGAAGCGTAAATAAGTGTTTTTGACTTTTTCATATTTGTTTTTATTAGATTTAATTAATTGTAAATTTGATACTTACAAAGTTGGGGATGATATAGAAGAAAAGTGTTACAATACTTTTTGAAAAATTTATATTATTCACACCTTTTAAATTATCAGTCGATTTTTTCTATACTTTTCAGAATTAATTTGCACAAAAAAAAAGGTGAGTTTTGTAGCTCACCTTCTTTGATTTTTCTTTATTGTATTAATTTTTATTATTAACCGTCATGTCTTTTAGAGCTTTACCAAGCTCATTGATATCATGATTGTATTCACGTTTAATGGATTCCCAATCGCTGCTTCTGTCATTTTTATAGGTTTCAACTTTAGCTTCAATATCCTTGTTTTTTTGTTCCAGTTCCTCAATTTTTTTTGCAGAGATTGCATCAATTGAATTTCCGGTTTTTTTCATTTTTGTTTTCAGCTCTGCTATTCTAGTTTCATTTTCATTGATTTTTGCTAACGTTATGTTTTTGAATTTTTGCCATTCTTCTGCAGTTGCTTCTTTTCTTGCATCCATCAATTCTTCTTTTGCATCTCGCACATCTCTTTGAGCGTCGCTTACTTTATCTTTAGCTTCCTGTTCTTTGGGTGTAGAATTCTGGCATCCTACCAGTACTGATCCTGTTATAAATGTCGTTAGGGCAAGAGTATAGATTGTTTTCTTCATTTGTATAATTTTAAGTTTGATTTTTCGAAGTGATTGAAAAGATTATTTTTTTATACCATTTTATAATTCAACCTAGTACAATTTAGATATGCCAGGTTGAATTATTTAACGGTCTTAATCTGGGTAATTCATAGAATAGAAATAGTTGTTAATAATTGCTTAAATTAAAAATGCAATTATCTAAAGGTTTTCAATAATTTTAAGTAAATCCTCTTTGGTTTTACCTAATTTTATTTGAAGTTTTCCTATCATTTCATCTTTCATACCTTCTTGAAAAAGTAAATCATTTTCAGTCAAAGCTGCAAATTTTTGTTTTAATTTTCCTTTTTGCTCTTCCCAATTTCCTTCTAATTCTGTAATATTCATTTCTATTATATTTAAGTTTCGAAAAAATATTCGGAACCCTACAAAGTTGAAGGAAAAAGCGTTGAAACGGCTTATAGAATTCAAGAGAAGACTTATATTATTCACACATTTATTTAAGAATAAATTTTTAAAATTAAATCATAATTAAATGGAAATAGGTCTTTTTAATCGTAATTATTGTTGGTTTTTCATTCAGTAATTAGCACCTAACATTTTGTTTTAAAAAAAATGATATCTAAAAGATCTTTTTTAAATTTTTGTTTCCTTGTGAGAATGCTGTTATTTTTGTGTTCTGGTTTATTTTTTATTTGTCTTTTGGATTCTTTTTTTAGCAGCAATGGCCTGCTAGACAAGACTAGGTAAAAGATTGACAATTATAATAAAATAGGCGTATGTAATGATATTAATTATACTCTTACTATTTAGTATGATTTGGAGTATATTCTTTTAGTATTGAGTTTAAAGAGTTGTAATAATCCTTAAGTATTTTGATATTTATTTCTGGATTAGCGGCATTAGGGACCGTCATTGGCATTTCAATTAAATATTTTGACAATTCAGGATATTCATTTTGAATTTTCAAAGTCATTTTTAGAATCGCATCATTAAGTTGTTTTTCTGTTTCCATAATAAATTAATTTGAGATATTTAGATTGGTGTTTTTGTCCGAATCCTAAAAAAATTAAATCATTAAAAGCATCATAAAATGGAATGATGTTTCTAATGATTTAAAATGATTGCTATCTTAAAATAGCTTTTCAATTTCCATTCGAAAACCGAATAGTATTTTATAAGCAATCAGTACTTGCTTTTAGAGTAGTATTATAGTTCCTATATCAGCTGTAGCACCTGCCGTTACAATAATATCAGTTTTGGTAGCAGCAACAAAAGGTAAGGCGGGAGTAATGGTTATGCTGTAGGTTCCCGGAGGTAGTCCCATAATTAGAAAATCGCCATTCTCATTTACATTTGTTGTATAGGTTTCAGCTGTGACTGAAGTTGCCTGAACCACTGCCATTGTACCTACAGGAGTAATTTTACCTCGAATAGAGCCACTTATTGCAGTTTCTATTGTTCTGATAACCGGTTTTAATTTGTAAGTTCCATTACCTGTGGTAACAATAGATTTATTGGCATCAAAATCAAGAAGAACACTATACAGGATACCTTGTTGAAGTGTTTGGTGAACTTGAAGCTTCAATCCGCTTTGTTCCGCACTTGGTGTACTCAAAGGATAACTAACATTATTAAGTACAACCGTATTGTTAGTACCTAATATAAGTCTTATTTGTTCCACTTTGGATACTTCTAATGAATCAGTAGCAATTAGCGTATCGACTCCGTTAGAAAAATCAAGTAGGTTATAAATTCCTTTTTTTACATTTAGCGAAACAGTTTCTCCTCCTTCGCCAGTTATTTCTACACCTTGTATATCTACATTTACTTCATCATAAGGACCTGGTGCATCTGTCAATCTTACAGCATAAGGATAACTGGACTTCGTATCATCACTGTTGCATGAAATTACCAGTAATCCAAGCATGATAAAAGATAGAACGATTTTCATTTTTTTCATTTTCATTTTTTTAAGTTTATAAAAATTTTCGTAACCAAGTAAAGATAGTTTCTACTTTAAAAAAGAGTGTTATAGAACTTTAGTATAATGTTGCAGGATTTACACCTTCAATGGGATATAAATAAGTATTTTCTTAGCTATTAGGTTTTCCTATTCTGTGATAACTTATAAGAGCAACGAACTGCTTTATATTTATAATTATTTTGTTGCTTCCTTCTCATCAACAATGTTTAATTCCTTTTTCATTTCTGCTTCTTGCTGTCCATCTAATTCCTCTAGTTTTTTATCTTCCTCTTTTTTCTTTTTGTTGAAATAGCCTCTCAATAAAAAATTATGTTTGGCAGCCTCTATCACTTCATTAAGTCCTTCGGTTCCTGTTTTGACATTTGTTAAGGTGGAATCGATTGTTCTTCCCATCTTTTCGTCGGTAACTAATTTGGATAAAGCACCTTTGCCATTATTCATTTTAGTAGTGAAATTGGCAAATTCATTTGAACTGCTTTCTAAATTGGCTAGTGTGTTTGTTATACTGTTAGCAAATTCTTTGTCTGTCATTAATTTGGATACCATACCATTTCCGCTGTTCATATTGGAACTAAATTTAGCAAGTTCTGTTGTAATGATTCCGGCATTATCTACACTGGTTTTCACACTGCTCATTACGTCCTCCATATCAATAGCTTTTCTAGAAGCAATGACGTCATTGTCTTTTACAATCCGATTAGAGTTGGTACCAGCATAGATGGTTAATACTTTATCTCCCATTAATCCATCCGAACCAATGCTGGCTACAGCATCACTTTTAATAAATTTTCTGACCTCGTCTTTTATCAATAATTTGACTACAACAGAGGAGTCTGTGACTAATTCGATTTCGCTTACCGTTCCTATGTTGATCCCTGAAAAGCGGACATTATTTCCAACTTCAAGACCACTTACGGATTTGAAGTTTGATCTTAAATGAAATGTTGAACCAAATAGATTTTTTTGTTTCCCAACAAAATATAATGCCGAAACAAAAAGTACCAATCCAATTATTACAAACATTCCCAATTTCCATTGGAACCCAGATTCTTTATTCATAGCTTTTAATTTATTTTTTTAATTTATTTTTAATTTAATTAAAGAAAGAGCGAACCCATTCGTCGTCACTTTTCTCAAGTTCTTCATAACTGCCCTCAGCGTGAATTACCCCGTCTTTTAGAATCATTAATCGATCGCTGGTGTATTTTGCACAAGCCATATCGTGTGTAATTATAATAGAAGTAGTTTTGTTTTTTTTCTGAATATCAATTAGTAATTCGCTTATTTCTCTAGAAGTTATTGTGTCCAGTCCTGTTGTAGGTTCGTCATACAACACTATTTCAGGTTTTAGAATCAGTGTTCTTGCAAGTCCAATTCTTTTTCGCATTCCACCGGATAGTTCAGAAGGCATTTTATCAATAGCATCCGCCAAACCTACACTCTCTAATACTTCTGTAATTTCAACTTCTAATTCTTCAGGGGACAAACCCTTTACATGTCGTTTTAAAGTAAAACCAAGGTTTTCTCGAACGCTCATGGAATCATATAAAGCCGCATTTTGAAAAAGGAATCCAATCCTTATCCTGATCTTATTGAGTTCGGTAGTGTCTATTGTTGTGATATCGGTATCAAACACCTTTATCTCTCCCTTATCTGCAACTACCAATCCCACCAAACACTTAATCGTTATTGATTTTCCTGATCCTGATCTTCCTAAGATCACTAAGTTTTCTCCTTTATTTACGGAAAGATTAATTCCTTTTAACACTTCATTTTTTCCAAAAGATTTATGTAAATCCTTTATTTCTATAATGGGAGCATTTTTATTAGCTGCTGTAGGAGAGTCTATATTTGTTTTTTCTTGTATCATTTTTAGAAGAATAAATCAGTTAACTGAACCGCAACCATGTCTATAATGAATATAGTTAGTGAAGCTGTTACTACTGCTGAATTAGCTGCTTTACCCACACTTTCTGTTCCGTTTTCTGCTGTATAACCCTTATAACAACCAATCATTCCAATAAAAAAACCAAAGAAAAAAGTTTTAATAGTCGCTGGAAAAATATCCAAAAATGTAATTGATTCGAGAATTTGAGACGTGTAACGAAAGAGCGTGACATCACTATGCATATTAACACCGATATACCCTCCATACATTCCAATTCCATCTGCGAATATCACTAAAAGAGGAACCATGAGTGTAGTAGCCAAAATCCGCGTAACTACCAGGTATTTATAAGGATTTATAGCTGCAACTTCCATAGCATCAATTTGTTCGGTCACTTTCATCGAACCTAATTCTGCACCAATTCCAGAAGAAATTTTCCCGGCACAAATTAAGGCCGTAATTACAGGTGCAATTTCTCTTATTAAGGAGAGAGCTACCATGCCAGGCAGCCAAGATTCCGCGCCAAATTTTGCCAATGTTGGTCTTGATTGAAGCGTAAGCACTAATCCCATTATAAAACCTGTAATAGTTACTAACGGCAGCGATTTATAACCAATAATATAACATTGCTTAATAAACTCTTTTATTTCATACGGAGGTGTAAAGACTTCGCGAAAAAACTGAGTTGTAAACAGTGTTACTTTACCAACATCGTTAAAAATATTTTTTAAATAAATAATCAAAATAGTATGTTTTAATAAAGATTAATGTAATTTATACAGTTGATAGATTTTTTAACATATCAGATCTTTGAGTAGCATAAGATTCTATTTATAATTGATAATTAGATTGTCGTATGCAAAAGGATTTGGGCAGGGTAGGATTTAATCCTAGTTTCTAGTATGTGGAAATACAACTTTGCAAAGAATCTTCTGCTCTTGATTTAAAGTACCTGGTTTTCAAAATAGGATTATTGCCTAAAATGATGTTTAAAAGAAATGCTTATTTTCGATTAATACATCTTTTAAAACTCTGATTTTATTATTGTCTATATTAATTAACAGATATTGTTTTCTTAACATAATCTGTTGTTCAAAATTTAGGCTTTCAAGATTATGAATTAATACATTATTATAGCGTTGCTCAATTCTATGCTCATTAGACTCACATGAATTAATTATGTCTTTACAATCTTTACAAATAAATGTAGTTTTTAGATTAATCCAAAACTTAAATAAAAAACCATTAATTTTAATTGATTCTTTCGGAATTCCGCCTAATTTTTTAATTTCTTTTATAAGTTCTAATTTGCATTTTTGACTGGTTTGTTGAAATTCAAAAAACATGTTTTTTAAGCCATATTTTTCTGTTGCTATAGAGGCGCTTTTATAGCCTTCGATTCTATCATTATTAATTTCGACGAGAGTATTTAATACTTCAATTGATTTATCTATATTCATTTTACTTTAATTTTAAATTGTTGATTATCAATTTATCCGCAGCGATTAAAACATAGTAAAGATCAGAATATAGAAAACAAAAAGTGTTATATAACTTTTAGAATAAGTTTCAACTTTCACACATTGTTTTTCTAATAAATTGGAGATGAGCGGAATGATTAATAAAAGAAGCGTAAGTCTGCTTTTATTTTTAAGGGTAACTAGTCGTCCTAATCGGGAGTTATTAATTGGTGAAGAATTTTTAAAATGGGAACTGTACGAACCGGCTCTAAACGGGCTGCTATTAAAGCCATTTAAAGTTTTTTAGCAATCAGAGTAAAGTTCGAAACAAAACGTATTTGAGGTAAGAAGTTCCGTTATAAAATAATTTTAATCTGTAAGAATCACTTATCTACAATGCTAAACGGCCAGGAAAAACGGCTAATGTTATGGCAGGAATATATAAAGCGATAACTAATCACTTTTTTGTTTACTCTATGTTTTGCAAATTTTTAGATCTTGAATTATTCAGGTATTTTAAAATAAATAGTCCTGTTAGAGATTAACTGTTTTTTTTTCATTTATAACAATCAAAAGAACACCTCCGATAGCGAATACTATGCCTATAATTGGGGACCATTCAACGGGATGATTTACTTCTTTATTTATTTGGATTGGACCTAAGTCAATTACTTTTTCAGTAGTTACAAAATTGAAGCTATTGTATAGCAACATAAGTACTCCTATCAATGTCATTACGATTCCTATGGTTTTTGTCTGCATTTTATATTTATTATTTAAGTTTAAAAGGGATTTTGTAAAAATGAAATTAGGCTCTTGAAAAATAGGTTCTAACAAATTCATGTTGTTGGTTTTGGGTCATTTTGTCGGTATCTTTAATTTCGATTTTAATTTTTAAAAAACGTTCATCTTCACTCAAAATATCAAATAATTCGACTTTTGCATCAGTAGGACCAAAAAGAATTACGCGTTTATAATTTTTTATCGCTTCACCTATTTTTTTATAATAATCCGAAAGCTGTTGTTTCTGCTTATTTTGCATCAGACTTTCACTTTTTGCAAAACTTTTATTTTGCTCTTGATTTGTAAACTTTGATTCAATAGTTTCTATTTCAAAATGCTTTGATGTAAATTCCATTAAATGAGCAATGGAATGATCCATCCAAATGCCTAATTTTTTTGTTGTTTTCATATAGATTTTTTTAAGATAATAGATGAATACCTGGTTTAGCACCTATTTATAATTGATAAATTACAATGCTCTAAATTTCAGCAATCTAATCCTAAAAATATTTATATAACTTTCGGAAAATATTATATAATTTACATGTTTGTTACTGATATTAGTGCGTTAGATTTATTTTGAATAAAGAATTTTTTAGTAATTTATTTGGGTTCCCAATGTGAGTAGGATTGTTTTTTTCTTCTTTTTTTAGAGATTTTTCCAAAGCTAATCGTGCCATCAAATAGCTCACCGTTGACTCCGCGCCTTGATTTAGATTTACATAGTCATCTTCTAATCCGTCGTAACAGCCTCCGGTACAAGGATTGTAAATGATCTGTTGTAAATGATTATTTCCCAAAAACCAATTAAAAGCGATTTCCATTTTTTGAAGGTATCCTTCCTTTTTAAAAACTGCATTAAATTTACCTAAAGCAAGAATAGTGTAGGCTACATCGATGGGCTGTTCGCCACCAATTGGACTGGGATCCAATTTGTTTTCTTTATTCAGCCATCCTTTATTTGAAATTACGTGAATACGGTTTTCTATGAAAATTTTAGAAAGAAGAAAATCAAAAGATGATTTTGCAATTTCTTTATAAATTAATTTCTCTGTGGCTAACCAAGCGCAAAGCATAGCTTCAGGTAAAATACTATTACCATAGGTAAGGTAGCTTTCAAACCAATTCCATTCTTTCTCCGCTTCGTATCTATACATTTCTACTAACCTGTTGGCCAGTTTCTTGATTATGGCAATGTTTTGTTCAGCAACTCTTTTTGTATTATAATAATACACTCCTTTAATTATAAAAGCCATAGCTCGAGTGGAATGAATTTCAAGAACTCTTTGTAAGGCACTCTGCATGATAAAATCAGCATCTTTAGCTAATTGATCGGGAAGCATCGCACTTATTGAATTTAAATAGCCCAAAGCCCAGATCGCCCTTCCATTTGAATCTTCGAGATTTGTAGTGCTATTTTGTGCGGTGAAATTTTGTTTTTCATCTACATAATTTAGAAAGTATCCATCAGTTTGCAAACAATATTTTATAAAATTAAAATAGATCTGTATGTATTTTAAATCCTGCTTGTCCTTTGTTATTTCATATTGCTGGCACATGGCTACCATAGCTCTGGCATTATCGTCTAAAGTATATCCTGAATCAATATCTGGTTGATTGATATTCGAAAATTGAATCATCGCAAAAGGAGTAGTCAACTTTTTTACATGATCAAGATTGACTTTTGGAAGTTTATAATGCAAGCTAAAGTTTTTTTCTCCAATTTTATCAAATAACATTGCATGGGCAATTGCCGCATTTTCCCAAGCGGTAGGAGCTATTCGATGCAACCCGTTTGAAGCCATATTTTTTCTCAATTGCTGATCAAGCAATAGAACATTAGTTTTTTCAGCTAATTGTTTCGGATTCTCAAAATCAATAATAACCCCGGCATCATTCTTCAATACCTCACATGCATGGGGAATAGGTGTTGAAATAATTGGGCAACCACAACTAATGGCATAGGAAAAGGTTCCGCTAACTGCTTGATTCGGATCTTTGGATGTAAATAAATAAATATCCGTGAGTTGTAAGTATTCTAGTAGTTCAGTTAATGGTAAAAAGCAATTAATGAATTTCACATGTTCTCGAAGTTGTAATTCTTCAATTTTTGCCTGAAGCATTAATCGGTATTTTTCTCCTTCCTCTTTTAATACAGAAGGATGCGTTTTTCCGATAATTAAAAACAGCACCTCTTTATTCTTTTTTACTATTTCGGGTAATGCCTCTAAAGTAGTTTCGATGCTTTTTCCGGAGCTTAATAATCCAAATGTCGAAAGTATTTTTTTTCCGGTTAATTTATATTTAACTTTTAATTCTTCTTTGTCAGAATGAGGAACTAAATGGGTTCCATGCTGAATTATTGTGATTTTATCTTCTGCAACACCGTAATCTTTAACTAATAGCTCAGCAGCAGAATTGGTCATGACAATAACGGAATTCGCTTCTTGGACTATTTCCTGAACATTTGCTTTAAAGGTATGGTTTGGTGTGGGCAGTACGGTATGGAACACAATAATAACAGGTTTTTGAACTGTTTTTATAAACTGACGTAAATCGGCCTCATTATTTTTAAATAATCCAAATTCATGCTGAATTAACACCATCTGCAAATTAACAGAGGTATTAATCTGACATGCCAAATTGATAAAGGCATTAGAGTGATCTGTATTGAGAATGTATTTTATAGAATCAGTATAAGCATGTTGCTCATTATTGGATTCCAAAGGGCAAATTTTTATTTTAAAAGATTTCTGGAATTTATTATTCAGTGCTTTAATCAAATCCTGGGAATATGTTGCAATACCGCATTCTCTTGGAGGATACGTAGTGATAAATAAGATTTCAGGCAACTCATTTTTTGTCCCTGGAAGTAGCAAATTATTGAGCTCACTCACATAAGTTTTTCTTGGAATGCTTAGGGATTTTTTATTTTGGCGTGTAACTATGATTTTAGTACTCATTATTTATGGTGTTTAGCATTAATTCTTTTAGCAATTCTGATTGATTAAGTGAGGCACAACCCACACGCTCATCTGCAGCACCATAATAGATGTACAGCGTATCGCCAAATAAAGCAGTACCGGAAGGGAAACATACATTATTCACCTCTCCATTTAATTCCCAACTTAGTTCGGGTTTAAATAGGGGATAGGGCAATCGTGCAATTTCCTTCTGAGGATCATGCAAGTCAAGTAATGATGCACAGGCTGAATAAACAAATCCTTTTATGGTATCTTCTACACCATGATAGATTAGCAACCAACCAAATTCCGTTTCAATTGGAGGACAGCCTCCACCAGTGTAACTTGATTCATGGTTATATTGTGGTGCTAAAACAATGGTGTCCTCAAAACCTATAAAATAATTCTCCCAGAATTCAGGCGTAAGTTCTACCAATTCATTTACGGCGACAACGATCTGGATATCGGGCTTTATTCGATGCAGAAAATAAAGCATCCCATTAATTCTTCTCGGGAAGAAAATTAAATTTTTATCCCAAAGCAGCACTTTTCCACCGTCTTTTTTACGAACGCCTTTCTGCCGATTGTAACGAGAATATTTTTCACTTTTTGGTTCATTAGATTCAGAGAGCTCAACAAACTCCTTATACGTTATTTGTGCCACGATAATACCTTGCTTTTCCCATTCGATCAAATCTTTGGATAACGCCAAAGCACCTAATGCATTTACACCGTCGTAAGCGGTATAGGTAAGATAATATAAATCATCAATTTTCACAATTCGTGGATCTTCAACGCCATGTGATTCATAATCAAATTCAGAAATTATGATGGGCGTATCGTTACGATTTTCAACGGTAAGTGGCCCATCTAATTTACTATAACCAATACTGGAATAATTACCATTACTTACCGCCCTATAAAAAAGATGTACACTATTTCCTTCTTTTATTGATGCAGGATTTAAGACTCCTTCATTTTCAAAATTGAGTAGTGTTTTTTGAATTATAATGCCCTCTTTTTTTACTGTTATCATGATAAATGCTGTGAATAGATTTATTTAATACTTCACTTCTTAACTAAAACAATGTTTACGAGTATTACTATTGTTTGCAAAGAATATAAAGGTCTGTTTATTAGCGGTTAAAAGTGTTATATAAATTTTTTAATTAGTTATACTATTTACTGTTTCAAATGTTACACCAGTCTAACCATTGCAACGAACTAAGATTTTAAGTTTTGGACGCAAAAAAAGGGCTGTTGTCTCCAACAGCCCTAACCAAAACCAAAAAAATCCAACCTAATCTTACGTTCTTTAGTAGTTCATTTTCAACTCTACTCTTCTATTTTTTGCACGACCTAAAGCGGTTTTGTTACTAGCAATTGGTTTGCTTTCGCCATAACCTATTGCTGTCAGTCTAGATCCAGAAATACCTTTTCCCATTAAATAATTTTTAACTGATTCGGTACGTTTTTGAGACAATTCTAAATTGAATGCATCGCTACCATTGCTGTCTGCATGTCCTTCGATAACTAAATTTGAAGCGTCGTATTTATTAATTAAGTTAACCAATTCGTCCAACTGCACTAATGAAGCCACTTTTAATTTTTCACTATTATTTTCGAAGAAAATCTTACTTCCTAAATAAGTAATTCTTTGAATATCTTGTTTTGTAATTTCAGGACATCCTTTATTTGCCATTGTTCCTTTTACTGTAGGACAACGATCGTCCATGTCAGCAACGCCATCACCATCTGAATCAGGACAACCATTTAAACTTAACGGACCCGCAACATCTGGACAACGATCTAAATCATTTGTGATGCCATCTTTATCATTATCCATTGGACAACCCGTTGCATCCACTTTAGTTCCCATTTTAGTATCTGGACATTTATCATTGTTATCAGCTACACCGTCATTATCCGTATCAGGACAACCATTTAAAGCAGCAGTTCCTGCAACATCTGGACATGTGTCTAAATAATCAGCTACACCGTCTTTGTCTTTATCTAATGGACACCCATTTGCATCTACAGATACACCAGCCGGAGTCTCAGGACACGTATCATTACGATCTGAAACGCCATCATTGTCAGCATCTTTTTTGTCTCCAAAATTGAAAGTCAGACCAGCCATATGTGATAAATAAGCATCTTTTTTACCCGCAGTCACACCATCTCTTCTGTCTTTATTTGAAAAACTAAAAGTTTCTTGTAAATTAAGCATGATAACCGGGCTCAATCTGAAATTTAATCCACCACCGGCAGTTGGTAATGCATAATCAATTTTATCTTTGTCAAAACTGAGGTCTTTGTCAAACAACATAGCGCCAACTCCTGCAAATACATAAGGTCTTACTACAGACTGTGACCCTGTAAAATTAAATCTTACGTTCAACGCAACAGAATTAAAATCAGTTTTAAAACTTCCTAATGTGCTATTGTAGCCAATAGTTCCTTTTGAAGCCAAAAAATTCAAATCGAAATGCTCACCTAAATATCTAGATACAGATAAACCTCCGAAACCGTAAAATGCTTTATCAGTTTTGTAAAAATTATTACCAAGATCACCTTGGTATTGCGTTACACCACCATGAAGACCAATATTCCATTTCTTGTCTTCAGTTTGTGCTTTTGATACTAATGTAAATGCTAAACAAGTACAAAGCAGTAGGACTTTTTTCATTTTAATTTGTTTTATTATTTACGGCAAAGATGAGCAAGATGGAAACGATAAATGTTATATAACTTCTGCAATAAGTTGCATCATTACCACATTTTTGGTTTTAATTTTTGAAGTCAAAAAGGATTTAATTAATCCATTATATTTGAAAAAAAAATAGAACCATTAAAAAAACAGTTTTTCAATTAACCACTCTGGGAGGGTGGTTTGAAAGAAGATTTTTTAATAATTCTATTTTATACGAAAAACAGAAAACTTGAAGATAATAATAATTACATTATTGTATTACTTAAGACTTCGTCATATCGTATATAATTTTCTTTTTCAAGATCATTTTCTGCTATTGATGGCTCTTCCCTAATAAATCTCTTGGAGGTTATTTTACCAACTTTACAATAACTATTTGAGGCCAAGTAAACTTCGTTTTCTGAATGTTCCATTTTTATTAATTTTATTAATGCTTTATTTTTTATTTAAATTAGTCTAAGTATCTTCTTAAAGTCCAGGCCATTGTTTCATGTGCTTCCATCAAACCGGTTAAGAAATCAGCTGTTCCGGCATCCATGTTGTCTTCAGAACTTATGTCAATGTCTTTTCGCAAATGAATAATAACAACTTCATGGTCTTGTAATAATTCCTTGAGCATATCTTTTTGATCAGGATAATGATTTGGAGCTTCTCTAAGTATCGATAAATCCGAAAACTCCTTCATTGTTCCAATCGTTTTTCCTCCTAATTTACTTACTCTTTCTGCAATTTCATCGATTGATTCTTCCAATTGTCTGTATTGGCCTTCAAATAATTTATGAAGCTCCATAAAACTTTCGCCTGATACATTCCAATGAAATTTTCGTAATTTGATATACAGCGTCATTTCATTCGCTAAAATTGAAGAAAGAATCGAAATGCTATTTTTTAAATGTGCATCTGTAATTCCAATGTGTGGTTTCATAGTTTCCATATTTTTTTTATTTTGTTATAGGAATGTTTAAAATGATTTTGCCAAAATTCTTGGTTTTGAATTATCGATTGAATGCAGGACAATTAAAAAAGAATTTACTTTACAAAGGTCATTTTATTCCCTTCGAAAAGTATTATAAAATTACAAAAATATGTTACATCATTCACACCTCATTTCAATATAAAACACGTATAATCAATATTTTAGCTGATGCTGACAGTTTTGATTGACAATAAATAAATTTTAAATCAGGGGAGTTTGAATACCATAATGTCAGCTATTTACCAAGATTTTATACTCTTGATAATAAGCTATAGATCAACGATTCTGAAGATTTAGGAATGAAGTCTTAAGCTATGGTGATTTCCTTCGCCAGATAAATTTCCTGTACCATATGTATGAGTTTTACACCTTCGCTAAAGGGGCGCTGGAAGGCTTTTCGGCCCATAATCATTCCGGATCCACCAGCTCGTTTGTTTATTACAGCTGTTTTTATGGCTTCCGCCAAATCAGTTTCGCCTTTTGATTCTCCACCTGAATTTATCATGGCAATACGTCCTGAATAACAATTTATTACCTGATAACGGCATAAATCTATAGGATGATCACTGGATAATTTGGTGTACATATCAGGATTTGTTTTCGCAAATTTTATCGCAGGAAAACCACCGTTACCAGTTGGCAGTTTTTGTTTAATAATATCTGCCTGAATGGAAACGCCTAAGTAATTGGCTTGACCGGTTATGTCAGCTGCAGTATTGTAATCGATGCCCTCTTTTGTAAACGCATCATTTCTGGAATAGCACCAAAGGATTGTTGCCATACCCAAATTATGCGCTTCTTCAAAGGCCTGTGCGACTTCTATAATTTGCCTGTTTGATTCGTCTGAACCAAAATAGACTGTTGCTCCCACAGCGATTGCCCCCATGTTCCAGGCATCTCGAACACTTCCAAACATAATCTGATCGTGTTTATTAGGATACGTCAGAAGTTCATTATGATTAATTTTTACTACAAACGGAATTTTATGCGCGTATTTCCGCGATAGCATCGCTAGTCCGCCCATTGTAGAAGCCACTGCATTGCAACCCGCTTCAATGGCTAATTTTACAATGTTTTCAGGATCAAAATAAATAGGATTTGGAGAAAACGAACTTCCTGCAGTATGCTCAATGCCCTGATCCACCGGTAAAATAGAAATATAGCCGGTATCCGAAAGTCGGCCATGATGGTATAGTTGTGTCAAACTTCGGATTGTTTGCCCATTTCGATTACTCTGCAAAAAAGTACTATCTATATGGGACGGACGAGGCAGGTGAATTTGATCTTTTAAAATTGTTTGGCAGACATGATTTAACAAAGCGTCTTTTTCATCACCTAATAATGCTAATAATTGGGATATGTCTTTCATTTTGCCTTTGATTTGAATGTGTTTGTAAAAACAGATAAACCTATTGTTTGATTAACCTTTATGGACAGGATAATCAGTATAACCTTTTTCGTCAGCAGTATAAAATAAATCCATATTAAGATCCTCAGATAACGGCCAATTGTTTTCAAATTTTTCCACTAAATCAGGATTGCTAATAAAGGGGCGACCAAAAGCTACGAGATCGGTAAGTCCGCTCTTAATTGCTGCCTCGGCACTTTCTTTGTCAAAGCCACCGCCGAGAATTAAGGTATTTTTGAAGTTATGCCGTATCAATTTTTTAATTTCTAATGGAACTGCAGGTGCCCCCATTGCGGTATGATCCACAATATGAATATAGGCAATGTCCAGTTTGTTGAGTTCTTTTGATAAGTGATCATAGGTGGCATCGATTTCGGGATAATGTGGCATATCACTGGCCACTCCATAAGGTGATAAACGAATTCCTGTTTTTTCTTTCCCAATAGCTTGGGCAACAGATTTGGCAACTTCAATTACGAAACGGCATCGGTTTTCAATACTTCCACCATAATGATCTGTTCTGATATTGCTTATAGGAGAAAGAAATTCTTCTAATAAATACCCATTAGCCGAATGTAATTCTACGCCGTCAAATCCGGCAAATAAAGCATTTTCTGCTGCGGAAATATATTCTGTCCGAGCATGTAAAATATCTTGCGAAGTCATTTCATTTGGAACTACAAAGTCTTGTAGCCCTTGAGAGTCTGTCCACATTTGCCCGGCCGCTTTTACTTGTGACGGAGCCAGAATAACAGCGCCTTTAGGCATATTCAGAGGATGACTGATTCTTCCGGAATGCATTAATTGAACAATTATTTTACCTTCTTTTTTATGAACGGCATTCGTTATTTTTTTCCATCCTTCAACTTGCAATGCATTAAAAATACCTGGAATCCGGGCATATCCAAGTCCATTTGGAGATGGTGCTGTACCTTCGGTTATGATTAGACCGGCACTGGCACGTTGATTATAGTATTCAGCCATCAAATCATTAGGAATATTTCCAATTGCTCTGCATCTTGTCATAGGTGCCATAACAATTCTATTTTTTAATGCTATGGAACCCATTTTTTTTGGTGTGAATAATTCGTTTTCTTTCATATTTTTTTAGTGTAAAACATTGATATAAAGATAATTATATTTAGTGACCAAGAGGGTTAAAATTCTAAAGAAAATGATATACTGCTTATTAAGTAATCGAATTCAGATTATAGGTATTTCTCTTTGAACAATTATTTTGCTTTTTATACAATAAATAATTCCAGTAAGTTTTAGAATCGGGTAATAATTAGACTATATAATTTTTAGTGTGGATACATATTTTGGGTCTTTTGGAAATATGTAATACTAACCATAAATTATTGATTTAGTTTATTTTAGGCCGTAAAAGGTGTTTTAATAACTGTTTTTAATTTTGCGGAATAAAAGTATTCGATTTGTTTTATTTTTCTGGCGTGAGTGATCCGTACATTGCTTCGTATTTTAGCATAATATCAGCTTCACCAATAGAGGTAAAGAAGAATTCCAATCGTTTTATGTGTTCCTTTGTAAATTGTAGATGAACTTTGAGAGCATCCATTAATTCTTCTGTAGTAGCATTTTTAATCATTATGGGAATAGAGATAATTAGTGCTTTTTCAGTAAAGTAAATTTCTTTTAATTCCTCTACAAAAATATTGCGGAAATCTTCTTTTTTCTCCTCTATAGTGTTTTCTGAATTTCCTTTACTTTTTTGCAACACTACTTTTTGATTAGTTTTAGTGGCTGTACTTTTCATCAGTTTCTATTTAATTGGTTGTATAAATTTAATACTGTAAAATTGAGGTTTAATGCTTTTTGATGTCTTATACAATTTAAATTATGAGTTATAACTTTCACATGTTTGCATAAAAAAAGGCCGTAAAAAAAGAATTTGATTTTTAATCCTAAATAAATCGCTGTCATTCGTAAAGTTTACATTGTGCTAATTAAAAAAAACAATTGTAAACTATTCCATTGCATTATTATTTCGGGATCAAATTCTTTTATTTAACAACCTTTTTTTAATTAAATAGTTATTTTAGCATCGATTTTCTTCCCAACAAATAAGCATATTGAGATTTTAACAATTAAGCGAAAATAAAAATTAGAGTGTCACTTCATTTTCCAATGGTAATCCGTTTTCAAAATCTGTAAAATTTTTTAAAGTCGTTAACGCTATTTGGTCTAATGCTTCAGTGGTAAAAAAACCTTGATGTGGTGTAATCAAAACATTATGAAAAGCCATTAATCGTTCGATTAAATCATCTTGAATAATGCTTTCAGATAAATCTTTAAAAAACAGATTCTCTTCCTGCTCATAAACATCAATTCCCAAGTAGCCCAACTGTCCGTTTTTTAAAGCTTCAATTGCATGTGATGTTTTGATTAATGCACCTCTGCTGGTATTAATAAGCATCGCTCCTTTTTTTATTTTAGAAAATGCTGTACTGTCAAAAAGATGTTTTGTGTTTATGGTAAGAGGGCAGTGGAGAGAGATTACATCGGAGTTTTCGAATATTTCATCCAATGTTTTATATTCAACCCCTTTTGCTATTAATTCCTTAGATTCCTTAACATCATAAGCAATCACTTTACATCCAAAGCCTAACATTATTTGGCAAAAAGCAGTGCCTATTTTACCTGTTCCAATTACTCCAACAGTTTTTTTATAAAGATTGAAACCGGTAAGGTTTTCTAAAGAAAAATTGCTTTCTCGAACCCTGTTGTACACTTTATGCGTTTTTCTATTCAAAGTTAAAATTAAAGCTACGGCATGTTCGGCAACAGCTTGTGGAGAATAAGCAGGTACCCTCAGTACTTTAATCTTTTGTTTTACTGCTGCTTCAATATCAACATTATTATACCCGGCACAACGTAAATCAATAAGTTTTATTCCAATTTCGGATAATTTATCTATAGTTTTTTTATCGATTTTGTCATTTACAAATAGGCAAACGCCTTCAAATCCTATAGCCAAATTTATGGTGTCGACATTTAATGGAGCATCAAAATAAGTCAATTCGTGTTTCTTCTCAATATTAAACTTATCAAGATATTCACGATCATAGGGTTTTGTACTGAATACGGCTATTTTCATGGTTGTAATTATATTTTTTCGCTTTGTTTGTCTAATTCCGAATCTGGAAAATGTAAATCATTCCCAAACAGATTTCAATGGTAGGTGTACCAATTTTATTGCTTTAAATTGTTTCTTTTAGTTAGAAACGTTCTCTGGATCAATATTAATTTATTTTGGATTTGATTGTAAATATCTTCAGAGAGAGGGTAAACAGGATAACCCTTAAGATTATTTTTTTTTCTCTTCTTAATCTTAATGATATTTAATTTTGGAATGTAGATTGTTTTTTTCATTAGCTTAGTTTTGAGGATACTAAGGTGGTAAATTTTCGTATAAAATGCGTTATATAATTAATAAAAAAAATTGCAACATTCACGTTTTTTTTTGATTGATGCTTTTTTTTAGTATAAGATATGGAATATGAATTCTAATTACTAGCGTTCTTTTTTACAATATAAGGAGAAAAAGGATATTTTTTATGAACTATTTACACAGTTGAGGGAATTTCAAATTTAGCAATAAAAGACGGGAAAATATTTTTAAATAAATTGAATTTCAAGTCTCATCTGAGGGTAAAGTTGTTGGGGGATTGCTTTGGGAGATAAAGTTTTAGCAATCAAAATTTGATAAAGAAGTAAACTAAATAACTTCTCTCTGAATTTTTTTTAAATTCAGAGAGATATAGTTATATTATAATTCTTATATAAACGCATCAAAATGTTTTGATTTGCCTATAAAATTGCGCTCTTGAAGATCGTTATGGCTGTGTCTGAATTTTGTATGGCAGTCTATTCAAATGAATTTTACATTAATACGATAGACAGCCTGAAATATATTTTAAGATTCGTCTTTTGTTGTACGAACTAAGCTAATTCCAGAAACGAAGAAAATAATACCAAGTACACCGTAAATAATGAGTGATTTTACATCCCTCATTTCGCCTGATGTTCCGGAAAATAATACTGCTGTATAAATAAGACCACCTATTCCGAGAGCAGTTAGTAACGCTCCAAAGATTCTTTTTAGATTCATAATTTTTAGTTTTAGAAATTTATTAAGTTTAATGTTTGATTTTCTGTTTGGTTATTTTTTTGAAGGCTATGCAGTTACAAGACACGTTGCTAGTTCAGCAGGTGTTTTTTTAAAGAATTGAAATCAAAAAAACTTAAAAGCCACATATATAGCGATTTAAAACCTAATCAAAAGTAATGTAATTGTGCAGTATAGAAGTTACACGATTTTGTAAAAGACTTACATTATTCACACATTGTTATTCTTTTACTGCTTTATTATGAAAAAAAAGAGGCTACCTCATAGGCAGCCTCTTTGAAAATTAATTTTGTTTTATTCTATTTTGGTTGTGTAACGGCATTCATTTGCAATGTAACAGCTGTTTGTGCTAACAACCTTCCGTTTATTGATGCACCTGTTTGTAAATTAATGGCGGTTTGTCCCAATATATTTCCTTCAAAATGGCTTGTCGTACCTAAGGTTACTGAATCCGTTATTTGCCAGTAAATGTTTTTTGCTTGCGCACCGTCAGCCAATGTAATTCTCACAGCCGAACTCATGTTGAGTGTTCCGGATATTTGAAATATCCAAACATCGTCTGGACCTCCTGCAATTGTAATATCAGTTGGTATTTTAACTGCACTGGTCCATTTATATAGGCCAGGGGTAAGTGTTTTACCTCCAATATTCCCAGCACCTAAATTCAAGAAATCGGGGTTTAATCGTCCTGCAGCGTCCGTGTATGCGGTTTGCATGTCACCTATCGCTGTAGTCAATCTAGTGGCATTAGTAAGTCTGCACGGAAGTGGACCTGCAGCATCAACTGTATATATTGTTCCTGTTACTTCTTCGCATTTCAGTAGAATGGCAGCGCCAGTTATTGGACTAGAACCAACATCACCGGTAACAGCGGATTTATAAACGTCTGTAATCCCTGTTTTTGATAGAATTGCGAAGTCTCCAGAAACTCCAAGGTTTACACCTTTTAATCCACCAATGTTTGACAGAGGCTCAATAGTTTTGGTTAGGGCATATGTTAGCGAAGACGATTTTTCAAGTGACGACATGTTAGTGCTTAAATCCTCTTCCATTTCGTTATTGCAACTAGACATAAAAACTATAAGTAGTAAGGCTAGAGTAGGTAATGCATTTTTAAATTTCATGACTTTGTTTGTTTAATTAGTGACTTATTTGCCACAAAACAAAGATGAACCCTTAATCTTTAAATATGTTATAACATTACTAACAAAAGTTGTATCATTGTGCTCTTATTAAAAAAAAGAGGTCGTATTTTTTAGGTTGTCGCTTATTCTGTAACACTCGTTAGCCGCATTTTTTATTTTATGTTTTTTTGGCTAACGCTACAATTTTATTGAATAATAATTTTTCATCAATGGGTTTAGCGATATAATCATCCATTCCCACTGCTTTACATTTTGTTAAATCTACTGTTGTAACATCGGCTGTCAGAGCAATTATTGGCACTTTTGAATTCATTGTATTACGAATATAATCTGTTGCTTCAAATCCATTCATTATGGGCATTTGCAAATCCATCAAAATAATATCGTATGATTTTGTTCGCAGCATTTCGATGGCAATTTTACCATTCTCAGCAATATCACGTTCAAACCCAAAATCATCCAATATTGTTTTCATCAATAATTGATTGAGCGGCATATCTTCCACTACCAAAATTTTTATATTTTTTACAGGTGTATCGAATCCTATTAAATTAGTTTCTAACTCAGTACCATTTTTTGTTTTTTGAAAAGGTAAAGTAAAACTAAAAGTAGAGCCTTCATCAATTTTACTTTTGACATGAATAGTCCCTCCTTGAGATGTTACTAATTGCTTAACGATAGCTAGCCCCAAGCCAGTTCCTCCATACAGACTGGAAGTCCCGTTGGTAGCCTGTTGAAAATTTTCAAATATTACATCTATATTGTCCTCTGGAATACCAATTCCACTATCAGTAATTGCAAATTCTATAATTACTTTTTGTTCATCTTCAAATAATAAATTGGTGCTAACCACAATTTTACCTTCCGAAGTAAATTTCACGGCATTACTTACCAGATTTAAAATAATCTGGTGTAATCTAATAGAATCCCCTAAAAGAATATCAGGTATTTTTTTGTCATAATTTGTTACTAATTTTAAATTTTTTTCCTGAATCTTTGTCGCAAACAATTGAAGCATTGAAGCTATGGAAACGGCCATTTTGAATGGTTTTTTTTCAAAAATCATTTTACCGGCATCTACTTTTGCTAAATCTAGGATGTCGTTAATCAATGCAATTAATGTATCACCACTCAATTTAATTGCATTTAAGTATTCTTTTTGTTTTTCAGATAATTCGGTTTTTAATATCACTCTGGTAAATCCAATGATTGCATTCATAGGAGTCCTGATTTCATGACTCATATTGGACAAAAATTGTTGTTTTGCTTTCATCGCATTTTCCGCAATTCGTGTGGCTTCTTCTGCTTTACTTTTTGCTTCTTCCGCTATTAAGGTGGCCAATTCTGCAAATACTTTTGATTCTATTAGTTCTGATTCAATTCTTTTTTGATCGGTAACATCTCGGGCAACAATAACTACACCCAGAACAGTTCCTCTATCATCTTTATAAACCGATCCGTTTAACAACACATCCGTAAGTTTGCCGCTCTTATGACGTAGTTTAAGTGGAGAATTGGTAATAAACCCTTTGGCGAACACTTCCTTATAAATCGCTCGAGCCTTTTCAGGTTCGGTAAAATACCCAAAAAAATCGGAACCTTTTAATTTCTCACGGGATAGCCCTGTAATATTTACAGTCGCACGATTCATATCTGTAATCTTGCCTTCATTATTTATGGTCGTCAAGGGATCAAGGCTAGCTTCAATAAGACTAAGGGAATATTTTTCTTTGAGATAATAACGAGAACGATCCGTTATGTCTTCAATAGCAAGAAGAATTAACTGTTCGCTATTCGTTTTTTGAATAATCAAATGAGCGTTAAGCAACATTATTCGTTCTCCGATTCCAGAAAAAGTGTGCGTCACTTCAAAATTTTCGAAACTACTATTTTTCGAAAGTATATCATTTAGAACGTCATGCAGTTTTGCAATATTCCATTGCTTATTTCCTAAATCAAATAATAATTTCCCTTCGGTTTCCTCTTTTTCAACCAGAAATTTTTTATAAAAAGATTTATTCGCTGATATTACATGAAAGTTCTTGTTGAGAATAAGCATTGGCTCATGAATGGTAGCAATAATTGCTTCTGAATATTCATACGATTCTATTAATAAATCATGACGCATTTGTAATTCCTGATTAGTAGAAATAAGCTCCTCATTGGTGGCTTCAATTTCTTCTTTTGAGGTTTCAAGCTCTTCGTTTAAGGTCTGAAATTCTTCATTTGAGGAAACTATCTCCTCATTTGCTGCTTGTAATTCCTCATAAATATTTTCTTGCGTTTCAATTATACCAATCATCTCTGCTCGAGTTGTATTTAGCTCCTCAGTCAGTTTTTTTATTTTTAGGTCTTGGAGTGTTGCTTTATTTTTATGGACAGAATCAGATTCAATATATTTTTCTACCAGTTCCTGTGGTTTAAAAACAATGAGTAGAAGCGGTTCTTCCCATTCAATTTTCAACGGGCAAACTTCAAATGACATTAATCGCAAAACAGATTCGATTTTTATTTCAATACCTGATTTGTATACGGATTTCTTTGTTTCGAGTGCCCTATTAATTGCATTACGGAGTTCAAAAGCAAATTCTGGTCGGGCCATTTTTAAAATATTAAGGCTGGCTTTACCGGACGCATGCTCGAGATAGGAGGAGACTGGGCCTCTAAACTGGAGGATATCCAAGTCTTTATTGACTACCGCACAGGCAGGCATATAACTGGAAAGAAGTGCTGAATCAATGGCGTTTTCTATACTTTCTTGATTTACACTTACGCTTTTAGAAGGCGGATTTGTTTTTTTACTGGACATAGTTGTTCGTGTAAAACGAGGTGTTAATTCAAGAATTTTTCTCACTCCCAAATTATTTTTTCGAGAATAGATTTTAAATTTATTATTTACTAAAGTAAAAAGTTGAGATGTTGTTCCAATACTTTCTGCTTTGCCAAGCATCAAATATCCGGTATCATTCAATGCAAAATGAAGGGATGTAAAGACTTTCTTTTGCGCGGCTGAATCAAAATATATAAGAACATTACAGCAACTAACAAAATCCATGCGCGAAAAAGGAGGATCGCGTAAAATATTATGAGGGGCAAATATGCACATTTCGCGAAGTTCTTTAACAATACGATAATTATCTCCCTCTTTAGTAAAAAAACGGGATAAATATTTTTTGGGGATGGCATCGACATCACCTTGAGAATATTCTCCATTACGGGCATTCCTGATTGCCGCTTCGCTTAGGTCTGTTGCAAAAATCTGAACGGGTATTTTATTCGTTTTCCCCTGCTGTAATTCCGCAACAATCATTGCAATAGAATAGGCTTCCTCTCCCGTTGAACATGCCGGAACCCATATGCGGAGGGTTTCTTCAGCAGTTTTACTCTTTAAAAGTTTTGTTAGAAGATTGGTTTTTAAAAAATTGAATGTTTCGGTTTCCCTAAAAAAACTGGTTACATTTATTAACAGGTCTGTATAAAGAATTTCAATTTCGTTATTTTTTTTGAGTAAAAGTTTTACATATTCTTCTATCGTTTTTATGCCATATTGTTGCATTTTATGGCTTATTCGTCTCTTAATTGTGGGCATTTTATAATGACTAAAATCCACACCAGTTTCTTTGAGTAATAGCTCAAAAATAGTATTAATATCAAAATTATTATTTTCAATATCAGCTTCTTTCTCTTTTGGTTTAGCGTTATTTGTACGAACACCATTTTTACTGATGCGAACTAATTCAGCAGCGATTTCCTCTGGTGATAAAATATAGTCTACGACCCCTGAAGAAATAGCTGATTTAGGCATACTGGCGGCTTGAGCCGTATCATCTTGCGCAAAGGTTATTCCACCTGCATCTTTAATGGCCTTAAGTCCAATCATACCATCACTAGCGTATCCGGAAAGTACCACTCCAATAACATTTTCTTTATGGGTTTCAGCAAGTGAGGAAAAGAGAACGTCTATGGTGAGGTTAGGAATATTTTTTTTAATCCTGGGAAGCAACCTAATGTGTCCGTTAATTACCTCAATAACTTTATTGGGAGGAATCACATAAACATTATTTGGCTCCATTTTTTCCATATTGTCAATTTCCTGTACTTTCATTTCAGTAATTTTGGAAAGAATTGAAGTCAGTAAACTTTTATGGTCTGGGCTTAGGTGCTGGACATAGATATATGCCATTCCGGTATCAGTTGGTAAATTTTTTAATAAGAGGCTAAAAGCTTCCAGTCCTCCTGCTGAGGCCCCTATCGCTACGACCGTAAAGGAGTTTGCTTTGGTCTCTTCTTTAAGTGTCATTTTTTTAGGTGAGGACTTTTTGGCTGATTCCATTTGTACTAATTTTGTATTTTTAATTCATAGTTGTAATGATTGACTATGAATTTTGTTAAAATTATTTCTTAAACCAATATTTTAATAAAAATAGATTTTTCAAACCTTTAAAACTTACTATTTATTCCAAATCTCACGTTTATTTATTTTCTGTCTTCAATTTGTAATAGTGAGATGGTCTTTTAATAAAGCCATAATGTATGGTTTTATTTTTGGGTTTTAGTAATTGTGTTTAGTTCCTCCTTTAATTCAGTACAGGCCTGAAGGCAAACTTCTTCAAGTTGCAGAACTAATTTAGGTATTTCCTCCGGTTTTTCTTGTGCGATTGCCAATTCCTGAATTTTTTTCGCCATATTTTCAAAATCAGAATTGATTCCCATTATAGAAAAAGAGGGTATCATTTTATGCGCGGCAGCAGCTAATAATTGCCAATTTTCCTGTTCTAAACTTTGTTTTATTGTGTTTATTAATTCCGGAGTTTGTGCTAAATATAACGATATCATTTCCATTATTAATGTTGGATTTGATTTTGTTCTATGATTTAAATAGTCTAAGTCAATGTATTTTATTTTTTCAACTGGAATGCTATTATTTTTACTTTCTTCTTTTGTATTCAGTTTATATTTCTTTATTAATCCTACAATTTTACTATATAATACTCTTTCATCAACAGGTTTGGCAATATAATCATTCATTCCCACGGATTTACATTTATCTACATCAACAGTTGTCACATCAGCGGTTATTGCGATAATAGGAATTGATGAATTCAGAGTGTTTCTAATATATTCTGTAGCTTCAAATCCATTCATTTCTGGCATTTGTAAATCCATCAAAATTATATCGTAGTGTTTTTCTTTTAGTTTTTCAATAGCTATTTTACCATTTTCACTAATATCGCAGGCAAATCCAAAATCATCCAAAAGTGTTTTTATAAGCAATTGATTCAGAGCAATATCTTCCACTACCAATATACTTATATTTTTCATATCTGAATCTATCTCTGTCAACTCATTTTCCAATGCTGCATCAGCATTTGTTTTTTGAAAAGGTAATGTGAAACTAAATGTAGAGCCTTCATTAATAGCACTTTTTACACGAATACTACCTCCTTGCGGTTCTATTAATTGCTTTACAATGGCAAGACCCAGTCCAGTCCCGCCATACAATCTTGAAGTTCCGCTGGTCGCCTGTTGAAAATTTTCAAATATGGTTCCAATTTTTTCCTCGGAGATACCAATTCCAGTATCTGTCACAGCAAATTGTAGAATCACTGCATCATCATCTTCATGCATTAAATCAACACTTATTGTAATTTTTCCTTTTGTTGTAAATTTTAATGCATTACTTACCAGATTTAAAATTACTTGGTGCAAACGAGCCGGATCTCCTACCAAAACATCAGGAATTTTACTGTCGTATTCCTTAATTAATTGTAAATTTTTTTCTTGAATTTTTGTTTCAAATAAATGAAGCATTGCTGAAATGGAAGACTTCATTTTGAAAGGTGTTTTCTCGAATGTCATCTTTCCGGCATCTACTTTTGCCAAATCGAGTATGTCGTTGATGAGTACGATAAGTGCATCACCACTTGTTTTAATAGCGTTTAAATACTCTTTTTGTTTACTTGTTAAATCTGTTTTTAGTACCACTTTAGTAAATCCAATGATTGCATTCATTGGGGTACGAATTTCATGGCTCATATTCGACAAGAATTGCTGTTTTGCTTTTACGGCATTTTCCGCAATGAAGGTGGCATTTTCTGCCTTTATTTTTGCTTCTTCGGCAATCTCTGTGGCTAGTTCGGCAAAAACTCTCGCCTCAATTAATTCAGTAGCAATTCTTTTTTGATCTGTAACATCTCTGGCAACGATTGCTACTCCTAACACATTTTCTTTATCATCTTTATATACCGATCCATTGAATAATACATCAATCAACTTGCCTTGTTTATGACGAAGTATCAGCGGAGAATCCGTTATAGATCCTTTTTCGAACACTTTCTGATATACTTCGCGCGCTTTTTGCGGTTCGGTGAAATAATCAAAAAAATCAGTTCCAATTAATTTTTCGCGTGAGACACCAGTTACTTTTACCGATGCATTATTCATATCTGTTATTTTTCCTTTGGGACTAATTGCAAATAAAGGATCATGACTTGCTTCAATAAGACTAAGAGAATATTCAGAAAGTAGTTTTTGAGCTGTAAGATCAGTATTAAGCCTTTTCAGTTGTTCCGCCTGAACTAATAATTCATTGTTTTTCTTATGTAAATCCACAAAAATGGAAACTTTTGCTTTTAATATTTCTGGGGAAAGCGGTTTAGTCATATAGTCGACCGCACCAGCCTGATAGCCTTTGAATACTTGCATTGAATTATCCATACTGGCCGTTAAAAAAATAATCGGAACGTGTTTGAGTTTTTCAATTTGGCGAATTAATTCTACGGTTTCGAATCCATCCATCAAAGGCATTTGCACGTCTATTAATATGATGGCGAAATCTTGTTGGTGCAACAGAATTTTTAAGGCTTCATTACCGGAATTTGCTTTTACACATAAATAGTTTTCATCAGAAAGAATTACTTCTAAGGCAAACAAATTTTCGGGAAGATCATCGACCAATAAAATTTTAACAGGGCTATTTATTTTCATTTATAATTGTAAAATAAAAGTTTGAATGTTGAATGTCCAGTAACGAATTTTTTAATCCCGACAAAAAGTGCTAACCTATAAGATTGGGAGTATTGCGGATTCGGTACGGTATTTTTATTATTTACTTAACCATACGCGCATCAATGACAGCAGGCGTTCTATGTCAATAGGCTTAGTTATGTAATCGTTGGCGCCTGCGTCAATACATTTTTGTTTATCGTCTTTCATGGCTTTTGCAGTAAGGGCGATTATGGGTAAGTTTCTGAATTTTATCTGAGATCGTATTCGTTTCATTGCTTCGTAACCGTCCATTTCAGGCATCATAATATCCATTAATACCAAATCAATGCCGGTATGCACATCTAGCATATCTAATGCATTCTTTCCGTTTTCGGATTTTATGATTTCCATTCCGCGTTCTTGCAATATTTTAGATAATGCAAAAACATTACGCATATCATCATCTACCAGTAATATTTTTTTGGAATGAAATATAGCTTCTTTATCGTACAGGTTATTTATAATTATTTGTTTCGATTTTGGTAAATTACTAATTGTTCGGTGCAGGAAAAGAGCTGTTTCATCCAGTAATCGTTCTTCCGATTTTATACCTTTTATAATAATGCTCTCAGCATATTTCTGAAGCAGATCATTTTCTTCTTTTGTAAGTTCTTTTCCGGTATAAACAATAATAGGAGACATGTTACGACCTTTTATATCTTCCAGTTTATGGATAAGGTCAAATCCACTCATGTCAGGCAGTCCAATGTCTAGTATAATACAATCGATATGATTCTGCTCATACAATGCTATAGCCTCTTTACCCGTTGCTGCTTCAAAACACTTTACATCACCATTGCCAATGAGTATTTTCATTGCTTTTCTGGAATTTTCATTGTCTTCTATAATTAGCAGATTTTTTATCTTTCTATTAACGAAATTTTCAATTCTGTTAAAAGCTTCTTCCAATTCATTTTTAGCTATTGGTTTCATCAGGTACTCTACCGCACCATCTCTGATTGGCTCCAGAGAGCGGTCGTTTGCCGAAATAATGTGTACCGGTATATGCCTTACGGATGGATTTGCTTTTAGCTCCTGCAATACTTGTTTTCCTTTGATTCCTGGTAAACCCATATCGAGAATGATTGCGTGGGGTCTGTATTTTGAAGCAAGTGATAAACCATCTTCTCCAGAAGCCGCCGATAAACATTTAAATCCTTTTTTGTTGGCTTGTTTTAAAAGTATAGAAGCAAAATTTCGATCGTCTTCAATTATGAGTACCACTATATCATCTGTATTTATTAAATTTCTGTCGTCTTCTATCGTGGCGTAGTTTAGATAGGTTGATTCATCTTTGAAGCCCGGTGTATATAAAGCCGGTTTCAATGGAGTTGTACTGACAGCTTCTTGTTCAGGGTTTATTTCCAGAGGAATAATAAGAGAAAAAGTTGATCCTTCGTCCAGATTGCTACTCACTTTAATTTCCCCTTCCAATAATTTTGCGAGTTCTCGTGAAATGGAAAGCCCTAATCCTGTACCACCATACTTTCTGGAAGTACCGCCTTCGGCTTGCTGAAATGCTTCAAATATGGCTATTTGTTTGTCTTGTGATATTCCAATCCCTGTATCAGAAACAGAAATATTCAAAGTAGTATCCGAATTTGGGGCAATAGCTATAGTTACACTTCCTTTTTCGGTAAATTTTATAGCATTGGATATGAGGTTCTTAAGTATCTGGTTCAAGCGTTGCGAATCGGTATAGATAAATTCTGGTAAAGCTGTGGACAATTTGCAAATGAGTTCCAATCCTTTTTGTTGTGCCTGATGCTTAAAATCACGAACAAGATGATCCGTGAAATTTTTTAGTGCTACTTTTTCAACAGTGATTGACATTTTTCCTGCTTCAATTTTAGAGAGGTCTAGTACTTCATTAATTAAAATAAGAAGATCATGGCCACTTTTGTAAATGATTTCTGCACTTTCAACCTGTACATCATCCAGGTTTTTCTTTCTGTTTTCTGATAGATCCTTTGATAGAATAAGCAAACTATTAAGCGGCGTTCTGAGCTCATGCGACATGTTTGCAAGGAATTCTGATTTATACTTGCTGCTAATCTCAAGTTGTTTTGTTTTTTGTTCAATGTCATTTTTAGAAGCTTCAACTTCTTTGTTTTTCTCCTCTAGTGATTGGGTTTGCTCTTCCAATTCTTCATTGGTCATTTGCAATTCTTCCTGCTGCTGTTTTAGATTTTGCGCTTGCTGTTCTAATTCTTCATTCAATTGTCTAAGTTCTTCCTGCTGCATTTGAAGTTCTTCAGCTTGAGTCGAAAGCTCTTTATTCGCAAAAATTAACTCTACAGCTCTTTTTTCTTTCTCATCACTTTGATAGGCAAGTTCTTTGTTGGCTATTCCTAATTCTACTGCCCGTTTTTCTTTTTCGTCATTTTGATAGGCTAATTCTTTGTTAGCAATTCCTAATTCTGCTGCTCGTTTTTCTTTTTCGTCATTTTGATAGGCTAATTCTTTGTTAGCAATTCCTAATTCTGCTGCCCGTTTTTCTTTTTCGTCATTTTGGTAGGCTAATTCTTTGTTGGCAATCCCTAACTCTGCTGCCCGTTTTTCTTTTTCGTCATTTTGGTAGGCTAATTCTTTGTTGGCAATTTCTAACTCTGCTGCCCGTTTTTCTTTTTCATTATTTTGGTAGGCTAATTCTTTGTTGGCAATGGCTAACTCTGCTGCTCTTTTTTCTTTTTCTTCCGTTTGTTGAACCGTATTAACGCTGATAGCGATACTGTTCATAGAAACATTGATGAATTCCTTCTCCGTTTCGGTGAAATCAGTAAGCTTGCCTATTTCTATTACACCTATCGTTTTACCTTCAAGTAAAAAAGGAGTTACAAGTACATTTTTTGGTTTTGCATTGAGAACGGATGAAGTGATGCGTATCTGATCTTCGGATATATCTGTTAGAGAAATTTGTTTCTTTTCCCATGCAGCCTGACCTATTAGTCCTTCATTTAATTTGAAATTTTCTTTACTGTCACCAGACGAAAAAGCAAATTTACCACCGAGCATCAGCATGTTTTCTTTATCATTCAAGAGATAAACAGCTCCTATATTAGCTTTTAAATAAGTGCATAAAAAACTGATGGTATTGTTTGCCAACTGTACTATACTTTGGTCTCCCATTAATTTTTTATTTAGTTCGGAGTTACCGGTAAGCAACCAGTTTTTGTTGGCAGTTTCTGACTCGGAATTTTTAAGAGCTTTCAAATTTGTCGCAACTATAGAATATACCACAACAAGAATCAGTATAATGACCAACAATAAAACAGCAAAAACAATATTAAACATACTGGCATCGTCTTTACTGATTTGTATTCTTTCGGTAAGTAAAGCGCGTTCTGATTCCTGTATTTTAGTAATTGTTTTCCTTATTTCATCTTGAATTTGTTTTCCTTCACCTGAGGTCACAAATGCTCTGGCTTTTTCAAAATCATTTTTGCTAAGGGCAATAGATTTGTTTAAATTGTCAAAACGCATTTTGAACACTTTCGCGAGTTTATCAATATTCTTTTGCTGATTCGGATTGTCTTTTGTTAATTCCTTTACTTTATTAAGTTGCTCGGTTACTTTTTTATTGGCAGTTGTATACGGTTCCAAAAAAATATCCTTGCCTGTAATGATATAACCTCTAACGCCTGTTTCTGCATCAACAGAAGACATTAGTATTTGTTCGAATTCATATAATACCTGATTGGAATGATTTACCAAAGCATTTGATGCGACAAATTTCTCACTGTTTTTAAAAGTGAAAATAGCAACTCCTAAAAGTACCAGGGCACATGTGATAAATGCTAATACTATTTTTTTTCCAAGGGTCATTTCCATTTTGTTATAGGTAAAGTTTTTGCTAATTATCTTTTTTGTTGATCCATTATTATTAGTACTTCTGCAATGTCCTCCAATGATAAAACATAATCAGGTACAATAGCTTTAATTGCTGATGCCGGCATGTAAGCCGATTCTGCTGTTTTAGGGTCCTGAATAATGGCCAGACCCCCACACTGCTTTATTCGTTTAATACCTTCTGTTCCGTCATAATTAGAGCCGGTGAGTACCACTCCAATTAATTTGTTTGTATAAGCCTCGGCCGCCGTTTCGAACAATACATCAATTGATGGCCTTGCAAAACTTACGCGTTGATCTATAGTAAGCGAAAAGGTTTTATCCTTTTCGATTAGCAGATGATAATTGGGTGGAGCAAAATAAATTTTACCTTTTTCAATTTTCTCTTTTTCATCTGCTTCTTTTATATCGAGATGGCTTTTTTCATTTAAAATTTTTATCCAATTACTATCGGAATGAGCACCTAAATGCTGCACTATGATAATTGGTATATTGAAATGGACCGGTAAGGCTGCGAATATAATTTTCAAAGCATTAAGGCCACCAGAAGAAACCCCTATTACAATTGCATCATATTGCATTTAATATTTTTTTTTAAATATGCGTTGTTTTGTATCCAATTCAATATATTCCTGATGCAAATCGGTAAATCGTAAACTTTCTTTCGATCCTAAACATAAAACGCCACCATTAATGAGACTGTGATAAAAAAGGGTTTGGACTTTATTTTGTAAATTTTTATCAAAATAGATTAGTACATTTCTGCATAATATCAATTGCACTTCTGCAAATACGCTGTCGGTGACCAAATTATGATTGGCCCAAACAATGTTTTTTTTCAATGATTGATTCATAATGACGTTATCATAATTTGAAATATAATAACTAGAAAAAGATTCTTTTCCTCCCGACAGTTGATAGTTGGAAGTGTATTCTTTAATCATTTTGTTAGAGAAAATTCCATCTTTTGCACGGTTTAAAGCCATCTGGTTGAAATCTGTAGCATAAATGGTAGTTCTGTCATAAAGGCCTTCTTCCTGCAGAAGAATAGCCATAGAATAGGCCTCTTCTCCTGTTGCACAGCCAGCATGCCATATTTTTATAAAAGGATATGTTTTTAAAATTGGGATGACCTTTTCCCGCAGTGCTCTATAAAAGACAGGGTCCCGAAACATTTCGGTTACTGTTATTGATAAATCCTGTAAGAGTTCGGAAGCAAATGTTTCATCATTCAGAACCTTTGCTTGCATTTGAGAAATATCTTCGAATCGCGATACCGCCATCCTGTTCATAATCCTGCGCCTGATATGTGCTTGGGAATATTCTCTGAAATCATAACCGTATTGCCGATAGATAGCTTCCAGAAGCAATGAAATTTCCAGATCTGATGTGTCTTTATACCGCATTTTTTTAAAATAAATTTGGTTTAATTTTGACCAAATCAGGAGTGATTAATCGAATCTGTTGATGAAATTGAAAAGGGATTCTGTAGTAAAGATTACATACGATCCATATACCAATTTAATTCTTTTTGCATTTTTTGATATTGAAAAATAGCAGTGATTATTTTTTGCAATCGAACAAAAGCAGTTTCACTTTTTACTACGTAATCAAATGCCTTATGATGCATACAGTTTATGGCTACTTCAATTTTATCTTGTGAAGATAGCATAATAACTGGAATTTCTGAATTGAAAGCTTTTACTTTATCTAAAGTTTCAAGGCCATTCATGGCATTCTCTACAATACCATCAAGTTGATAGTCTAGTATTACTATATCGGGATTATGGGATAAATTTGCAATACAGAGTTCTCCCGTAGGATAGGTTTCAACTATAAAGTCAGCATTGTCCAGAAATTCAATTTCTAAAGATTTTAAAAATAATGCATCATCATCTACAAGAAATATTTTTACTTTATTGTCGTTATTCATTATATGGTATTTTTAATTATATTAAGTTCTTCTTCTAATTCGCTGCAGGCTTGTAAACAAACTTCTTCAAGTTGGAGAACTAAGTCGTGTATTGCTTCTGATTTTTCTTGCGTACTTGCAAATTCCTGAATTTTTTTTGCTATATTTTCAAAATTAGGACTGATTCCCATTATTGAAAAAGAGGGAATCATTTTATGCGTTGCGGCACCTAATAAAGACCAATTTTGATCTTCTAAACTTTGTTTGATTGTAGTTATTAATGGGGGTGTCTGTGCCAAATACAACGATATCATTTCCATCATTAAAGCTGGATTTGATTTTGTTCTTTGATTTAGATACACCAAATCAATGCACTTTATTTTTTTCTTTGTAGTGTCTTTTTCTTCTAATTTTTCATTAAGTTTCGCACTAAGTTTTGTAAGTTTTGGTTTCTTTAAGATACCAACTATCTTACTATACAATAGTTTTTCGTCCACCGGTTTCGCAAGATAATCATTCATTCCCACCGCTTTGCATTTTGCTAAATCAACGGTAGTGACATCAGCCGTTAAGGCAATAATTGGAATTTTTGAATTCATCGTTTTGCGAATGTATTCTGTAGCTTCAAATCCGTTCATTTCTGGCATTTGTAAGTCCATCAGAATGATATCGTAGTCTTTGTTTTTTAGTTTTTCGATGGCTATTTTACCATTTTCGGCAATATCACGATCAAAACCAAAATCATCTAAAAGTGTTTTCATTAATAATTGATTGAGCGCAATATCTTCAACCACTAACACTTTTATATTTTTTATTTCTGTATCTAATTCCATCAGCTCATTTTCTAATTGTGCATCGGCATTTGTTTTTTGAAAACTTAGGGTAAAACTAAATGTTGAACCTTCATCTATAATACTCTTTACACGAATAGTGCCCCCTTGCGGCTCTACTAATTGTTTTACAATAGCAAGACCTAATCCTGTTCCCCCATACAATCTGGAGGTTCCGCTGGAGGCTTGTTGAAAATTGTCAAATATTTTCCCTATTTTATTTTCAGGTATACCAATTCCTGTATCAGTTACCGCAAATTCGATAACTGCTTTATCATCATCTTCATGTAATAAATGAACGCTTACCGTAATTTTTCCGTCTGCGGTAAATTTTACGGCATTACTGACCAGATTTAAAATAATTTGGTGCAAACGTACAGGGTCACCTATAAGAACAGCAGGGATTTTATCGTCATATTCCGTAACCAATTGTAAGTTTTTTTCTTGAATTTTTGTTTCAAATAAATGAAGCATTGCTGATATGGAAGACTTCATTTTGAAAGGTGATTTCTCAAAGGTCATCTTACCGGCATCAACTTTTGCCAAATCAAGTATGTCGTTGATCAGTACTATTAGTGCATCACCACTCATTTTAATTGCGTTTAAATATTCTTTTTGCTTATTTGATAAATCGGTTTTCAATACCACTTTTGTAAATCCAATAATTGCATTCATCGGGGTACGAATTTCATGACTCATATTGGACAAAAATTGTTGTTTTGCCTTTACTGCATTTTCTGCTATAATAGTAGCATTTTCAGCATTTATTTTTGCTTCTTCGGCAATTTCTGTAGCTAATTCAGCAAAAACTCTCGCCTCAATCAGTTCTGTAGCAATTCTTTTTTGATCTGTTACATCTCTGGCAACAATAACTACACCGAGAACATTTCCTCCATGATCTTTATAAACAGAACCGTTGAATAATACGTCTGTTAGTTTCCCGTCTTTATGACGAAGTGTTAGTGGAGAATCAGCAACAGAACCTTCAGCAAATACTCCCTGATAAACCTCACGTGCTTTTTGTGGTTCAGTGAAATAATCAAAAAAATCAGAACCAATCAATATTTCACGATTGATACCCGTAATTTTTACCATGGCCTCATTGATATCAGTAATCTTTCCTTTGGTATTTATTGTAATCAAAGGATCCAGACTTGCTTCAATCAGACTAAGAGAATATTGCGAAGATAATTTTGCAGTATAGCTGAGTGCTTCCAGTTCTTTATTCGCAATTTTTTGTTTTACTTTTTCTTTATTTTGAAATAGAAGCTCTTTGTTAGCAATGATTAATTCGTTTGCCCGCTTTTCTTTCTCATTGTTTTGAAACAGAAGTTCTTTGTTGGCAATAATTAATTCAGCAGCTCTTTTTTCTTTTTCGTCGTTTTGAAAAGCAAGTTCTTTATTAGCAATAACTAGCTCTGCAGCTCTTTTTTCTTTTTCGTCGTTTTGAAAAGCAAGTTCTTTGTTCGCAATTACTAACTCTGCGGCCCGTTTTTCTTTTTCGTTGTTTTGAAAAGCAAGTTCTTTATTAGCGATAACTAATTCTGCAGCCCGTTTTTCTTTTTCATCATTTTGAAACAGAAGTTCTTTATTGGCAATGATTAATTCATTAGCCCGTTTTTCTTTTTCGTTATTTTGAAATACCAGTTCATGGTTAGCGATGATTAGTTCGGCAGCACGCTTTTCTTTTTCATTGTTTTGATGCGCCAGTTCTTTATTTGCAATTTGTAAATCTAATGCCCATTTTTGTCCTGCCATATCTCTTGCAACAATAACTACTCCTAAAACATTTCCCTGACTGTCTTTATAAACGGAACCGTTGAATAATACATCAGTCAATTTTCCATTTATGTGTCTAAGGGTAAGCGGAGAATCAGCTACAGAGCCCTTTTCAAATACTTCCTGATAGACTTCACTCGCTTTTTGTTTTTCAGTAAAATAATTAAAGAAATCGGAACCGGTAAGTTCTTTTCGTGATACACCTGTGATGTTCACTAATGCTTCGTTCATATCGGTAATCTTGCCTTCGGTATTTATGGTAACCAATGGATCAAGACTTGCTTCAATCAGACTTAGTGGATATTGAGAAGCTAATTTTTCAGCAGCTATTTCCCTTGCTGCTGCAAAAATCCCTAGAACATTTCCTTCCTTATCCTTATAAACGGAGGCAGTATATAAGACATCGGTTAATTTTCCGTTTATATGTTTTACCGTTAGCGGATAGTTTGCAATGAATCCTTTTTCAAAAACCTTTTGATATCCTTTTTTTGCTTTCTTTTCTTCAGTAAAATAATCAGAAAAGTCTGTACCTATCAATGCTTCTCTTGAAACTCCAGTCATTTTTATGGAAGCCTCATTAACATCAGTAATTTTTCCTTCGGAACTAATAGTAACGAAAGGGCCTAAATTGGCTTCAATTAAATTTCTGGTATGTTGAGATTTGTGCATGCTTGTACGTTACAATTTATTCATTTATATTTCCAATTTCTTCAATTGGGTTTCTTCTTTTATCTTTCAATTGTTTAAAATGAGAAGGGGAGAGCCCCGTAACTTTTTTAAATTGACTGGATAGGTGAGCAACACTGCTATAATTCATTTTCCAGGCGATTTCAGTAATATTCAATTCGCCATAGATAATTAATTCTTTTATTCGTTCGGTTTTATGGGAGATGATAAATTGCTCAATTGTTGTTCCTTGTACTTCTGAAAATAAGTTGGACAAGTAAGTATAATCGTGGTTTAATTTTTCACTCAGATAATCAGAAAAATTTACTTTTATATTTTCAGTGGAATGATGGACCATTTGAATAATCACATTTTTTATTTTCTCAATTAGCATTGCTTTCTTATCATCCATTAGTTCAAGTCCTGAATCTAATAGTGCCAGTTTAAGTTTTCCTCTTTGATCCATGGAAATATTTTCCATAATTTCGACTTCGCCTAAATCAACAACAATGAAGTGTAGCCCAAGTTTTTTTAATTCCTCTTTTACCGCCATTTTACAGCGATTACTGACCATGTATTTGATATATAGTTTCAAATTATTTTTTTTAACAGATTATGTAAAAATCCAATATATTTCATTAAAAAAACTTATATAACTTAGGAATAAAGTTATATAATTCACACATTATTAATACAAGATCTTTGTAATAATGCAGAGCTCGGTAAACAAAGAATAATTAAAAAGAGACTCGTTTTAAGATCCGGTCCATTATTAAGTTTTAATTTTTTATAAATTTACGAATAAACTCCGAAAAAGTAGGGTTAGTGTCTTTTTTAAACGTTGTACTGCTGTGAGACAACACTATTTTCCCATAATAGCCTAAGAAATTTTGTCAGCTATTGATTAGTTTTAGCTGGAAATTTTTTAAAATTATTGGATCAGTTGGTTTTTGATTCGAAATTAGTATTGATATAAAGCTTTTATTTCTAAAGCCGTAGTGTGCTTTTTTTTGGCTTCATCTGTCGCTGTAGAAAAGTATGTTTTTTGATTAACGGCAGTAAAATTGCCTGTCTGACTACTATATTTACCGCTATTTCCTTTGATGTTGAAACGGATAGATTGAATATCAATATTTTTTATTTTATTCATTTCTAAAGGCGAAAGGGAGTAATACGATACAATCTGATTTTCTTTGTTTTCCCTAATACCCTTGTCGGAACAGGTAATAATAAAATTATCTGCCAGATATATATACGAAGTTCCTGCGATGTTGAATGCTGGGTTTGTAGTTTCAACAGCTAATTTCAGGATTCCTCCTTTTTCAGTTTTTGCAATTTGAATCGAGGCAGCTCCAGTCAAGGCGTATTTTTCACAAATAAAAGACCAAGAGTTGGTAGCTCGATAGGGTTTAGAACCTTTAAAACTCAGTGTTTCTTGGCTTGTTGCAGCAATGGTTGCGATACATAATAAAAAAAGCAGGATTTTTGGATTCATTTATTCCGTTTATTTTTTAGGCTATTTGTTTTGAAACGTATCTACCCAATCCAATGATTTTATAGAAGAAACTTTATTTTCTTGATTTATTGAAACGCGAAGTTCTTTGTTGGCTACTTTCTTTGTATATAATGCTTTGTAGCGGAAAATGGTAGCCTGATCACTTTTATTTTTGTAGATTTCAACGAGTTGTAGGTCTTTGAAAGTTCCATAAAACTGACGGAATTTGGTACATGTTTTTGTTAATCTTTCCTCGGTTGTATTTTTAATTACCGAAGCGGTTGCTTCACTTTCGTTAAAAGGTTTAAACTTTGAGGTATTGCAAGTCATTAAAACTCTTTTTCCTAATACATAAGCTTTGTCTTTTTGAGCTTCACTGACTTCAGAAAAGGATAGTTTGACTATGGCTTCTTCAGGAACAGGGGCGATAACAACAGTTTTTGATTTACAACCAATAAGCAAAATGATGCTTAGAATAAGAATTATTTTTTTCATAATTTATGTAATTTTTAATAATAGGTTCGGATTGGGGCAGTTTTCTAAATAATAATTCAAGTCACTGATGCTGCAAACACCAGGGTAATCTCCGAAATTACATCCAATGTTTTTTATAATTTGAAAATGTAAATGTGGTGAATAATCGCCATTAATTGCTGAAATACCCAAAGTTGCTATTTGCTGACCTTTTTTGACAACCTGTCCAATTTCAATTTCAGTAATACTTTCTAACGAAAGATGACCGTATAAAGTATAAAAATTTTGATTTTCTATTTTATGTTCTAAAATTATGGTTGGACCATAATCTCCTAAACCAGCATTGTAATTAAAACTGTGAATAGTTCCATCAAGCGCTGCTAACACAGGAGTTCCAGCTTTTACCCATAAATCTAATCCAATATGGATATTTCTTTCCTCCGTTTTAAGATCATTAAAAACGGTACTTCGTTTGTATAAATTACGTTGTTCATTATATCCTCCGAAGGCTACTTGTGTTTTGGTGGCCATTAAATAATTTTCAATATATTTCTCGAATTCAATTGAACTGCTAACATCCAATTTTGACAATTCAATATTAAGAATTGATAAATCTAAAGGAATATAGTTTTTATAAGCAATGGAATCATCTATCACTTTGACATTTTGTATGCTTCTTAAAATAGTTTCCAAAGTGTTCATTACTAATTATTTTTAATAAAGTTTAAATTAATATAAAAAATGCCAACATAAAAAATTTACATTGGCATTATAACTTTTAATTAAGAAAATAGTAGGATGTTATTTTTTAATCTCAACTGCTGCTTCACCACCGGAAACCTTAACACTGGTTTTTGTACCACCATCTTTAGTACTAACATTTACACCGTCAGTACTAACTTTTATAGACGTACTGTCTTTCGCTTCTCCAGAAACTGTTGTAGTTTTAGTTGTTGTTGTTTCGCTTGAGTTTTCTACTTGCGGAGTATAAGGTTTGTCATCTTTTTCCCTACAGGAAACAATTGCAATCAATGACAGTATTCCTAAACAAAGGGCTATTTTTCTCATTTTATTTTATGTATTATAGTTATTAACTACTGAATTGATTCACAATTTACTGATTTAATTTGTAAACGGAGTATTGTACCCCTTTAAAAAAAAATCCCAACCGAAAATACGATTAGGATTTCAATGTATAAATAATTTAAGTTTTAATACAAACTAGGGTATTTCGAAGGATTTACTTCATTCATCATGGCATACACTTTTTCAAAAATATCTTCAGTAGACGGTTTTGAAAAATAGTCACCATCTGTGCCATAAGCGGGTCTGTGTGCTTTTGCAGCCAAGGTTTGCGGTTTGCTGTCTAAATAATTATAGGCGTCTTGCTGTTCTATAATTTGTTGTAAAATATACGCTGAAGCACCTCCTGGAACATCTTCGTCAATTACTAAAAGACGATTTGTTTTGGCAATACTTTTTACTACATCTTGATTGACATCAAATGGGAGTAAAGATTGTAAATCGATAATCTCGCAATCAATGCCTACTTCCAATAATTCTTTTGCAGCTTGCTGCACTAATCTCAAAGTGGAACCATATGAAACCAGGGTAATATCAGTACCTTCTTTCAAAGTTTCAACAACACCGATCGGAGTTTTGAATTCACCATAATTCAACGGCATTTTTTCTTTTAATCGATAGCCATTCAAACATTCGATTACTAAAGCAGGTTCATCACATTCCAATAGGCTATTATAAAAACCAGCGGCCTGGGTCATGTTTCTTGGAACCAAAACATGGATTCCTCTAACGGCATTTATAATCATTCCCATAGGGGAGCCAGAATGCCAGATTCCTTCCAAACGATGACCACGTGTTCGTATGATTAGTGGCGCTTTTTGCTTGCCGACAGTACGGTATCTCAAGGTCGCCAAGTCATCACTCATGATTTGTATAGCGTACAATAAATAATCTAAGTATTGAATTTCAGCAATAGGGCGCAGACCTCTCAAAGCCATTCCAATACCTTGACCAATAATCGTTGCTTCACGAATTCCTACATCGGCAACACGAAGTTCTCCGTATTTTTCCTGCATTCCTTCTAAACCTTGGTTTACATCACCAATGTTTCCTGCATCTTCACCAAAAATTAGTGTTTCAGGATATTTTGTAAAAATTGCATCAAAGTTGTCGCGCAAGATCATGCGACCATCCGTATCTTCTTTTGCGTTTTCAGAATATTCAGGTAGAATTTTCTCTACTGAGAACACATTTAAATCCGTTTCCGAGAATAAATTGCTACTGAATTTCTGTTGTGTTTTGGTTGTGTAGGAAGTTATCCATTGTGATAGCGCTTCTTTTCCGATTTCGTTCAGTACTAAACGCAATACTTTTCGGGCAGTTACAAGAATCTCTTTTTTCAAAGGCGACTTTATACTGTTTAAATCGGTTATCAGTTTTAGTATTCTTTCTTTATTGATACTCGTTTCGGCTATTTTTTGTAATAACGAAACAAGCTCTTTTTGTTCTTCAACGATAGGCTCAATAAAAGCATTCCATGCCGCTTTTTTAGCTTCAAATACATCTTTCTTTGCTTGTAAATCAATTGCTTCAATTTCTTCTGGAGATGCAATATTGATAGCAATCATCCACAGTTTCATTTGACGCAGACAATCAAAATCTTTTTCCCATGCCAATCGATTTGAGTCTTTATATCGCTCATGAGATCCTGAACTGGAATGTCCTTGTGGCTGAGTCAATTCATTTACATGAATGAGAACCGGAATATGTTTTTCACGAGCAATAGCCGCTGCTTTTTCATAAGTAGCAACCAGGTCGGCATAATCCCAACCTTTTACTTTTAATATTTCGAAACCATTGGTGTCCTTTTCTCTTTGGTATCCTTTTAAAATTTCTGAAATATTTTCTTTGGTTGTCTGATGTCTTGCATGAACCGAAATTCCATACTCATCATCCCAAACACTCATCACTATAGGAACTTGTAAAACACCGGCAGCATTTATAGTCTCAAAGAATAACCCCTCAGATGTACTTGCATTTCCAATTGTTCCCCAGGCAATTTCATTACCATCCACAGAAAAATTTGCAGCATTGGTAATTCCTGAAACTTGGCGGTATATTTTTGATGCTTGTGCTAATCCCAGTAATCGTGGCATTTGTGCCGCGGTAGGAGAGATGTCAGCACTTGAATTTTTTTGTTTGGTTAAATCTTTCCAAGATCCGTCTTCATTCAAACTGTGCGTTGCAAAGTGACCGCCCATTTGTCGTCCTGCGGACATTGGTTCTTGATCAATATCAGTATGTCCATATAAACCTGCAAAAAATTCCTGCATGGTTAATTGACCAATGGCCATCATAAAAGTTTGATCACGGTAGTAACCGGAACGGAAATCTCCATTCTTGAACGCTTTTGCCATTGCTAACTGAGGTACCTCTTTTCCATCGCCAAATATTCCAAATTTAGCCTTTCCAGTCAATACTTCTTTGCGTCCTAACAGGCTACATTCCCTGCTAATAGTGGCTATTTTATAGTCACTTAATACTTCAGTTTTGAAATCTTCAAATGTCAGGGTAGTATTGATTTTTTCTTTTATCATAATTGAAAGTATAACTTTGAGCTGCAAATTTAATTAAAAACTAGCTATTTTCATAATTCATTAAAAGAAATATAATTTAATTATTAGTAGTCAATATCTAATTACCATCTGTATTTTTTAAGTATCTGTATCTAAAGTGTCGTTTTTTAAAGAATAATGTAAATTATATTACTTTTTGCGTTCGATTAGAACCATTTTCGATTAAAAAGATTGATTAATGTTCTTGGAGAGAATGTGACTACAAATCGGATTTTTTCATTGTAGTTATTTTGTGCAATTTCCCATCCATTGTTGGAATATATTGGAAAATACAATTCGAAATAGTCGGTTACCAGATTCAGACGAATTCCACTATCATATACGAATCGCGCATTTTGGGTTCTGTTTTTAATAAGACCTATGTCTGTGTAAATTTCCATCCAGTTCCAAATATTAAAACTTCCGTTTAAAGTGGTAATCCATTGATTGGCAAAAGGGGTGCTAAGTTTTGATTTAAAACCGCCCTCCGCTAATATAAATTGCTGGCTATAAAAACCTTTGCTTTCGGATCTCCCGTAATAGTTATAATCAAATAGATAATCCGTTGGGCGATCTAAAGCAAAACTGAAAAAATCGGATTCGGTTCTATTGTATAAAAAGCTTCCGGCATACAATCGTAAATTTATTTGAAAATTATTTTCAAAGAGTTTTCTGTATTCAAATTCGGTCGCAATTTTACCAAATTTACTTGATATTTGGACATCAGAAATGAAATTAAAGTGATTGGTAACTTCTGTTCTGGTATTGAAATATTTGGCGTTAAAAACCGAATAATTTTCAGTTGAATTATCAGTGATTAATGCACTCTTTTCTCTATTCACCAATACTTGGCGTAGTAGTATAGCCTGTTTTCTATTGTCTCTAAAGCTTTCTTGACGAATCCGCAGCAGTACTGCAGGGTTTATTTTTAGATAGGTCGCATCCGGAGCATAATGGAAAAAAGAACCGGTGGCAGAATATTTTACATTGTATAAGGTACTGTTTCGGTAGTTTTTGTTGACTACAAAAGAAGCAAATCCGGATAAATTGTCGGATTTAGTCGAATAGGACGGATTAATATCAAAAGTAAATGGCTTATCTAATATAGTTTTATTATGAAGTCTTAGGCCCGGACTAAGTCCATCGTAAAAATTATAAGCTAGCGTAGGCACGTACAGAACCTGATTGTAATAAGGGTCTTCTAAATCCTTAAGAAAGTCAAATTTGATTGGGCGATTGTTTGGAAAAAAACCTTCTAATTTTTTCCAGTTATTTCTCAAATTATATTCCGGAACTTCGTTTTTATAATTTAAAATAATTTTATCCGCATTTTTTCTTTCAATAGTAAAAGTGCTGTCCATTTCATCGGCATCAAGCCATTTCTTAAAAACCACTTTCCCTTTTTTTACACCATACACAGGAATCGGCACTAAAACATTGGTTTTGTTTTTTACAGAAAAAGTAATGCTGTCTTTTGTTTTTGAAACGTTCGAAAATTTATAATCAATGATTCCTCTGGAATTGATAATGGTAGTAAAAAACCAGTTAATGTCTTTATTGGTGTTTGATTTTAGAATCGTTTCAAAATCAGTTCTGGAAACCTGTTTTTGCTTGTTTTGCTTGTAGAATTGACGAATGCTATTTCCCACCGCTTCCTGCTGCAGATAATCATCCAGAAATCTAAAACTCAAACCAGCTCTGTATTTACTGGCAATTTGTTCATTAAATTTTATCAGGCTATTTTTTGGATCACCAAGGGGCTGGTCTAAATTTTTCCGAGCCATCAGCATATAAAAATAGCTGTATTGTTCATTAAAATTCAGGTTGGTTATATTATAGCTTTTCAATAATCGAAGTTTAGAAACACTACCAAACATCTTAGTGTCCGGATGATTTTCATCAATGTATTTCATCATGGTATACACTTGAATTCCATCATAAATCCAGTTGTCTTTTCGGGGATTTAAACGCAGGCTGTTTTTCAAGTAGGAATTCATATAGGTTTTCAAAAACTTAATTTCAAAAATAAACTCATCTGAAAAGGGACTTAAGAAGGAAGGCAATTGATTCAGTCCATAAAAAGGATTTCTCTCATAGTCCGTTTGGGAAACAGTTATTTTTTCATGCGGATATGTACCTACAAGGTTATTTACATAATTCATCACACGATCCACAATAACTGCTTTTTGAATGGCGCTTATTTTATTCTCTTTGAGATTTGTCAGCACCTCAGCTGTATTATTTTTAAAACTTATAAAACTAGATTTTGCTTCCGCAAAAAGACTAAAATCAGTTCGGTTGTTTCCCGATAATTTATAATTTTTATAATTTTCATTCGCACTTATAAGGGCACTATTTAAATCAGATGTAATTTCTAAAGATGCGGGAACTTTCAGGTCAATGTCAAAATTGGAAACCGCATTGGCAATATCATCTAGATTATTGTTGCTGTAGCGAATAAAATTATGATTTTCATAACGAGCTGGAGTAAGAAACCAGTTTTTAAGATTCATTTCTCCGTTAGTGTTATACCCATACTTTGTGAATTTATCACTGGGGATTTTAACAATATAGGTGAGATGGAAAGTGACTTTCTGGTTTGGAAGTACTTTTTCTCGTAGTTTAACTTCAATGTAGTCAGGGTTTTTCGCTGTTCTTTTAAAGGAAAGGAATAATTGATTGGCGTCAATTATGGTTAAATCTTTAGTGCTTCCCCGTTCTTCTTCTTTAGCCAAATGAAAGCCTCTGTAAAATTCGTCCGAAAAGCGTTTCGCTAATGGCGTATTTTTATCAGAATAGGCATTTTGCCAGTCATTTAAAATAAGTGTCGACAACGTATCTTTTGACTGGTTAAAAAAAGTAAGTTCTTGTTGAATATTTAATGTTTTACGCTCTGAATTCAATTCAACGATCATTTTGGAATGATGTTGTGCATATTGTTTTACTGAAGGTACTAAAACAAGAATGTAAAATGCAATTTTAAAGAATGATTTCAAGTGTTGGCATTAAAATTATAAAAAATAAATATACTTATTTATTCGACTAAAAAAGGATAAAACCATATTAAAATTACTAAAAAAAGAAAGCTGTTGGTGAAATAGTCATGGTCGGAAGATTTATAAAGTGGCCAGAATTTCTTTCGACCACTCTTATGGGTGAGACCTCCTTTTTATTAAAAATTCGGTGTTAAATCATATTTTTTATAGAATTTGTCTAACACATCAACGACTTCATCCTCAGTATCTACAATTTTGAATAAATTCAAATCTTCGGGGCTTACCGTATGTTCTTTTTCTATTAAAACGGTTTTTATCCAGTCGATTAATCCCGACCAAAAGCTGGTGCCTACCAATATTATTGGGAACCTTGCAATTTTCTTAGTTTGAATCAGCGTCATTGCTTCAAACAATTCGTCCATTGTTCCAAAACCTCCCGGCATCACCACAAAACCTTGGGAATATTTTACAAACATTACTTTTCGAACAAAGAAATAATCAAAATTTAAGTTTTTATCGCTGTCAATATACGGGTTGAAATGTTGCTCAAAAGGCAGTTCAATATTCAATCCCACTGATGTTCCTCCTCCTAAATGTGCTCCTTTATTTCCGGCTTCCATAATTCCGGGACCACCACCGGTAATCACGCCATAACCGGCTTTACTGATTTTATAGGCAATTTTTTCGGCAAGTAAATAGTAGGCCTCTTCGGGTTTTGTTCTTGCAGAACCAAAAATGGTTACACACGGACCAATACGGCCCATGCTCTCATATCCATTGACAAATTCGGCCATAATTTTAAAAATAGCCCAGCTGTCATTTGTTCTTATTTCGTTCCAGGTTTTTCTCTTTAGTCTATCTTGGATTACTTTATCCTCGTCATTATCAAAATCTTCTAATCTCATTTTCTATTGTATTTTAACGATTTCTTTTTAGCGCTATTTTCTGCTTTGTACAGTATCTTTCACTTGCTGGCAGCAGCAAGGTAAAGGATAGTCCCTGCATCCGCCAGGGCTCTCCAATACTAAAGTAATTCTTTTTTCAAAAACTGCGCAGTATAACTCTTTTTAATTTTTATTATTTCCTCCGGAGTTCCTTTGGCTATAAGTTGTCCGCCGCCTTTACCGCCCTCAGGACCAATGTCTATAATATAATCCGCTAGCTTAATGACATCCATATTATGCTCGATAATCAAAATCGTATTTCCTTTGTCGACCAGTTTATTGATTACTTCCATCAGCACTCTGATATCTTCAAAATGCAATCCCGTTGTCGGCTCATCCAAAATATAAAAAGTATTGCCAGTATCTTTTTTAGACAATTCTCCTGCCAGTTTGATGCGCTGTGCTTCGCCACCTGAAAGTGTTGTACTTTGTTGGCCTAATGTGATATATCCTAAACCAACGTCCTGAATTGTTTTTACTTTTCTATAAATCTTCGGAATCATTTCAAAGAAAGGAACAGCTTCATCAACGGTCATGTTCAAAACATCCGAAATTGATTTTCCTTTGTATCGGATCTCCAGTGTTTCTCTGTTAAAACGTTTCCCTTGACAGGTTTCGCATTCCACATAAACATCTGGCAAAAAGTTCATCTCAATGGTTCGTACGCCGGAACCTTCGCAGGTTTCGCAACGACCGCCTTTTACATTAAAACTAAATCGTCCCGCTTTATATCCGCGTATCATACTCTCGGAAGTCATTGTAAACAGATTTCTGATCTCTGTAAAGACCTCGGTGTATGTTGCCGGGTTACTTCTGGGTGTTCTGCCTATAGGGCTTTGGTCGATATCAATCACTTTATCGATATGTTCCAATCCTTCAATTTTTTTATACGGTTGTGGCTTTTTGACGCCATTAAAATAATACGCGTTCAAAATAGGGTAGAGCGTCTCATTTATCAAAGTTGATTTTCCACTTCCAGAAACGCCGGTCACGCAAATCATTTTACCTAACGGTAATTCTATTGAAACATTTTTTAGGTTATTTCCGGTAGCTCCGGAAAGTTTTAGGAATTTTCCATTTCCTTCACGACGTGTAGCCGGGACTTCAATTTTCATTTCACCATTCATATACATGGCTGTAATAGTATGGTGTTTCAGTATTTCGGAAGGCGTACCTTTACTAATGATTTCTCCTCCATATTTTCCCGCTTTTGGTCCAATGTCAATAACATAATCTGCACGTTCGATCATATCTTTATCGTGTTCTACCACAATTACCGAATTTCCAATATCTCTTAATTGTTCTAAAGAATGAATCAATTTATCATTGTCTCTTTGGTGCAAACCAATACTTGGTTCATCCAGAATATACAAAACACCAACCAATTGGGAGCCAATTTGAGTAGCCAAACGAATGCGTTGTGCCTCACCTCCCGAAAGTGATTTTGAGCTTCGGCTTAAGGCCAAATAATCCAAACCGACATTCATTAAAAAATTCAATCTGTCCTTAATCTCTTTGATTACTTCCGTAGCGATAATTTTTTGTTTGTCAGACAGATGATTCTCCAGGTCAAAAAACCAGGCGGTCAAATCCGAAATGTCCATATCGCACAATTCGGTAATATTTTTCTCATTGATTTTAAAGAACATCGCTTCCTTTTTCAAACGGGAACCTTCGCAAACGGGGCACTTTATTTCGTCCATGAATTCCTTTGCCCAACGTTTTATAGTCGTTGACCCGCTTTCATCGTGCTGGTTTTTTATAAAATGCGAAATCCCTTCAAAATCAATTTTGTATTCTCGTGCAACACCTAAATCTTTGGAGTTGATGGTGAATTTTTCTTTTCCGCCATTCAAAATCATTTCCATCGCTTCCTGCGGAATAGTTTCTATGGCATCCGTTAATTTGAAACCATATTTTTCACCAATGATTTCTAATTGCTTAAAAATCCAGGATGATTTGTATTCTCCCAAAGGGGCAAAACCACCATTTTTTATTGATAATTTCCGATTGGGAATAATCTTTTTAGTATTGATTTCATTTACAGTTCCCAAACCGTTGCAATGGTCGCAAGCGCCTTTTGGGGAATTGAAAGAGAATAAATTCGGCTCTGGATTCTGGTATGAAATTCCAGTGGTTGGGCACATCAAATTTCTACTGAAAAAACGCACTTCATTTGAATCTTGATCTAAAACCATCAAAACATTCTCTCCATGATGCATTGCCGTGTTGATGCTTTCCGACAATCGTTTTTCGTGATCTGCCGTATCTTCAATCACCATTCGATCGACAACAATTTCTATATCGTGTGTTTTATAACGGTCTAATTTCATTCCCAAAGTAATATCCAGCACATCCCCATTTACTCTCACTTTAAGGAAACCTTGTTTGGCTATTTGTTGAAAGAGCTCTGCATAATGTCCTTTTCGAGCGCGAATAACCGGTGCGAGAATATTGATTCGTTTTCCTTTAAAATCATGAATAATCAAATCCTTGATTTGCGCATCAGAATAGGAAACCATTTTTTCACCTGTATTGTAACTGTAGGCATCGGCACCACGGGCATATAGTAAACGCAGGAAATCATAAATTTCAGTAATTGTCCCTACTGTGGAACGCGGACTTTTACTGGTTGTTTTTTGTTCAATGGCAATTACGGGTGACAGTCCGTCAATCTTATCTACATCAGGCCGTTCTAAGCCACCGAGAAATTGACGTGCATAGGCAGAAAATGTTTCTACATAACGGCGTTGCCCTTCGGCATAAATCGTATCAAAAGCTAAGGATGATTTTCCAGAACCTGAAAGACCGGTAATTACGACCAGTTTTTCACGAGGAATGGAAATGTCTATGTTTTTTAAGTTATGAACGCGAGCGCCTTGAACTTCAATGGTATTGTCTTTGTCTAACATAATTTTTACAAAAAAGCAAAGTTACCATTTTGATTTATTCTTTCGATACAACAGTTTAGAAGTTTATGTTAAAAGAAGAATTAAAAATTATTCAATCGTCATTGATTTTAGTTTTGTTCTGTAGGCTTCAAGTGCAACAGATTTGGAAATAAAACCATAGTATTTATCGTTTTTGAGTACGGGTAAAAAGGCTTTTTTAGATTTTTCAAATTTATTCATAACCATTTCCATACTGTCATCTGGTGTGGTTATTTCTATCGGTTTAGTCATTATTTCTTTAACCAAAGTATACTTTACTCTGTAGGTATTAAATATTATTTCCCGAATATCATTAAAATGCACAATACCCAATAAGTTTTTTTCAGTATCCACTACTGCAAAAATTACTTGATTGGAATGGGAAATCAGGTCTACGAGTCTTTCTAAATTTTCATTAGGTGAAACCGTTAAGTAGTCAGTTTGGATTATCGAAGAAGTCTCTAAAGTCGAAAGTATGTTCGTGTCTTTATTACTGGTAAAGGCATGCCCTTTTTTGGCTAAATTCTTAACATCCATAGAATGTTTTTCAAAACGTTTTGAAATGGCAAAACTAATTGAGGCAACAATCATCAAAGGAATCATTAAATTGTAACCTCCCGTTATCTCTGCTATTAGGAATATTGCCGTTAAAGGAGCATGAAATAAGCCGCTCAAAATACCAGCCATTCCTACCATAGTAAAATTACTTATGGGTAATTTGGTAAGGCCTGTCAGATTTAGAAATTTGGAAAAGAAAAAACCGACATAAGAACCCAAAAATAGGGAAGGAGCAAAGTTTCCTCCATTTCCTCCGCTACTTAAAGTTATTCCCGTTGCAAATACCTTTACCATCATCGTACAACCCACAAAAAGTAAAAGTGCCCAACTGTTATTTCTGAAACCGCTAAATAATGTGTTTTCCAGTAGCTTTCCAGGATCATTCTCTGATAATGTTTTAATACTTTCATACCCTTCACCAAAAAGTGTCGGAAAAATAAAAATGAGGACAGCCAAAACCGAAGCGCCAAGGAGTGCTTTTTTGTAAGGTGACAATTTCAGTCGTGCAAAAAAGTGTTCTACTCTTTGAAAATTTCGAGAATAATAAACCGAAATAAATCCGGTTAATAATCCCAGTAGCACGTAAAAAGGAATATTGTGATAATCAAAATCTTGTTGTTGTCTGAAGGACAGTAAAATAGTTTCATCTAACGCAATTACGGAAACTAAAGCTCCTGTTGCTGCAGCGATCATAATGGGAGTAAAGGCCGAAATACTCACATCGACCAACAAAACTTCGATAGCAAACAATACTCCGGCAATGGGAGCATTAAAAGCAGCTGCAATTCCGGCAGCTACACCACAGCCTATTAATAAGGTTCGGTCTTTGTAACTTAATTTATATTTTTGGGCATAATTCGAACCAAAGGCGGCACCTGTAATTACAATAGGGCTTTCTAAACCTGCCGAACCCCCTAATCCAACCGTTAACGAACTCGTTACAATTTGGGCGTACATTTGTTTTTTGGGAATGATACTCGCTTTTTTGGCAACAGCATATAAAATTTGTGAAGTTCCTTTTTGAATTGTTCCACCTAAAACTCTTTTGACAACAAAAACAGTCAGCAGAATACCAATTATGGGCAGTATACTGTTAATGAATCCTAATTTTAAAATTCCGGTTACATAAGTAGCAAAAGAAAATACCCAGTGCGCAAAAGTTTTTAAGACTATTACAGCAAATGCAGCAGAAATACCAACTAAAACCGCAGATAAAAATATAAACTGCTTTGGTGTTAAAATGGATTGTGCAAAAGCGATTATGGTTTCTAATTTCGAGATATATTTTTTGAACATGATACTTTTTAAAAGGGGTGCAAAACTACTATTATTTTAATCTCAACAAATATTTTTCAACGCTTCTTTTGTACTTAATGGCTTTAAATTATTGTTTTCTACAAACTGTTTCACAATTTCGGGATTGGACTTTCCATATTCCCTTAAGGCCCAGTCAATTGCTTTTTGAATAAAAAATTCCTTAGAATGGGCTTGCTTTAAGCATTGTGAAAATAAAAAATCAGTATTAGTTTTTTGTTTGTAATTCAACTGAAATAAAATGGCGCTGCGGTTCAGCCACATATTGTCTGAATTTGAAAATCGTTCTACTACATTTTTTATTTCTGATGGAAATTCCAATAGGTATTCGCCCAAAATATACTTAGCAATCGTATCCACGCTATCCCACCAAGAATTATTGAGTATCAGTTTTTCAATCAGTTGAATGTCTTCTTTTCTATAATTCCCTTTGAGTTCTTTTAATAAGATTTCAATGGCACAATAATGGAATTCCCGTTCTTGTTTTGCATATAAAGCCAAAGCAATTTCTCTTGCATTTGCGGAAACTTCTTGGCTGTTTTCTTTCCATGTTTCTTTGAAGATCCGTCTTCGTTCCTCCGTTTTTATTCCAAAAAAAGCAAAATTATTCTTCATGTATTTTGACATTGCAAAAGCATTTTCCGGATTTTTATTTTTTTTGAAAGCGTTTTCTAATGCAGTTATAAAGTTCATATGAATTCTGTTTTTTTATAATCCTACGGCTTTGTCATCTCCTCTAAAATCCGCGCCGCCTTCCAGTTTTTTATTTGGTAAAACCAAAATCGCATCCACTTTCCCTATTACAGGTGTTGTTTTTTCATTAATGATATATCCTTTTGCTTTCAACGTATCAAAGGTTGTAGTGTTGAATGTATTGGGTTCAAAAGTGATTAAATCCGGCAGCCATTGGTGATGAAAGCGTGGCGCATTTACGGCTTCTTGAATACTTAATTTATATTCATAAACATTTAATATCGTTTGCAATACAGCGGTAATAATCGTAGAACCTCCAGGAGAGCCTACAACCATAAATAATTTTCCGTTTTTCTCCACTATTGTGGGGGTCATGGAACTTAGCATTCTTTTTTGCGGCGCGATACTGTTGGCTTCATTTCCAACTAATCCAAACATATTGGGCTCACCTGGTTTGGCACTGAAGTCATCCATTTCATTGTTAAGGAAAAAACCCAATTCATCACAGTAATATTTGGAGCCATAACCATCATTTAATGTTGTGGTTGCCGAAACAGCGTTGCCAAATTGATCGACAATTGAATAGTGGGTAGTCTCTGTACTTTCATTATAATTTACTTTGCCTTCTTTTATATCCGATGACAAGGAGGCTTTTTCAAAACTAAAATTTGACATTCTTTGTTTTAAATAAGCATCTGACATTAACGCCTTAAGCGGAATTTTTACAAAATCAGGATCGCCCAGAAAATAACTTCTGTCCGCATAAGCTCTTCTTTCTGCCTCTACGATAACTTGAATTGCCTCAGTTGAATTATGGCCCATTTTAGCCAAGTCGTAAGGCGCTATCATTTTGAATATTTCAGCCAGACAAATTCCACCACTGCTTGGTGGAGGCATAGCGATTACCTTTAAATCTTTATAATCAAAAGTAAGCGGTGTTCGCCATTTGGCTTCATATTTAGCCAAATCGTTCAGGGTGATTATAGCACCTTTTTCCTGAAGGTATTTAACTAATAGTTCGGCAGTTTTTCCTTTATAAAATTCATCCCTGCCATTTTTTGAAATCCTTTTTAGTGTAGTTGCCAGTGCAGGATATTTTATACTATCATTTTCTTTGAAAACCGTTGCAAATAAGGTTTTGTCACCATTTACTTTTATGATTTTTGCTCGGTATGCATTTAGTCGGTCTTCTTGTTTTTTGGTAACAATGACACCTCTTTCAGCCAAAGCAATGACGGGCTTTAGAATTTCCTCAATAGGTAGCGAACCCATTTTTTCATGAACTGCAAAAACGCCGGCAATTGTTCCGGGAACGCCAATAGCAAGAGGAGATTCCGTACTTTTTCCTTTAATAACATTTCCATTTTTATCAAGAAACATATCTTTTGTAGCTGCTAGCGGTGCTTTTTCGCGGTAATCCAAAGAACCAATTTCGCCGTTTGCTTTTCGATAGACCATAAAGCCACCGCCGCCTAGATTTCCTGCAAATGGGTAAGCAACAGCAAGAGCCAATTCGGTTGCCACCATAGCATCAAATGCATTGCCACCTTTTCTCATGATTTCAACTCCAATTTTGGAAGCTTCTGCACGTGCCGAAACGACCATTGCCTGATTAACAACGAGTCCTGTAGGTTGAACCGTAACGGTTTGTGTTTTACAACCAATAAAAAAAACACTCAACAGAATAATAATTTTTTTCATTCCAATACTATAAAATTAAAAACCAACGGCTTTATTGTCCCCTCTTTTATCTGCACCACCTTCAAGTTTACCATCAGGAAGTACCAAAATCGCATCTACCTCACCAATGATTTCTTTATTTTTTTCATTGATAAAATATCCTTTTTTCTTTAGGCTTTCCAATACTTCTTTAGAAAATGAATTGGGTTCAAAAGTAATTTCATCCGGCAGCCACTGATGGTGAAAACGAGGCGCGTTGACCGCATCTTGCATACTTATTCCAAATTCGTAAACATTCAATATCGTCTGTAAAACGGAGGTGATAATTGTCGAACCTCCAGGAGTACCCACAACCATGAAAAGTGTATCGTCTTTTTCCACAATGGTTGGTGTCATAGAGCTCAGCATTCTTTTCGCCGGAGCAATGCTGTTGGCTTTACTTCCAGTGAGTCCGTATAAGTTGGGAACACCCGGTTTGGCACTGAAATCATCCATTTGATTATTTAAGAAGAAACCTAATTCATCGCAATATATTTTAGACCCATAATTATCATTTAAAGTAGTAGTTGCCGAAACAGCATTTCCTGCAGCATCCACAATGGAATAATGAGTGGTTTGGTTGCTTTCATATCCTTTAATTTCCCCATGGGCAATATCCGAAGATTTAGAAGCTTTATCAAAAGAAAAATCACTCATTCTTTTTTCTAAATACGATGGACTTACCAATTCTGTTATAGGGAGTTTTACAAAATCAGGATCACCTAAGAAATAATTTCTGTCGGCATATGCTCTTCGTTCGGCTTCTGTTATTACCTGAATGGTTTTTACACTGTTGTGCCCCATTTGTGAAAGATTGTAAGGCTCAATCATTTTCATGATTTGATTCAGACAAATTCCGCCGCTGCTGGGAGGAGACATGGAGGTGATTTTTAAATTTTTATATTGAAAGGAAATTGGTGTTCTCCATTTGGCGTTATAATTATTTAAATCTTCTAACATGGCATTACCCCCTTTTTTAGCAAGAAAAGCAATTAACTTTTGAGCTGTTTCTCCTTTGTAAAACTCATCACGTCCATTTTTGGCAATTCGTTTTAATGTTGCAGCTAATGCTTTATATTTTATAGTGTCATTCTCTTTATATACTTTGGAAAACAAACTATTTGAACCGTTGCTTTTTAGAAAAGAAGCACTATAGTAAGCCAAACTTTCAGCTTGAAATTTAGGGACAACAACACCCCTTTCTGCCAAGGCAATTACTGGTTTCAGAATTTCGCTTATAGGTAAAGAACCATGTTTTTTGTGTACTTCAAATATTCCTGCGATGGTACCCGGAATTCCAGTTGCCAAAGCAGTTTCTGTACTTTTTCCTGCTATTACATTCCCTTTTTTGTCCAAAAACATATCTTTAGACGCTGCTAAAGGTGCTTTTTCTCTATAATCAATTGCACCTGTTTCACCATTGGCTTTTCTATAAACCATAAAACCGCCACCTCCAATATTTCCTGCCTGAGGGTGGGAAACTGCCAAAGCCAATTCAGTGGCAACCATGGCATCAAAAGCGTTTCCACCTTTTTTCATTATTTCCACTCCTATTTGTGAAGCTTCTTCACGAGCTGAAACAACCATGGCTTTTGAGCTTACCAATCCAGTTGGTTCCACTGTTTTTTCATTCGATTTGCAAGCTAAAACGGCAAAGGCAAGGAAAAAAAGTACTTTTTTCATAGGGTGATTATTTTATTCTTCGAAAATAACATTAATTCTTGAAAGAAATTGGTGAACTCATTTTCAAATTCCATATAAAATTCGGAAAGTTCATTGGTAGCAAATCGCATTTTAGATTGGTTTTTGGTGCGCAGATCCATTTGCGTCAAAATTTGATTGATTCCTTCCACTGTTTGATAACTTGCGAGCCAATTGTGTTTAATCATGTAGGGCATTATTTCCGTAGTCCTTTCTGAAAGAAAGGTATGGTTATCCTTTAAAGATTGGTAAAAACGCTCTACGAAATCTTCCAGTTTTTCATCGGAATAAGTACTCCAGTTTTTAGCCAAAAAATGATCGTAAAAAACATCTACAATTACACCCGCATAATGATGGTATTTCTCATGCAGTTTTTTGGTGCTTTGTCTAAAAATGGGATTTGCATCGGTAAAAGTGTCAATAGCGCGATGCAGAATGATTCCTTTTTGAATTTCTGTAGGATAACTTTCAAAATGTTTTCCACGAATTCCATCGGCCATAAAATTGCCAATTTTGATTAAATCATTATCACCGGAAAGATAGATGTGCGCTAGAAAATTCATTCGCCTAATTTAGGAATTTAAATGATGAATTTTGAATTCTAAATAACTTTTATAAACTGTCAATTATTATATTTGTGGGCAATTTAAAATTTGTAATTCAAAAATTAAAATAATAATCAATGACTTTAATAAAATCAATATCAGGAATCCGTGGGACAATAGGAGGCAAAGTAGGTGATAATCTGACACCTGTCGATGCAGTTAAATTTGCTTCGGCCTATGGAACCTGGCTGAAAAAATATATTGGAAAAGAAAAAATCACTGTTGTTGTAGGTCGTGACGCTCGTATTTCAGGGCCAATGATTCATAATCTCGTAGTAAACACTTTAATTGGTTTAGGAATTGATGTGATAGATTTGGGTCTGTCTACAACGCCAACGGTTGAAGTTGCAGTTCCTTTAGAAAAAGCGGAGGGTGGAATAATTCTTACTGCTTCTCACAATCCAAAACAATGGAATGCCTTAAAATTATTGAATGAGAAAGGAGAATTTCTGAATGGAGAAGAAGGGCTGAAAATTCTCGAAATTGCAGAAGCGGAAGCATTCGATTTCTCGGATGTGGATGATTTAGGAGCTATTATGATTAATGATGCATACATGGATATTCATATTGATGAAGTGTTGAATTTGCCATTAGTGGATGTTGATGCAGTTAAAGCGGCTAAATTTAAGGTTGTTGTAGATGGCGTAAACTCTTCAGGAGGAATTATTATCCCAAGATTACTGGAATTAATGGGCGTTGAAGTAGTAGAACTCTATTGCGAACCAAACGGACATTTTCCTCATAATCCGGAACCGTTAAAGGAACATCTGACTGATATTTCGGAATTGGTTGTAAAAGAAAAAGCAGATTTAGGAATTGTAGTGGACCCAGATGTGGATCGTTTGGCTTTCATTTGTGAAGATGGAGAAATGTTTGGTGAAGAATACACGTTGGTAGCTTGTGCCGATTATGTTTTGAGTAAAACTCCGGGAAATACAGTATCGAATATGTCATCTTCTCGTGCGTTGCGTGATGTGACCAACAGGCATAACGGTAGCTATGAAGCCAGTGCGGTGGGGGAGGTGAATGTAGTGGAATTGATGAAAAAAAATAATGCGGTAATTGGTGGTGAAGGAAACGGTGGAATAATTTATCCGGAACTGCATTACGGACGTGATAGTTTGGTAGGTGTGGCACTGTTTTTAACGCATTTGGCTAACAAAAAAATGACAGTTTCTGCTTTGCGTGCTTCCTATCCAGAATATTACATGAGCAAAAATAAAATTGAATTGACGCCACAAATTGATGTTGATGCCATTCTTGTTGCAATGACTGAGAAATACAAAGACGAAGACATTACTACTATTGATGGCGTGAAAATTGACTTTGCTGAAAATTGGGTGCACCTGAGAAAATCAAATACAGAGCCAATTATTCGCATATACACTGAAGCGGCTTCACAAGAAAGAGCGGATGCTTTGGCACTGCGAATTATTGACGAAATTAAAGCGGTAGCTGGAATTTAATACAACTTTTTTTAAAATTAATAACCCTTTCAGAGTATAGTGCTCTTGAAAGGGTTTTGTTTTTAATAAATATTTTTTGAGCTTTTTAAATTTATTTTTTATTTCTAGGGTCATCGGCAGGATCGACATAAGTGATTCCCCAAGGTCCCATACCATGTAATTGAATGATACATTCCTCCTTTGTGAAGAAATAGTGGCGAGAGCCAGTTTTCATAACTGCAAATCCTCCTGTCACCATCTTCATTGCCGCATTTTCATCATATTTATCCCCCATTCCCATATAGCATGTCCCTTCAAGAACAGTGATATGCTCAGCGGCAGGATGCCAATGTGGCATTATCATATAATTGGCGGGAATTTTTGCGCGGAGCGTAAATAATCCTGCTACGCTTGGGTCGCCTTCGATTACTGCAGCTTGAGCTCCCGGAGGTAAACCTGAAGGAGCACCGCCCCACTTAATTTGGTCGGGCATAACCATGATGTGATCGCCAGACATTTTCAAATCTTGTGCCTGAATTTGCACCACTATGCTGAAAATACCTAGTAGTATCAAGATTGCCGTTTTTTGTTTTGCTTTCATTTCCGTTGTTATTTTTGAGATTGCTTTGTTTTTATTTCCCGCATTCTAAAAGGCTATATAATGCTTTAAGAAATTGAGGAACAATAGTTTTGATGATTCTCTTACCAATTCAGCTACGATGAGATGGTAAGCAGATTCCGAGAATCTATTGATTTTGTTGCGAAAGAAAAGTCCAATTAATTAGAGAGTGAACTGTTTGATTAAGACAGTTCGCTCTCATTTGCCTTTTAACTAACATGATAAAGGTTTAATGAACTTGGATACCAGAATATTCATTGTAGAGTGGCAATATAAGTGGTTGTGTTGGCGTAATCCCGTTCTTAGTAAGAATAGGCATCAGCGTCTGTCCAAATTCATTAAATTTGGCCGCATTTTCCCAAACGTCAATTACTTTTAAACCTTTTTCGGTCTGAGCACTTACATGATGTATCAACCCTTTTGGATTTTCATGTCCAGCTTCACGCAGATCTTGCCATACCTGATCGTATTGTTTTGACGTCATGCTTGGAAAGTCAAACTGTACCATTACTTTTTTCACGTTTTCCATTTTTACTATTTTTTATTTTGTTCTTCTACTCATATGGCTTTTCGACAACGCCCCGTTTTTTTAAGTGGGTTCTGGTCTCCACTTTCAAATAGCATAGTGTCAGCTTAGGGGCAAAGAATCCAGTAAAATTTTGTAACGAGTTCTCAAAGAAAAATAGCGATAGTATATGCTTTTGAGCATTTCAAAACTACTTTTTTTGATTATAAAAGTTCAAACAAAAATACAATTATTATATTGTAATATATTGATTAATAGGTAAATATGTTTATTTTTTTAAATAAGTTTTCTTTATATAAAAAAAGCATTATTAAAACATTGTTAAGTAAAATGTTTCTATAGTTGAAAATTGAAATTAACGAAAACGAGGTGTTTTCAATTCAAGAATAAAGGATTGGATTTTTCTCAAACTCAATTGTACAGCTTTGACTTTAAATTGGAGTTGATCCAGGAAAAGTATATGCAGAACAAGAAATAAAAGTCCTTTTGAGGATTTATAAATTTAAACTATATTAGTTGAAAAATAGGATACAGTCATATAAAGAAAGTCTATGTGTGGTGGATATGTATGATTTTATCATGCTTTAAGAAGTTAACTGCAGACTTCCCTGATAATTTCGTAAAAAAAGACTTGTAAAGTTACAGAAAGAGAGTAGGAGAAGATCAGGACAATCATAATTTTAACTTGAACACAATAAATATGAAAATAATGTTTAAAACAGCTGAGAAGCAGAAATTAAGCCGAACCAAATTGCTTACCGCAATAGTCGCTTTATCTTTAGTAACGTTTTCGTTTAGTACTGTGGCCCAGGAAAAAGAACAAATGGTTCGATTAGCAAAAATTAAAGTTGATCCATTGCAATTGGATACATATAATAGTGCACTAAAAGAACAAATGACTACTGCAGTTCGTCTCGAGCCAGGTGTATTAACGTATTACGCCGTTGCCGACAAAAATACCCCCTCATTTATCACAATACTTGAAATATATGCCGATACAGCTGCATATAAATCACACATAGAAACAACTCATTTTAAGAAATACAAGGAGACCGTTAAAGATATGGTTAAATCTTTAGAACTGATAGATGTGACACTAATTGGCTCGGCTGTGAAGATGGATAAATAATCCGTAAAAAAGCTTTCCGTTACAGGCATATAGGAAAACGAAAGGAAATGATGTCCACTAATGGGAGATGGTACTGGCTTTAGTGGGTATATTAAAAATCGAAACAAAAATACAATGGGAATATTTAGCATTTTTAGAAATAAGGATAAACAGCTGTCGGTATAAGAGACAGCTCAGATTACTCCAAAATTCTCTATGGTAGATTTTAACTGTTATTATCTTTATGGCTTAACTGACAGTCCTTATCGACAGTCTAAAGACTTTGCTGCCTTTGGAGAGCTTATAAAAAAGTAATCGGAATAAAAGGAGGGGGTAATTATTAGCAGCTCGTTTCAGCCATATCAATTAGTAAATTGGATTCTAAATGCGTAGTTACTTGTAAAAAAAATATTAGCTTAAATTTAAAAAATAAACAAAATATGAACGATTTAAACATTCTTGATATCCCAAAAGTACATTCAGAAATTGAAAATAAATCTAAAGAAATTGGGTTTACAATGCCATCTGATATTTATATTGGTACGCTATTAAAAACATTAATAACATCCAAGCCAAAATCTAATTTATTGGAATTAGGAACAGGTACTGGTTTGTCATTATCATGGATGATTGATGGAATGGATAATGAATCAAATCTTATTACGATTGACAATAATCCAAAGTTGACTGAAATTGCGCAAAATTATTTTGGAAATGAAAAAAGAGTAGAAATTATTTGTACAGATGGGACGCAATGGATTAAAGAATATAACGGAAGTAAGTTCGATTTAATATTTACAGATGCTTGGCCTGGTAAGTATAGTGAAATTGAGGAAATACTTGATTTAGTAAAAGAAGGTGGATTTTATATCATTGATGATATGTTAGCGCAACCAAATTGGCCAAATGGTCATCAAGATAATGTTGATAAACTTATTGAATACTTAGAGAATCGTAAAGATTTTACTCTGACTAAAATGAATTGGTCTACTGGAATTATTATTGCCACCAAAAAACAGCCAAATTTAAAAGTTAGCTAATGAGTACATTAAAAAACAAAACTATAATTAATCGATGAAGATTGTCCAAAAATTGCCGGAGTCTGCTCTTATATTACAATATGTATGGGAGCAAGTTGGTGGTGTTGGTTTTCAGATTTAACGTCCAACAATACGAAGCCACAATTTTCTTTTGCTAGTTTTCGACAGCTTCTAATTCCCTTGAGATAGTTTTATAAAAATATTTTTAAATTTAACTCGGCTGACCTCCTTTGATGGTGCACAGTAAAGCCAAGCTGTGAGAGGTCTACAAATCTACAACCATTTGAATATCTTTAAAGTAGTTGAAAATAAATATTAAAAATTCACTCTAAAGCTTAGATTTGGTGTCAAACCTAACGATTTGTTATCTACCTGAACGGTATTGTTGGAATCACTGGGGTCCACTTTATAATACCGATTGATAACATTATCATGGTTACTGGCATTAATTACTCCGGCAGCAAATGAAGCTTTAATAAGTTGCGACAGATCGAAATTGTAATTTATGGAAGCATCAAAACGCATGAAATTATCCAAATTTTCATTGTTTGGAGAATCATAGTTTACCACAACATTATTTCCATTTTGAATTGTTTCATTTCCTTCAATTGGTTTGGTATAAGGCTGACCATTTCTCCAGGCGCCACCAACAGCTATTTTTAGATTTTTAAATATATTGTAATAAAAACCTAAAGATACAGAATGCCTTATATCTACATTATTAGGAAATGTGGAAGGCGTAAAAGTATTAAATTCATAGTCGTTTGTACTATAGGTGTAACTCATCCAAACACTATATTGAAGTGCTGTTTTATTGGCTAAAAATTCCAATCCTTTAGCGGTGTAGCTACCCTGTGCGGTATTATACTGAAAGCTGTTATAAAAACCTTGATTAGAAGCTGTAATACCATCTACAACTTTATAAAAAGCTGTAGCTTCAATATTTAGTTTATTTTGGTTGAATTCTAAACCAAAAGATCCTTGTTTACTCGTAGCGATTGGTATATCTTTATCAGTGACTAAAACCCAACGTCTTTTTTCAACACCAAGAAAATCATCTTCAAAATCTACAATTTGTGTAGAAGATTGATTCTTAAATTCGCCCTCTAATTTTAAAGCAAATTGATTTGATACTTTTTGTCTAATGTTTATTCTGGGTTCGATCAGTAGCTTTTCAAATTTTTGAAAATAATTCAAACGCAATCCAACTCTTAGGTATGTGTTATTTTTGTTGTATTCAATCTCAGAGAATAAGGCATGATTCAGTAAAACATCTTTTTTAGTGCTGGAGTAGAAGGGATTACTAACGGTAGTCTGGTTTAACATCCCAGTTTCATTAAATTGGTAGCCCAACAAGAAATTTAGGTTCTCATTCGTTTTGTAATACGTATTTAATTTTACCCCGGTTTCCAGTACTTCATTAGCTTCGGTTAAGCGCTGGTTTGTTTCCACCCTGTAATCCGCAGCGCCAATATTGTATTTGGAAAAGTAGGTGATGAAGTTTGTGCTTAATTTTGGATTCCATACAGCCTTCCAATTTCCGCCGTAACCGAGATTCTTTTGAGATAAATTACTGGTTTTAGATTCCGTTTGATTTGCATTTACAGTGCGGCGCTCTGAATAGTCTAAAGCGTTGTTGATACCAATGATGTTAGCTCTGAATTGATGCTTTTCATTCCAGTCGAAAAGTAATTTAGCGGTATAATCATAAAAGTAAAAATCAGAAGAGGTCTCATTTTTATCACTATCCCTATTGATTTCAGTATCTTGAAAACTACGATCAAAATATTTAGTGTAGGTGGGAGATCTGACCAGATCAGTAATAGAACGGCGTCCTGAAATATGAAACTCTAATTTTTTTGTTATTGGTATTTCTAAAAAAGCATCGGTACTAATGGAGTTAATCCCTGCGCCACCGGAAAATGTATTGGTTAGGACATCTTTAGTATGCATGTTTATAGTACTGGAAACACCATCGCTGTATTCAGCACTTGTTCCATTTTTACTAACGACTACTTTGTTGGTGAGATTGGGATTGTAAGGTGATATTAACCCAAAGAAATGACCAGAATGGTACATTTTTATATTATCCCAAATTACTAAATTCTGATCGTTAGTACCGCCACGTACATTGATATTGGCAATACTTTCATTGGTGCTTTCAACACCTGGTAACGCTTGTATGGATTGCAAAATGTCAGGCTCTATTAATCCAGGAAGGATCCCAAATTTTTTAGTATTTAAAACGGTGCTTCCATCCAGATATTTTTGCAAACCGGGTGTTAAATAGACATTTATCAAAACCTGATTCAGTTCTTCATTTTTTGTGGAGAGAATAATTTCTTTGCAATTATTTTGTGTTGAAAATAACTCTTTTGCTGAGAATTGTCTCGATTCAAAACCTAAGTAGGAAACGGTTAATGTTGCATTTATTGGTACATTCTGTATAGAGAATTTCCCACTTTCATTGGTAATTGTGCCTATGACATTATTACCCGAAGCTACAGAAGCACCAACCAGAGGCGATTTATTTTGATCGGATAAAACAATTCCGCAAACCAATATCGTTTTGTTTAATACTGAAACAGTAACATATCGATTGTCTAAAGCTTTAAAATTTAAAAGTGTTTTTGAATTCAGATAATCAATTGTTTCTTGTAATGAGAAAGAAGCAGCTGGTTTCTCAATTGCAATGGTGGCAACATCTTCAACGGCATACGAAAACTTAATATTAAATTGTTTTTCGATAGCAATAATGGCCTCGGTTAAAGGAATTTTTTTAGCTGTATTTTGTCCATAACAAAAACTGCCAATGCAAAGAAGTAAAGAAATCAGCCATTTATTTAACGCCATAGTTGTAAAATATAATGGTTTTGCCTTGCGTCTTGTAACTTAATTTAAGTGGAATCGTAACTGCCTGGAGTGCAATTTCCTTATCAGTATGCGTAAAACTTCCCGTAAACAGTTTTGAAGTATCCACACCTTCGACTTTAATTTTTATATCATATTGGCGCTCCAATTCAGCAATAACCTGATCTAATGGGATTTTATTAAAACTGGATTCTTGTCGCAGCCAGGAAGGATTCTGGGCGTTAAAATCGTCAACATTTTCGATAGTGCCATTTATAACGCGGAAGGTTTTTCCAGGAGGTAGTTTAATGATTTTAGTATTATAGGCAACGCTGACCAGTCCTTCGTAGCAATTAACCTCAAAATAGTTTTTGCGCTCTTTTACGTTAAATTGTGTTCCCAAAACGGTAACAACACCGGCGGCTGTATTTACACTAAAAGTCTGTCCTTTCTTTACTTTAAAAAAAGCTTCTCCCGCTAAAGTTAAATCTCTTTTATCAGCCCATTTTTTTTCGTTAAAACTTAATTTTGAAGCAGCGTTTAATACCACCTCTGAATTATCAGGAAGCGTAAATGTTTTTGTCTGTGCTATTTGAGTTTCAAAAGATTTAGTGTCATTAAAAAACAAGAAATAAGCGGATGTTAACACAACGGCTAATACGGCAGCTATTCGATAGAATAGTTTGAAGTTTAAAGTTCTGACTTTTGTTTTCTTTTTAGAATTATTTCGGGCCCTAAAAGCTTCTAAAGCAGCAGGAGAATCTACTTTTGGAGCTTCTAATTGCGATGCATAATGAGCGATCTTCTCAAGAGTCTGCAAATCTTCAGATTGTTTTAAATCTTCAATTTCTTTACCTGAAAGCTCATTATTCAACCATTTTAATATCTCTTTTTCATTTTTCATTTTAGATCGCTATGTTTATAAGACAACTGACTTTTAAATTACCCTACTGTTTAATTATATATTTTCGATTTGGGCTTTTAATATTTTTAGCGCAGCAGACATTCGTTTTTCCACTGTTTTTTGAGATATATCAAGTAAATCTGCTATTTCTCTGTATTTTTTGCCATCTATCCGATTCAATAAAAATACTTCCCGCTGTGCTTCACTTAATGATGCAATAGCGCTGTTAAGTTTTTGTTTGAATTCTTGTTCTTCGAGTAAATATTCAGGGCTTTGATTATTGGTATCTAGATTAGGCGCGTCTTTGGCATATCTTAATACTACTTTTTGATGCTTTATAGTATTTAAAAATAAATTACTAATGCTGGTGAATAAATAGGTTTTGACTTTACTAAAGTCAATTTTTGAGCAATTCTCCCAAATTTTGGTAAATGCATCTTGTACCAAATCTAATGCCACTTCATTATCACCACATTTGTAATAAGCAAAATTAGTTGCTGATTGCACCTGCTTTAGGTAAAAGTCTCTAAAGTGATTTTCGTCGCAAAGTGTGCTGTTTTCGTCGCTCATTGAGTATTAATTCATTTTTTGTAGGTTGTAAATGTAAATTTTTTTTTCAAAAAGCGGTTGAATTAATTCTAATTGCTTTTTTGTGAAAAATAAGTTAAAAGTTAATTGGTTGATTTTTAATTTTTTATGAATTTGTTTTTAAAATTTTATATTTTTTTTAAAATTTAGGTAGGGTAAAAATAACCGTAGTTGTCTTACTAATAGAAAGGCGTAGAAAATACTGCTTGTAAATATAAAAATATATTAAATTTGAAAATTATGAAAAAGTTAAAAATTATTACAGGAATTGCATTGATGGCTATTTTAGGTTTTACATCATGCCAAAGTGAAGTTGATGATGTACAAGGAGAAAATCCAAATACAAATTCGGCTAATTCGACCACAACAAGTAATTTGAAACGTACTGGTATGTACGACGGTTCATCTGATGACTTTTTAGATGGAGCATCATGCTCTTCAATTTTATTGCCAGTTACCGCTAAAGTAAATGGGATTCAGGTTTCTATTTTAAGCCAATTGGATTACCAACAGGTTATTTCTATTTTTGGACAGTTTAATAATGACCAGGATTCCGTAGTATTACAATTCCCTTTAAGAGTAAGATTAAGTAATTATTCAGAGGCTACCGTTAATAATCAAACAGAGTATAATGCTATTGTTAGTGCATGTACTTCAGCGGAAGCTTCTGGTCAAGATGCGATCTCTTCTGTAAATATTACCTTTCCTATTACAATTTTAACCTATAATTTAAGTTTACAACAAACAGGAAGTGTTGTCATCACATCCGAACAACAATTATATACGTATATGTCTACTGTAAGTAGTACGGAATTATTTTCAGTAAACTACCCAATTTCAGTGACAATGAGTGATGGATCGAAAATATCGATTTCCAGTGATGCTGAATTGCAAGCCGCTATTAATGCGTCAATCAAAACAGAGGAAGCGAAGGCAACAGCAGTTGAAAATGGAAAAAAAATAGAAACCATTTTAGTTAATGGAAAGTTTAAAGTGGATTCATTTGTAAGCGCCGGAGTTAATTCTGCAAATAACTACAAAGATTTTACTATAGATTTTGCAAATAATTTATCAGTAACTGCGATAAATATGTTGAGTACAACTGTAAATGGTACTTATGCGGTTAGTTCTGAATTAGATGTTTTTCTAAAACTAAATTTTTCAGGGAACGCTGCCTTTACTTTGTTGAATAATGATTGGAAAGTAACAAGTTTTAGTGCTTCATCTATTTCATTGCAAAGTAAAACGAATGCAGCAGTTACAGTAATGTTGAAACAAATATAGGCTACATAGAAGTTGGTGCTTTTAAAGAACAGCGACCTAAAATGATAGCGCTGTTCTTTAAAAAATAAACTAAATACTATAAAAGAAAATAATGAAAAAAGTAATTACTGCACTAACAATAGGTTTTGTCCTATTAGTATCCTGTTCAAAAGAAGACGCTGTCGACACTAGTGAAACTATAAATCCTATTACCAATAAACAAACAACCGGAAGTTCTTCAAATGATTTACTATCGGATAAAAAGTTTACAAGTATGATTATAGAAGTAGTTTATGTACAGGGCTTTGAGCCATCAGCAACTGCGATTAATAATTTGGTATCTTTTCTGAGTGCAAGAACCTATAAACCAAGCGGAATAAGTATTGTGAAAAGAGCAATACCATCACCGGGGAAAGCAACTTTTACCGATCAGGAAATTGTTGCAATTGAAGATGCTAACAGAACAAAATACAATACATCTAATCAAATTGCGGTTTGGGTCTTTTTTGCTGATGGAAAATCATCAACTGATACAAGTACATCAGTTATTTTGGGTACTGCTTATAGAAATACCTCTTTAGTTATTTATGAGCAAACAGTTCACGGTTTGAGCGACAGTCCATTTGAACCTAACAGAAGTTTATTGGAAACAACAGTCATTACGCATGAAATAGGGCATATTTTGGGACTAACCAATTTAGGCACAACTTTGCAAAGTAATCATGAAGATACGGCGCATCCAAAACATTGCAATGTAAGCACCTGTTTGATGTATTGGTCATCTGAAACCGGAAAGGGTATTGAAAATATGGTTTCTGGCGGGGCAGCACCCCAATTGGATGCACAATGTATTGCAGATCTTCGTGCCAATGGAGGAAAATAAAATAAAAATTAAATAAAATACTACACTATGAAGCAGATAAAAACAAAATTTTTAGCAATAGCTTTATTCATTGGAATAGGAGCAACAATCAATGCGCAGGAGAATACTACCCACAGATCGAATGGAGGGATAAAGGGAGGATACAATTTAGCAGCCGTAAGTTTTGATGGAGAAGGAGAAACAGAACAGCGTCACAGTTTTCATATAGGAATTTATGGCGAGTCATTTATTAGTGAAAACTTTTCTATTCAACCGGAATTGATGTATTCTCAACAAGGATATGTGCTTACAAATAGCAACGGGACTTTTACCCAAAAGCTAAATTACATCAATTTGCCATTAATGCTTAAAGCCTATCCTTCACAAAATTTATTTTTGGAAGCAGGTCCGCAAATTGGGTTAGCAGTTTCGCATAAAGAAGAATATGATGGACTTTTTAGTGGTTCACAAGAGTACGATCCTAATAGTTTTGATTGGGGAATAAACTTTGGAGGAGGATTTAAAACAGATTCTGGTGTAAGTTTAGGAGTACGTTATCACTTAGGTTTAGGAGATTTATATGACGAGGGGAAAGCACAAAATAGAGTTTGGCAATTTTCTGTAGGTTTTGATTTATAAACTTGATACTACAATATAAAGTGTAAACTATAGAATCCCACTATTTTTAATGAATAAACCCTTTCAGAGTAATGCTTTGAAAGGGTTTTGTTTTTGAAATGCATTTTTTAGGAAATTTTTATAAGATATGGTTTACCTGATTTTCAGCACTCTTTTGTACTTAGGATTTTATTTTAGGAATGGCTTTAATACTCTCTAAATAGAACTCAATGTTAATTTTTAATTTATTGATACGGGAATAGTCATTTTTGTTAAAAGCGAAGTAAAGTCCGGTAAGAGCAGAAGCTAAGCCAATAATCACGCTTATGGTTGTGAAAAGATTATAGGACACTATAGCGATAATGATGCAGAATAGTAATCCCGCTGCTTTTATTGAATTTTCAGGATTAGACTGGACTGTGTTAATTTCAATAATTTTAGGCAATTGCTGTAATAATGTATTAATATCGGGGTTACAAATTTCATTTCTCTTTAAATCAGCAATCAAATCTTCGACCGTTTTTATTTTTCTATTCTTAGAATAGAGATATGGAAATATTTCACTGATAAAATTTTGATTTCTTAAATCTTGAATATTTCCAATCAACATTTTTACTTCATTGGGTAAATCTTTTCGGAGAGCGATTTCCTTTTTCAAAGCACTAAAGGATAACGTTGTTAAAGAATCAACATTTTTATAAATATATTGCGTTAATTCTTCCTCAGAGAAGGAATGAAATTTTTCTTCTAGAAGGGTACTATTATTCATGATGGGGTGTGGTATTAATTTATTGAAAAAAAAATAAATATTTCTGTTTCTTTAACAAAAGTATTTTCTTTGTTTCGCATTACTTTACGGGAAACCTCAATGGGAGTGGAAATTATTGAAATTAGTAAAAAACAAGTGATATTCGTAAATAACAGACGGTCTAATTCTCAATTTCATAAAATAACAATACCTTTGACTCAAATTAAATTGCAATGACCACAATCGAAAAGCCGACAGAATTGGAGCTTTACTTTGAAGAGTTCCGCCAAAATACAATAGGAATTGACCAAGAGTTTGAATCACCTTACGGAAAAAAACAAATTATTTATACGGATTGGACTGCCAGTGGCCGCTTGTACCGTCCTATCGAGGAAAAGTTGATGAATGAGTTCGGTCCTTTTGTGGCCAATACCCATACTGAAACTACAGTTTCGGGAACAGCAATGACCAAAGCATACCATCATGCGAGGCACATCATTAAACAGCATGTTAATGCCAGTGGCGATGATGTTTTAATTACTGATGGGACTGGAATGACAGGTGTTGTCAATAAATTTCAACGTATTTTGGGATTAAAAATACCGGAGAATTTAAAGGATTTTATTACTATTCCTGCTGAAAAGAAACCAATTGTATTTATTTCGCATATGGAACACCATTCCAATCAGACGTCCTGGTTGGAAACTATCGCTGATGTTGTTGTTATTCCGTCGAATGAAGATGGACTATTTAGTATAGCCAATCTCGAGCTTTTATTAGAAAAATACAAGGAGCGAAGTTTTAAGATAGCTTCGATAACTTCTTGTTCTAATGTTACCGGAATCAGAACTCCTTATCACCAGGTTGCTAGAATCATGCACCAGCATAACGGGCTTTGTTTTGTAGATTTTGCCTGTTCTGGTCCGTATGTTACAATAGACATGCATCCGGAAGATTCAGAAAGCTATTTGGATGCGATTTTCTTTTCACCTCACAAATTTCTTGGGGGACCAGGTACTAGCGGTGTTTTGGTTTTTAATAAAAAATTATACCAAAACCTGATTCCCGACAATCCTGGCGGAGGAACGGTAAGCTGGACTAATCCTTGGGGTGAACACAAGTACATTGACAATATTGAAGATAGGGAAGATGGAGGAACGCCGGGTTTTCTTCAGGTGATAAAAACGGCGCTGGCTATCCAGTTGAAGGAAAAAATGGGAATTGAAAATATATTGAATCGGGAACATGAAATTGTCGATGTTATTTTCGAATCTCTTGGCAACATTCCAAATATTAAAATTCTTGCTGGTCAGCATCGAGATAGGTTAGGAGTAGTTTCCTTTTTTATAGAAGACTTACATTTTAACTTAGGTGTAAAGTTATTGAATGATAAATTTGGAATCCAAACTCGCGGAGGATGCAGTTGTGCCGGTACTTACGGACATTTTTTATTGCACGTAGATCAGGAAACTTCTCATAAATTGATTGACGAAATTAGCTTGGGAGATTTAATCAGAAAACCGGGTTGGATTAGAATGTCTATTCATCCCACAACTACAAATGCTGAAATAGAATTTGTTTGTAATGGAATTACGGCATTGGCGGAAAACCATACGACATGGGCTTTAGACTATAATTACAATTCAGCTACAAATGAATTTGTGCACAAGCAAGCACGACCTTTGGAAGATGACCTGGTAAAAGATTGGTTTTCTTTATAGAGTTGAGGAAGGAACTTAAGAATTCGGCAAATAAAAAAAAAACACTTATTCAGCAAACGTATTGTTTTTGAATAAGTGTTTTTTTTAACGGAACACACTACCTTTTGTGTTTCCATCTTTTGTGGGTCCAGAAATAATATTCCGGAGCCTCAAGGATTTGTTTTTCAACTTCCTCAATAAAAGTATGCGTAATTCCAAAATCAGGAATGGATTTGGGATCATCGGTGATCGGGACGAAGGTTGCTTGATAATACCCTCTTTTGATTTTTTTGACTTTTACAAAAACGACACTCAAATCGTATTTTTTTGCAATCATTTCGGCTCCGGTATGTACCGGTACCTCAATACCCATGAAAGTGTCCCAATGAAATATCCTATCTAATTTTGGTGACTGATCACTGGCTAATCCATAAATACATAAAATCCCTTCCTTTTGGTTTTTCGCTATCAAAGGAATAGTTTCTCTTGTAACTACTAATTCAGCATCATATTTTGACCGAATATCTCTTATAAGTTTATCAAAATATTTATTGGCTATTTTTTTATATACTCCAATTCCTCTTAATGATGTTTTATCATTAAGAGTTATTAACCATTCCCAACTTGCATAATGGGATGCTAATAATACAATACTTTTTCCTTTTTTCTCATATTCTTTTATAAGATCAATATTTGTTATTGTGAATCTTTTGTTCATCTCTTCAGAAGAAATAGTCATAGTTTTAATCATCTCGAGAAACATATCACATAAATGATGGTACGATTTTTTCTCAATAACAAGACGCTGCTCGGGAGTAAGATGAGGTAATGCCAATGCTAAGTTTTCTCTAACGATATTCTTTCGGTAGCCTACAATGTTATAGACTATAAAACAGACTACATCAGATAACCAGTAAAATAGGCGAAAAGGAAGAATAGAAACAATCCAAAGAAACGGATAAGCTATAATAAAAACAAGAAATTGCATGCCGTAATTTTTCTTGCAAATATATGTCAAAAATGTAGATTGATATAAATTTTGACTGCTTACTATATGGATATTTGAGAATGACTATATTTACAATTCACAATAAACACACTTTATGAATATCGTTTTAATAGCAATAATTGTTGTAAATGTTTTAATTAGTTACAAGGGGTTTAATGATCTTTCCTTTTTTAGAAAATATGAATTTCATGTTGGGAGTATTCGGGCAGGTGAACACATAAGAATGGTGTCTTCAGGTTTTCTTCATGCCGATATGACCCATTTGATTTTCAATATGCTGACGCTTTATTTTTTTGCACCTGTAGTAATAAGTCATTTAGGTGATTTTTCGTTTGCTTTAATTTATTTCGGCAGTTTAGTTTTTGGAAGCTTATTGACAATGGTTTTTCATAAGAATCAATATAATTACAGGGCGGTTGGTGCATCGGGTGCTGTAACAGGAGTTTTGTATTCGGCAATATTATTACAGCCAAACATGATGCTGGGAATCTTTTTTATCATCCCAATGCCGGCATATATTTTTGGAATCCTTTATTTATTGTATTCTATTTACGGAATGAAAGCCAAGAATGATAACATTGGTCATACGGCCCATTTTGGAGGTGCTGTTGGCGGTTATCTGATTACACTGATTAAAGAACCTCAATTATTCGTCGATCACACTTTAATGGTCATATTACTGGCGATTCCAATAGTTATTCTTTTTGTGATGGAAAAGATGGGAAAGCTATAGTGGCATAACTTTTGAAAGAGAATTAAAACAAAAAACAATTAAATCAGTATAAAAATGAAAAAAGCAGTACTATTTCTATCTATTATGTTCATGACTATGTCTTATGCACAAGAAGTGAAACAAGTTCCCCAAGTAAGCGTAACCGGTGAGGGCAAAGTAAAGGTAGTTCCGGATCAAACGACAATAACAGCTACTATCGAAACAAAAGGGAATAATGCCAAAGACGTTAAAAAACAAAACGACCAAAAGATGGAAGCGGTTTTAAGGTTTATAAAAAAAATGAACTTAGATCCAGCGGATTATAAAACCCAACGGGTTTCTCTAAATCCACAGTACGATTATGAAAAAAAGAAACACAATTATAATGCTACGCAAACTATCGAAATTCTATTGAAAGATTTATCGAAATACGATGAATTAATGGAAGGGCTAGTAGACGAAGGAATAAATAGAATTGATAATGTAATATTCCAATCTTCAAAATTAGCGCAATATCAATCTGAGGCCAGAAAATTAGCTATGAAAGAGGCTAAATTAAAAGCCGAGGATTATGTTTCGGTTTTAGGACAAAAAGTAGGGCGTGCCATGACAATATCGGACAATTCACAACCGTATTATCCACAACCGATTCGATATGCAGCTATGAAAGCTGAAATGAGCGATATGCAGGCGCCAAGAGAAACTCTTGCGCTAGGAGAAATTAATATCACAGCTAATGTAAGTGTGAGTTTTATTTTAGAATAAAAGCATACTAAAATTATAAAATCCCGTCACATTCTGATAAATGAGACGGGATTTTTTTTGTGCAATAAATTTGGTGAATTTCTTATATAAAAAAAAACTCTTCAATTGCTTGAAGAGTTTTGTGGGGAGAGCAGGATTCGAACCAATAAGCTGGAACCCGTGCCAATACTGCATTTTCAACTACTTATAAACTAATGTGCCACGATTTTGCCACAAAACTCAATAGGACAATTTTAAGCCATTTTTTAAGTAAATTATTGAATTAACTTGTTTGAATTGAATGATGTAATTCATGTTTTGAAAATCAAAATTAAGTAATTTTATGATAATCCAAAAAGTTTATTTAATATTTTTCCAGTTTAACGCTAATTTAATATTTTTTACTAATAGTGTCCTAAACGTTTTCTTGAATCAATTGTAATAATTTGAAATACGGAAAAATGCATTGCAAAAAATGATTTGGACAGCTTTTTTTAAAACGCAATATTTTTAGGGTTTAAAAAAATAACTTTTAAAATACTTTAATTTTATTGGGTAATGGTTCTACTCTCTAATGAGAAAAAATCTTGTAGTGTAGATGGTTCTTGTTGTGCAGGAGGAAAAACACCTCCAAAAAAATCATAAATATTTTAAAGAGCGTCCCTATTAACGCTTCTTATTAATATCAGATTTAAAACTTCATCCTCTGAATTCTAACAGCGTTTAAAATCGCTAATAATGCTACTCCGACATCGGCAAAGACGGCTTCCAACATAGTGGCTAAACCGCCCGATCCAAGACGTCACTTCCTAAGTCTCCCCTGGCAATTCCTGCATCAGCGAGGGCAACTACTGACGCATCATATAGAATTGATAGTCGTGCTTTTTATATTAAAATTTAACTAGCACAACAGCTCAATTTGGCAACATCTTTTCCGAAAGTGATGGCTGCTAGTTTTATGCCTTCGCCTAATGTTAAATAAGGATAAAAACTTTCTGCCAATTCTTTTACGGTAATATTATACTTGATAGCCATACTCAATTGCTGAATGAGTTCGCCACCTTCGGGAGCAACAATTCTTGCACCAATCAATTTATCGGTTTCGGTATTTCGTATTAATTTGATAAATCCTCTTGTGTCATTGGCTGCAATAGCTCTTGGAATGTTATTTAATTTTAATTTGCTTACTTCAAAAGGAATATTTTGGGCTTCTGCCTGTGCTTCGTCCAATCCTGTTCCTGCTACTTGTGGATCGGTAAAAACTACCCAAGGCAAAGAAGAATAATCGGCTTCATTATTGGCTCCTGTAAACGCATTTTCTACGGCAATTTTACCTTCAAAGGCTGCTGTGTAAACAAATGCAGGTGTGCTAGTAACATCGCCCACCGCATAGATGTTTGGTAAATTGGTTTCCATTTTTTCGTTTACCAAAATGTGTCCTGTTTTATCAAGTTCCAAACCAATATTTTGCAATCCTAATTTTTGTATATTGGGTGTTGTGCCAGATGCCACTACAACTTTTCCTTTTTCGATAATTTGTGTAAAAGAACCGTCAGGGCATTTGCAATGGATAATGGTTTCATTTCCTTTTTTATCAAATTTTACTGCTCTAAAATTTGGCAGGATTTCTATACCTTCGTTACGCATTTGTGTTTCCAAGGCTTCACTGATGTCGGGCGTTTGTGTTCTCAACACACGATCAGTAAACTCGATGATACGAACTTTTACGCCCAAACGATTGTAAGCCATAGCAATTTCTAAACCAATATAACCAGCCCCCATAATGGTGATGCTTTCGGGTTTCTCTTCTAAATCAAAAAGCGAAACGTTGGTAAGAAAACCTACTTCGTTTAGCCCTTCAATAATTGGAATATTGGTAGTTGCTCCTGTGGCAATGATAAATTTTAGAGCCGTATATTTTACTTTACCATCGACCACAATGGTTTTAGTATCTAAAAATTCTGCCCAACCCGTTAGCATTTTCAGGTTATGAAAATCACTTACCACGTCCATATATTTTTTCTTCTGGAGCGTGGCTACCAATTGTTTTTTGTCTTTAATTACTTGAGCAAAATCTATAGCAACACCTTTGGGTTTGATGCCCGAGAAATTGGAATGTGTTGCGTGATAAGCTGTTTCCGCTGCACGAATAAGGGTTTTAGAAGGGACACAACCTACGTTTACACAAGTTCCGCCAAAGTCTAAACCACCGTTTACCATTAAGGTCGATAATCCTAAACTTTCGGCCTTTATAGCTGCCGAAAATGCCGCCGAACCACCACCGATGATAATTAAATCGAAGTGGTTTGCGTTTGTATTACAACATTTAGTTTCAGCAGTATGAGCTACTTTATAATTTTTTGTGCTGTTAATAGTATTGATAATTTCCTCTTTACTGGTTTTAGAAGGGTCGAAAGAACATTCGCAACTGCCGTTTTGATAACTCACTTTTACTTCTGTTACTCCTTCATTTTTGGTAAGCATTTTTTCAATGCCTGTGGCACAATGGTCGCAGGTCATTCCTGCGATATCGAGTTTTATATTTTCTGTTTTCATTTTTCTTATTTTAATTAAATGCTTAATAATAGAGTCAAAAAAATTATTTTCAACCGTTTAGACCACAAACGTGTTCAGTTTGTCAGTGTGGAGGATTTACGGATGTTGATACTTCTCCTGATACTTTGTAACCTGTGGTATTAATAGCTTTTATGATAGCCTCTTTGTTCGTTTTACTGTTGTCAAATTTTACAAATGCGATTCCTTCGTTGCTATTAGCGGAAACGGTTATAATTCCCGGTAATTTGTTTACTTCATTTTTAACGTGATCTTCGCAACTGGCACAAGTCATTCCATTCACATTAAATTTTACTTTTTGCATATTATCAGAAGAAACAACAATTAGCTGTTTGTCCGCTTTTGGATAAAAAACTTGTCCATAGTATGGGAAAGCCATCATTAAAAAAGTAAACACCGTTACAATACCTAAAAACTTTTTAGTTTGCATAAAAGGTGTTTTATCCTCTTCTTCACAAACACATTGTATTTCTTCCGTAGTTCGTGGTTTTAGTTTTTGATACCAAGCAAAGCCCAATACCAAAACAGTTATTCCAATTAAGTAAGGGCGAAAAGGTTCTAACCACGAGAACGTTGATGCTACGCCAGAAGCTCCAGAAATAAGAGCTAAAACGGGTGTTATGCAACAAAGTGATGCTGCCACTGCTGATAAAATACTTGCTCCAGCTAATTTTCCTGATTTTGAATTTGTGTTCATATGAGTTCTAAATTTGAATTTTGACTAATAATGTATTTAAAAAAAGGACGAAGTATTTGTAATTGTTCTGATTTTAGAGAATAAAAAATAGTCTGACCAGATCGTCTAGCTTCAATAACATTTCCATCTTTCATTTTGCGAAGATGTTGTGAAACGGCAGGAATACTCATTCCTAAAATATCGGCAAGGTCGCAAGGACAGAGTTCGTTTTCTTCTTCAAGAAGAAACATTATTTTCAGTCGTACTTCATTGCCGGCCAATGCTAATAAACCACTCAATAGCCCAAAAGCATTACTATTATTGTTCAATTTGTTTTTGCAGGCGTTGATTTGTTTTATATCTGCAAAAACTCTTATACACGTTTGATTATTATCCATTGCTGTCTTTGTTAAATTAAATACTAAACAAATGTAGTTAATTGCTTTATTATTTAAGAAAATGCTTAAATAATAAAAATAAGTTTAACATTTTACTTTGAAATGAATACTTCAATTTTTAAAGTAAATGATTTAGTATTGCTTTTCATTCAAACTGTATCAAATTACCATCGGTAAATACTTCGACTTGAGTTATTATAAGCATTGACAAAGTGTTATTAGGGAGAGTGGTGACGGTAATGGCAGGATGCAAAGATCCTAAAACTGAAATGGTTTTATGAAGTTAATGATTCCTTCAACATGATGTATATTATTTATTTGTGGAAATAAAAAAATAAAAAATTCCAAGTTACATCCTTAAATAAATCGTAAATTTATATTAAATCACTGAAAAATAGCACTTTGCACCTAATTCAAGCGTTTTTTAGTAAAAAGTATCGAGAATTTGTATTTGGTTGATGGTTTAATTTAAAAACTAGAACGACAACTATGAAAAAATCAAAACAATATGGTGAGTCCTTCAGTCACACTCTGCGTAAACTCTTCCGAGCTACCAAAATCGAGTTTGCAATCATTACCGCAATGATTTATGCAGTGCTGATGTTTTCTTCCTGCCGGAATTCAGAAAAAAACCAGAAGCAAGTTGAACAGAACCATCCTCAACAAAAAGGAGAAGAAAATAACAACCATGAACATAGCGAGCATTCACAACTAATGAATGAAACTCGCGAATGGTTAAAACAGGAATTAGGCGAAAAATATAATCAGCCCGTATCTCTTGGTACAGAGGAACAACTTGCACAAGGTAAAGAGATATTCACAAAATATTGTCTTACTTGTCATGGAAGTGGCGGTAAAGGCGATGGTCCAGGAGTAGCAACATTACAACCAAAGCCAGCCGATTTTACTGACCCTGAACATTCATCATTTTATTCAGATCAGGGGCGAATATACCTCATAAAAAAAGGAATGAAGGGAACTGCAATGGCAGCATGGGAAAACGTTTTGAGCGAAGAAGAAATCCTTTCGGTCTATGCATATGTAAATTCTCTGAAAAATTCAGACGGAATGATGGAACACCAAGGGCAAAATCATTAGGAAAATGAATGAAAAAAAAACATAAATAATTCAAATGATAATAACCGAAGTACTTTTAAAAGGAATGGAGAATATTTCAAATTCAGAAAAGTAATTGCAAACATATATTTATATCGTAATTATGTATAAAGTAATGGTAAAAATTCTAACAAAAATATGGGTATGTACCATTATAGCATTACTCCTATGGAGCTTTTCAGCTAAGGCACAACAAAGATACCAAACCAAGGAAGGAAGAACTGTTAAGTTTTTTATTTACGTACAATCTCCACAGAACATTTTGCATGTAATGCCACCGCTTGGGAAACCGATCCAAGCAGAAAGCCTTCTATAGCTCCATGACCATGAGAACCAACGATAATCAAATCAGCACCGAATGTTTCAGCTTCTTTGAGTATTGCACTTTTTGGAGAACCACTAATAACCATTGTAGTTACAATTAAAGCCGGATTTTTATCACGTAAAATTTTCGCTGCATTTTCCGTAATTTTCGCTGCGCCTTTAAAAGCGTTGTGATCAACTTCAGCATAATATTCATGTGAAACTCCCATTGGCTCAAGAGTATTTATTAGCGACATTCTTTCATAAACAGACACAATACACACTTCTGTTTTTGGCGGAAATGGTCTGTTGGCAATTTCATTAATTGCTGTTTTACTATATTTTGAACCATCGGTTGCTAATAGAATTTTCATTCTTCTTTCTCCACTAAATTCATTCCGCATTTGGAACATTTTCCGGGTTTATCCAAGGTAACTTCTGGGTGCATTGGGCAGGTGTACGTTTTTTGAGTTTCCATTTTTTTTATATTTTAATGTTGTTTGTATTTGTATTATTTGGACATATCCATATTTTTATCCATTCCAGTCATTTTGTGTGATTGCATTTTTTTATCTTTGATCATATCCATCATTTTAGGATTATCCATCATCGATTTACACATTTCAGACATCATCGTAGTATCTGTTTTAGATGCTTCCATCATTTCGGTCATCATTCCTTTCATCATATCTGGATTATCCTTCATCATTTTCATCATATTTTCGTGATTTATCATCATCATTTTCCTTTACTACTGTTCAGCATTGCTTGCATCATATCTTTAGACATTTCACTATTGTTTGCAATAGTATCCATAATTGCCTTTTTTGTATCTGAATTTGAAAGAATTTGATTTATATCAATTTTGGATTGACACGATGAAAATAATGTTACAAAAGCAATACTTAAAATAATTTTTTGAATGGTTTTCATTCATTTAATATTTAGCTATGAAGTAATTTTCATGATATAAAGGTAGTATAACTAATTTATTAAATATTACATAATCTTAGCTTATTTTTACACAATTGTCACGTTTTCAAATATTTAAATAAAAAAATGATGCTTGTTTTTACAACAAGCATCTTCAACATTAATCTTAAATTAAAATTTTAATAATTTAAAGCAGCACCAAATCCAAACCCCATATCACTATCATAATGCGTTGTAATTCCAAAGTTTCTTTTGACAATGTATTTTAAACCTGCCATATATTCTTTGTCAGTATTCCACATTAAATTCATTCTTAATCGTTTTGAAACAGGAATGTCTTTTCGCTCGAATTGTAATCGGAAATTACCATCGGTAAATACTTCGGCTTGTGCCACTATAAGCATTGGTAAAGTATAATTAACCCCTGCACTAAAAACAGCTCTTTTGTCTTTGGAATTGGATTGCCCAAATAGATTTCTTTCTTGCACGTCTATTCCCCCTTTTCTAGATCTCCAATCAAAACCTATAAAAGGCATTATCCATTGCATTTTGTCGATGTATCGCCCTATATGTGTTTCGGTTTCATAACCGTGGTGTTCTTTATAACCTAAACGCCATTCTGTTCCAATACTCCAACGAGTACTCCCTAACATTGCTTCCCCATCGTTTCCGTTTGTGGCAAAATCATTTTCAGCCATAAAATGAAACTCTCTGTCGTCAGCAAATAATTTTCGTTGTGCTAATTTTGGATTCAGAATTTCGGGATTTGGCGCTTGATTTTCATAAGAGAAAACTCTTCCCATACCGCTCATCATGTGGTACAAAATATGGCAATGAAAAAACCAATCACCACTTACATTTGCATTGAATTCTAAAGTATCGGTTTCCATTGGCATGATGTCAATGATATTTTTTAAAGGGGCATAATCTTCTTGTCCGTTGATTACCCTAAAATCATGTCCGTGCAAATGCATTGGGTGTCGCATCATAGAATTGTTGTGTAAAACGATACGCACATTTCCCCCTTTTTTAATTAAGATCTTGTCGGCTTCTGAAACTACTTTGTTGTCTAAACTCCAAACATAACGGTTCATATTTCCTGTTAGTTCAAACTTTAATTCTTTTACCGGTGCATCTTTTGGAAGATTGGTTTTTGTTGGCGATTTTAGCATGGCATAATTCAAGGTAACAAGATCAGAAAGTGCATTTGAATCATATTGATTTTTCATGCCGTGCATTTTATGGTCGCCGATATTCATACCCTCTTTTTTCTCCTTGCCTTTATCCTTATCTTTCATCTCCCCTTTATTCATCTCCATTTCATCCATTTTATCTCCCTCCATATTCATACCCGGCATTTTATCATCACCTTTTTTCTTTAGCTCACCTGTTATTTCCGGATACATAACTACATTCATATCCATTTTGTTGAGGCTCATCTGCATTCCCATATCGTCCAGATCTCCGTTCATTTTCATCATGTCGTTCATCATTTTCATCCCTTCAAAATATTTTAATTTGGGTAGAGGAGCTGTTAATTGCTTGATACCATTACCTAAATACAAGGACGCTGATTTTGTGCGGTCTTCTGGTGTGGCAAGAAATTCATATGCAGTTTTGTCTGCTGGTATAGTGACCACAACATCGTAAGTTTCAGAAACAGCAATTAGTAGCCTGTCTACTTCAACTGGTTCTACGTCGTTTCCATCGTTTGCCACAACGGTAATTTTGCCACCGGCATATGTCAACCAGAAATTGGTTGATGCGCCACCGTTTGCAATCCGTAAACGGACTTTATCGCCTGCTTTAAATTGTGTAAGTTGGCTTTCGTTTTTTCCGTTTATTAAGAATTTATCGTAAAAGATATCACTCACATCCATTGCGTTCATTCTTTTCCATTCGTTTTTGAGTTTGGTTTTAAAATAGCCGCTTCTTATGGCTTCAGCATAACTTTGGGTTGTTCCTTTTTTAATGGCAAACCAATCGGAAGCATTATGTAACATTCGGTGAACGTTTTCGGGATTCATATCTGTCCACTCGCTTAAAACTAATGGAACGGTTGGTAAATCATCAATACCTTTCCTAAAAGTTGGGGTATCTGCCTTTTTATTCATCACGAAAGAACCGTACATTCCGATTTGTTCCTGCAGACCAGTATGGCTATGGTACCAATGAGTTCCGTGTTGAATAATTGGAAAGGTATACAAATACGTAGTATGTGGCTTTATAGGCATTTGCGTAAGATTGGGCACACCATCGTATCGATTGGGTAGCATTAGTCCGTGCCAATGCAAGGATGTTTCTTCGTATAGCTCATTATGCACATATATTTCAGCAATGTCGCCTTCCGTAAATGTTAATGTAGGCATAGGTATTTGTCCGTTTACGGCAATGGCTCTTTTAGGTTTACCTGAAAAATTTACAATGGTGTCTTTTACATAAAGGTCATACCGGACTATTTTTTGTGCAGTTGCATTTAATGTAAAAAGTAATATTGTAATTATGATAATGATTTTATTTTTCATTTTCTAATTTTTTCAATAATAACTCCAACTCTAAAATTTGTTTTTTAAGTGATTCTACACTTTTCATTTTTTTTAATTCTGCTATTGATAAAGCTTTTTTGCCTGCTTCAATTGCACTTGAATAGTCTTTTAGTTCCGTTGCTATTTTTTGTCTTAAATTAGGATAATAGAAATTCTCTGGATCTAATTTCTCGGCTTCAATAAGCCAAGCTATTGCTTGTTTGTAATCTCTGTTTGTACTGTAATAATAGTTTGCTGCTTGAAATAATAAATTAGCATCTTGAGTCTTTTCTTTAATGATGTTTTTATCTATTACTGCTAAAATATTTTCATCTGCTTTACTTTTTAATGGAATTTTCACCATCGAATTTTCCCATATTATTTTTAGAAATCCCTCCCCTTTGTTATTAATGTCATTTATTTCGATTGTAAATATTTCATAAAAATTAGGTATGCTTTCTACTGGAACTGTAAAACGAAAAACATCTTTTTTGGCATCATATCCAGTTTCGCCGTGTAATGAGGTATCTGTATTTACAATTATTGTCCACTCCTTTTTAGAAGGTATTGTGAATATTGAGTAACTACCCATTTTTAAAGTAGTATTTCCAAATACAATATCTTCGTTGGTAGTTATTGAAGTACAATCACTAGCGCCAGTTCGCCAGAGTTTTTCAAAAGGCACTAATTCACCAAATATTTTTCTGCCTCTTGCTAGTGGTCTGCTGTAAGAAACTTTGATTATTGTGCTACCCAATTCTTGTTCAAATGATGCAGATGGACTTGCAGAAGTTAGTTTTATTTGAACTTTTTCTTGTGCCGAAATTATTAAAGCTTGTAAAATAAAGAAGTGTATTAGAATTATTTTTTTCATGGTTTTTGATTTTAATTGATTTTCTTTTTTTATTATTTTAATTTTCCTTCAGTTCCGCTGTTGCCCAGGTTTCAGTTTGCTCTTACTTGATTAATTTATAATTGTCCCTTTTACATAAAGGTTGTAATGAACGATTGTTTTGTAAATACACTATTAGAAAAGAACATAAAGTATGATTGCCTTGCAAGATGATTTTTTGTACGTTGATTTCGATTTTAAAATGTTTGAAATCCAAGTAACTATTATTTTTTAATACTTAGATTCAATACATAAATGCACTGAGCATTACTTAGTGAAGGTATGGTTACTTTATTTTTCATATACGGTTGATTGATAAGGAAATAATTTCGTCAATTTTAATTTTATTCGATTCATGCGGAATAGTATTACATGTTATCACTTTATCTGCTCCCGCAAAGAACAAATCGGAATAGGCATTATTTGCAAAAATTCCGTGGATACCAATACAAACCGGTTTTTTCATTCCTGCATTTATTAACTGACCAATGGTCTCGATCATAGTACTTGCAGTGGAAATAATATCATCTACTAAAACGGGAGTATACTCTTTATATTTCTCGAGATCCGGAACAGATATTTCTACCTCTTTGTCACTTCTTCTTATTTTTTTAAGAATAATGAAAGGTGCCCCTGCTTGATGAGCCACTTCGGAAACCCATTGTTCGCTTTCACTATCTGGACCAACTAACACAGGTTTTTCAATATCGCTGAGAATCCATTTTGAAATGAGATCTGCAGCATGAATCACGGTGGTTGGAATCGCATATATTTCGGACAAGGAACTTCTTCTATGCAGGTGAGGGTCAATAGTAATGAGTGAATCAGCAAATGACGAAATGAGTTTTGCAAAATAGGATGAAGTGACTCCTTCTCCCGGCTGAAAGCGTTTGTCCTGCCGCATATAAGCAAGATAAGGCACTACAGTACAGATGGATTTTGCGCCTAATTCTTTTGCGGTTTGTGATAAATAAAAGAGAGGCAATAATTTTTCATCAGGATTATTTAGTGTACAAATCAGTAGTACTTGCTTGTCTGACACATCGGATTCGATTTTGATATAGGTTTCACCATCGGGAAATTGGCGGATAATTGCCTTGCCTAATTCCGCATTACATTTTTCAGCTAAAGATTTAGTCAGTGCATCATTTCCGGGTAAAGCAAAAAATATTTTTTTCATCTGTAGCTAATATTTGTTTTCAAAGGAATATGGAATTCGTATCTCTTCATTAGTTTTTACATCGAGTTTGCCTAATGCTTATTTCATCTTAAACGATTTTGATTATAGGGTTTACAGATTTTAAATAGTCAACAGCGTATTGTAATTCTCCTTCCGATTCAGAATAAATGGTGAAGAGTGTCTGTTCTTTTTCTATTTTAGTTCCAATGGGTGAATTGAAATAAATTCCAGCTGAAGGAGATCGAGGAGCACCTGAAAGTTTGGCAATCTTCGCTAATTTTCTATTGTCGATGGCAGCTACAATTCCTGCAATTTCTGATTTGATTTCGATTTTATATTTTGCAAATTTTGGTTCAGTAATTCCTCCCTGTGCCAAACAGATCTTTTCAAACTTGTTATACGCTTTACCGCTTTCCAGAATTTGTCTTGCTTCCGAAACTCCTTTTCCTTTTTCAATTTTAGTTGATAATTCCAGTAATATTCCTGCAATCAGCACTGATTTTTCTTTTAAATCATTTGGAGCATCCTTGCAATTTCTCAATACTGCAAGTACATCCACTGCTTCCAAGGATGGGCCAATTCCTTTCCCAATGGGTTGTGAGCCATCGGTAATTAATACTTCAATATTTAATTTTATAGCATCGCCAACGGCTTTGAAATAATATTGCAGTTTCAATGCTTCATCGTGTGTTCGTACTTTTGCCGTTTCCCCAAAAGGAATTTCAATAACTACATGTGTTGAACCTGCGGCAGCCTTTTTTGAAAGTACGGAGGCAATCATTTGTCCTGAGCTGTCAATGTCTAAAGCTTTCTCCACGGCGATTAGAATATCATCTGCCGGACTCAATTTTGCCAAACGTCCCCATGCAAAACATCCGCTTTCCTTTTTTACTACCTCCTTTATTTTTTCAATGGATAGATTCACAATAGTTATTGTTTCCATTGTATCGGCTGTGCCCGCAGGAGAAGTGATGGCGCGCGAAGATGTTTTTGGAATTGTCAGTCCTGCTGCTGCAATGATTGCTACTACTATTGGAGTTGTCCGGTTTCCAGGCAGGCCACCAACAGAATGTTTATCCATGATGATTTTTTCGTCCCATTTTAATTTTGACCCGGAATCAATCATTGCTCTGGTAAGCCATGTGATTTCCTCCAAATCCAGATTGTCTCCGGCACATCCGGCAATGAAAGCAGCTATTTCGATGTCAGAATAAAGGCCATTGGTTATATCATTGATGATTTTACGGCAGGCAGTTTCATCAATTTTTTTGTGATATATTTTTGCACGAACATCGCCCAATGATTCAATCGGTTTAAGATGTGATACTGTAATTAAATCACCATCTTTGACATCGAGGCGCTTTAATGCTATATCGGAAAGTCCCGCTTCATTTTCCTGTAACAATTCAGAATGTACTACGTTTAACGTTGCAACGATATTTTTTTCGTTGTGGTGAACAACGAGTCGTGTAAGTGCCGAAAACCCTTCAGATCGACAAATATCACAGTCGATTAACATGTAAATATTATTCTCTCGGTAGGTATCTATTCCAAGAGACTTTACTTTTAACGGATTTGAATGATCATGGTGTTTCATTATTGCATCGTTTTTATCATTGTTATAGTAGCCTGGCGAGGGTAATGAAACTGAAGCTACAATGCCATAAATAAACTTCAATTTTTTTCCAACTTTAGAAAAACAAATATCACAAGCCATTCCGGTAATGGTGTAGGTTTGTCATTTTTATATTTTAAACATTACATTTCCATTCCCGCCATGGGGTCACTTCCTTTGCGGAATTTATATTCGCTGTTTATGGCATACGCTCCAGTAATGACTACTTTTTTAGATGGATCCATTTCCGATTTAATTTCAATCATCCCATTGGTTTCTGCTCCTGTTTCCACCATTAGGCTTTCAAATACTCCCGGTCTTTTTTCAATCCATACATAAGAAGCATTTTCTTCCCTGATAACAGCATCAGTAGGTATGAATACCCCTTTTATATTGGATTGTGTCAATTTTGCAATTGCCTGCATCCCGGGTTTTAACAGCAAGTTTTGATTGGGTACTTCCATTCGAATTAAAAGCAGTCTGGTTTCTGGATTTATTTCTGGATTAATAAAGGAGATTTTTGAATTTATAGTTTTATCTGGAAAATCGGTAAATGAAACTTTGGCGTTTTGTCCAAGGTGTATGCTTTTTGCATAATTTATATTCACCTGTGTTTCGAGCCAAAGACTATTTAAATCTGCCAATTTAATTATACCGGAACCTTCCATGATGTAACTGCCTTCTGTTGCTATTATCTCCGAGATAGTTCCACTGCTATTACTATAGAAAATAGTGTACGGAGAAATTTCTTTACTGGATTTTATAGTTTCAATTTGGGCATTGGATAAACCAAAGAACAATAGTTTTTGTTTGGCAGCAATGAGCATCGTACGTGCATTTTTTCCAAAATCACCTGGCATGGTAAGTTGTTTGTATGCTGTGAAGTAATCTTGTTTGGCTATGGCAATATCTTCACTATACAATTGATATACTGGTTCGTTTTTAGCAACATAATCTCCAACCGTTTTGAAATATAACTTTTCAATTCGCCCCATTGCTCTAGCAGAAATGGTGTTGATTTTTTCCTGATTAATCGTTAAAACCCCTGTGTAATTTTGCTCTAAACTGCTTTGAGTTTCTGCAACAGTTTGCGTGGTGATGTTTCCCAATTGTAGCTGCTGTTTACTCAAGCTTATCTCATTTGCAGCTGTGTCGTCACTTTTTATTGGAGTTAACTCCATATGACAAATAGGACATTTCCCGGACTTATCTTCCTTTACTTGAGGATCCATAGAACAAGTGTAAAAAATAGTTTCTTTGTTTTTATGTTTGCTATGGTCTTCTTTGTTTTTAGTATTGCAAGCTATAAATACTGTAAGTAGTATGGATAGAATGCCTATTATTTTTATCGTTTTCATAATTACTCGGTTTTAATAAAGCTTTCGCTATCAATTAAATATTGTGCATTTTTAGCAAGGGTATCTTCAACGGAAATTCCACTGATAATTTGAATAAAATCATCTATTTCAATTCCTGCTTTTATTGCAGTTGCTTTAAAGCCATTATTCTTTTTTATAAAAACTATTTTCTTGTTGCCAATACTCACTAATGCTTGTTTTTGCAACCAAACCCCTTGTATTGAATTTGTTTTCACAATTCCTTGTAATCGCAGACCTATGGGGAATTTCAGTTTATTGTTGTTTAGGTATACCCTAATTCTGTTGGATTTATCTGCTGGATTAAATTGAGTTTCAATAAAATTTATTTGTGCATCCATGAATTCATTTTTGTCTAATTCTGTAGCAATTTTGATAGTTTGATTGATTTTTATTAGACTATTGTAACCTTGACTAACATTAAAGATACCCCATACTTTATCTGTATTTACTAATTTAAAAACGACTTCTCCCTTTTTTATGTAGTTACCTTCCTTTATGTTTAATATTTCTGTATTGTTACTTGCATTTTGCATCGTCGAATTGCTTGTATTATCCATTTTTTCTGTTCCTTGAATAATTCCAGAAGCTGGACTGTAAATTGAAACTTGAGGATTTACTTTTTTGGAAGAAGACAATGAATTTATCTGATTTTTAGTCATTCCATAAAGCAATAATTTTTGCTTTGAGGCTTTAATAATTGATGTATTATCGGAATCATTGGAAACTAAATAAATAAAATTTTGCTGTTCTGTCAATAATTCAGGGCTGTATAAATCAAATAATTTCTGTCCTTTAGCTACTTTTTGGTACTTATAATTGACATACATTTTTTCTATTCTTCCACTTATTCGAGCAGCAATATTTACTGATGAATTTGGATCGTAAGACACTATTCCAGGTAAGTTTATCTCACTGCTTAATGTAGTGTCTTTAGCTGTTGTAGTTTGATAATTCCCGACGATAAAATTATCAGTAGGTTTCAAAAGATTGTCAATAGAATTGTCTTCCTCAGCTTGGTTTTCTGTTATTTTTATCACCAAAGTCATTCCGCAAATAGGACAGTTTCCAGGTTTATCTCTAATAATTTCGGGATGCATAGAACAGGTATAAACTTCTGTTTGATGTGAATTCTCCGAGTGATTCTCTGATTTTATTGCAAAGAAATAGACAGCAAATCCTATACTAGAAATTACGATTAAAATTAAACTATATTTTAAATATTTATTCATAATTATTTGATTTCCAGTTGTTTTTCAATTTCTACTTGTGTGCTTAAAATATTTTGTAATTTATCCAGAACATCAATTTGTGCCATATTTAATGCTTCCCAAGCATCCAATACTGCAAACAGATCTCCCGTATTATTCTGCCAAGCCAATATTGCAGTATCATAGTTTCGTTTTAAGGCAGGAATGATATTTTTTTCAGCAATATCATATTGTTTTTTTAAGTTTATCAATTCTGTATTCATACCCGAAATCATTCCTGCTGCTTCATTCAAAATCATTTGCTTTTGCCAGTTGAGACCTTCATTCTTGATTTTAAAACTGTTGATATTGGCTTTATTCATTTTTGTTGACCAAGGCATTGGAATAGTAATCATTCCCATTAAAGAGAATTGTTTTGGCTGTTCTCCAAAGGCAAACATATGGTCATATTTGACACCAAATTCGGGTAATAATTTTGCTTTTTCGGTTTCAATTTTTAATTGATTTAATACCATTGTTTTTTCAATAGCTTTAACATCACTTCGGTTTTGGGAAAGTGAGGTTGTATCTGCTTTTATGGTATCAAAATCATTTAATTTATAGGTTTCATCTATTTCAAACAAAGTGTTTTTATCTCTAGCCATCAAGGTATTTAGCATAATTCGCTTCTGGGAAATATCGTTTTGTAACATTACAATCATACTTTGTAATGCACCGTATTGCGATTTTGCTTTGTAATAGGTTGGCAATTTATCCATATTATACTGATAGCGTATTTCCATACTTTTTATCATATAGTCTAAGAGCAATAAATTATCATCCGCAATTTTTATTTTTTTATTTAATACCAGCCATTGGTAATAATTCGTTTTTGCCAGTGCCTTTAATTGATTAATCGTATACCCTTTATTTTCTTTTTCAACAGATGACATTGCATTCATGTAATTGAAATCAGACTTAAGTTTTCTAGCATTCGGTATCATTTGTGTAACACCAACCATGTAAGATCCCATACCTGGTCCCATTTCATCGGCTTTCCATAATTTACTATTGTAAGGTGTCATAAAAAAACCCGTTTCCACTTGTGGTGCCATCCAACTTTTGGCGCCTTTTGCAGCAGCATCCATACTTTGAATATCAGCATCATACATTTTTAGTTGTGGATTATTTGTTTTGATATTCGTCAAAACAGCATCCAACGAAAGTGTTTGCGCCACCATATTAGCAGTACTTAAAATCAAACAGCTTATTGCGATATAATAGTTATTCTTTAACATCTATAAGTTCTATTTTGCCTTTTGTTTTTAATTCTCGAAGTTTCACCATCTCAAAAACTATAGGGGTTACTAATAATACATAAATTGTTGAGGTAATTGTACCCCCAATGAGTGGAACCGTAATTGGCAGCATCACATCGGCACCCGTTCCTGTTGCCCAAAGAATAGGGATTAATCCAAACAGTGAAACGGAAACGGTCATCAATTTTGGTCTCAACCTTTTGGCAGAACCGTCAATAATGTACTGTTTCAAAATTGCTTCTGTAATTGTTGCTGCACTGTTCCCGTGTTTTTCTACCATTTTATTCATTGCTTCATTCAAATAAATAGTCATTAACATAGCGGTTTCGATTGCCATACCAAATAGTGCTATAAAACCAACTGCAACTGCAACGGATAAATTTATTCCATAAAAATAGACCATAAAAATCCCTCCAATCAAAGCAAACGGTACGGTTATCATTGTAATCAGTGCTTCTTTCATAGAATGATAGGTGAAGTACAGAATAAGGAAAATAATGATAACAACTATAGGTAAAATCATGCTTAATGTTTTGTTGGCTCTGATTTGGTTTTCCCACTGTCCGCTCCACTCCACATAATAGCCTTTTGGCATTTTAGTGATCATTGCATTCAATTTTTCCTGCGCTTCTTTTACCGTACTTCCAAGATCACGATCTCGCACATTAAACAGTACACTGCCTCGTAGCATTGCATTTTCGCTATTTATCATGGGAGGACCATCGCTTATTTTTACATCCGCGACGGCTTCTAATGGAATAGGACCAAACTCCATTGTTTGTACTTGGAGTTTTTTTAATGCCTCAATACTATTTCTGTATTCCTGAGCATATCTTGCATTTACAGAAAATCGTTGTCTTCCTTCTATAGTTGTGGTGAGTTTCATTCCACCAATAGACGCTTCTACCACATTGTTAATATCATCTATTGTAAGTCCGTATCTGCCAATGGCCTCTCTTTTTGCCTCGATATCGATGTACTTTCCTCCAGTAATCGGTTCCGCATATAAATCTTTTACGCCAGAAGTACCTTCAAGGGCTTTTTTTATTTTTTGAGATAAAACATTGATAGTGTCTAAGCTTGCTCCGTAAATCTTTATTCCTACATCGGTTCTAATACCAGTAGAAAGCATATTAATCCTATTAATGATGGGCTGTGTAAAACCATTCGTAACTCCTGGAATTTGAAGTTTATTATTTATTTCATTAACAATATCGGCTTTCGTTTTGTCTTCTCTCCATTCGTGTTGGGGTTTTAGTAAAACAATCGTTTCAATCATGCTTATTGGACTATTGTCGGTTGCTGTATTAGCGCGTCCGGCTTTTCCCAATACGTGTGCTACTTCGGGTATTGATTTTATCAATTTATCTTGCACTTGTAAAATTCTTTTTACCTCAGAATTGGATACGTCTGGCAATGTTACAGGCATAAAAAGCACGGAACCTTCATCTAAAGGGGGCATAAATTCTGTACCTAAACGGGTAAACATTAAAACGCCAATCAGGAGCGCAATTATATTAATACCTAATACTGTTTTCCTCCATTTTAAACAAAAAATTAAAATAGGAGTATAGATGCTTTCCAGTTTTTTGTTAATTGGATTTTTGTTTTCTGGACGAAGTTTACCTTTAAGCAGAAAACTAATTAGAACTGGAGTAAGGGTAATGGCTAAAAAAGCATCTACTATAAGTATAAACGATTTTGTCCAAGCCAATGGGCTGAATAATTTACCTTCCATACCCGTGAGAAGAAATACAGGTAAAAAGGAAGCTATCACAATGAGTGTTGAATAAAAGACACCTGGACCAACTAATTTTGAAGACTTTTCTATAAGCTGTAACTTTTCTTCAGAAGATAAGGGGTCATGTTCTTTTTTGAATATATTTTTTATTTTATCTTTCATTTTATTTCCGAATTATTTTGATTACTCACCATCTCTTCCTGTTTCTCCGAAATTGTCCTATACGCATTTTCCACCATTACAATTCCGTCATCGACGACAACACCTATAGCTAATGCAATACCCGTTAATGACATGATATTAGATGATATCCCAAATGCTTCAAGCAAAATAAAGCCAATAGCCACAGATATAGGTAATTGTATTAAGATAATTAAAGCACTTCTCCAATGAAAAAGAAAAAGTAGTATAACAATTGAAACAACAATCATTTCTTCTATTAAAGTACCTTTAACCGATGCGATAGCTTTTTCAATCAATTCACTTCGGTCATAAGACGTTTTAAAAGTAACGCCTTCAGGCAATCCTTTTTCAACTTCTTTCATTTTTTCTTTTACTGCTTTTATAACTTTATCTGCATTTTCACCATAACGCATGACTACAATTCCTCCTACAACTTCACCTGTTCCATTTTCGTCAAAAATTCCCAAGCGTAAATCTCCACCCATTTGTATCGAACCAATGTCTTTTACTTTTACTGGAACGGAATTATAATTTTTAACAGCAATGTCTTCTACATCTTTTATGTTTTTTATGTACCCTAAACCTCTTACTATGTAAGACATATTACTCATCTCAAATTTTCGACCACCAACATCATTATTATTTGCTTTGACTGCATTCATCACTTCCATCATACTCACATTGTAGTACTGCATTTTTAAGGGATCTAACACTAATTGGTACTGTTTTTCAAAACCCCCAAATGATGCTACTTCAGCCACGCCGGGAACAGTTTGTAATGCAAATTTCACGTACCAATCTTGTAAAGCTCTTTGTTCTCCCAAGTCCATACCGTTAGCCTTTAAATGATACCAAAAAACATGGCCAACTCCAGTTCCATCAGGTCCTAATGTGGGCACTACATTTTGAGGCAATAATCGTTGGGCATAATTCAACCGTTCCAACACTCGAGTTCTTGCCCAATACACATCTACATTATCTTCAAAGATTATATATACGAAGCTCATCCCAAACATAGATGCACCACGAATATTTTTGACTTTTGGTATTCCTTGCAGGTTTGAAACCAAAGGATAGGTTACTTGTGCTTCTATAACCTGTGGACTTCTTCCCATCCATTCTGTAAATACAATAACTTGATTCTCGGACAAATCCGGAATGGCATCTATGGGGTTTTGTTGTACGCTATAAATACCCCAAGCGAATAAGCAAGCTGAGACGAGAAGAACAACAAATCTATTTTTTAGTGAAAATGATATTAATTTTTCTACCATAATGTTTAGTTTTCTAATGAAAGACTATCTTTTGTTTTATTTATCCAATTGATTACTTCCTCTTTTTGAGCAGGTGTTACTATTGCATTTTTATGAAGTAGCGTGTAGGACGCTAAGGGCATTTCATCAGATTTTATTTGTTTGATGATAGCTTCTAATTTGTTTTCTTGTTTTCGCTTGGAGTACTTTCCAAACTCATTAAAGTTTAAATCCTTCTTACCGTCTTTAATGTGTTCTTCCATAAAAAACCGTGCTGGCTGAATGTAAGAATAGAATGGATAATTGGTATTGTTACTGTGACAATCGTAGCAAGATGTCCGTAAAATAGTTTCAACATTTTTAGGAACATCGTACATTTTTGTGAAATTTGCAGTTAATTCCTGCTCATAACTTTCATTACGAGCAGGTTGATATAACTGCATCAACAAAAAAATAACAAACCCAATTATGAGTATTTTCTTGATGATTTTTTTCATTTTATAATTGTTTTTTCATAGAACCACAAGTAAGCATTTTCGAACCGTAGTAAGGATTTTTTATTTCTTTGCTTTCACTTATCCAAATAGCACCTTTTCCTTCATTATACATAGGACAAAAGTCTTGATATAGTTTTTGTTTTGCTCCAAATATTTTTATCAAATCATTCACATCTTTACTCAACATCGCAAAATGTTCTCTTTGGTGGTCAATTTTTCCAACATTATCGCCAATGTGTTCTGCGTGTTCTTTAGCATCATCAGCAATATCAATATATTCTGTTTTCAATTTTGGATCTATTGTATTGGTATTGACTTTATTGAAAGTTGCATATAATGCTTTACCCGCATTGGCTGCTCCTTTTGTATCGTCTTTTGTGAGTGCGTTTTTTAGTTTTAAATAATCAGAAATTATTTCATTTGTAGAAAATGTTGTTTGGGTAACCAATGTAGCTTCATTATTAACTTCAACTGTTGTTGCATCATCGTGACTATGACTACCATCAGTATGATCATGAGCTGCTTCATTTTGTACAACTGGTTCGGTTAATTCCATTCCACATTTTGAACATTTTTCTCCTTTTTTTCCTGTTACTTCGGGATGCATAGAACACGCATACAATTGTGAAGCAGTTTCGGTCGTTTCAGAATTACTGGTTTGAGCTTCTTTGTTTTTTTGGTTACAAGAAACCAGTACAAATGACATCACTATGGTTGAAAGAATTAAATTTTTCATTTTTATTAATTGTTATTTGTTATTATTACTATTGGTGCATTTTTTATTTTTAACTTCTTACTTTTTAGACTTTTTTTCAGTCATTTCCATTCCACATTTAGGACATTCCCCTTTAGTGTCAGAAGTTGAGCCGTCCATTGGACAAACATATTTTGTCACAATTTTACTTTTAGGTTGACTGCCTTTTGTAGCATGGGTATCTATTTTTTCGGTGATTTTCACCATTCCTGTTCCGCATTTAGAACATTTTCCTTCGGTTTCTGAGATTGAACCGTCGATAGGACAGACATATTTTGCCACAATTTTACTCATAGGTTGACTTCCTTTTGTAGCGTGGGTATCTATTTTTTCGGTGGTTTTTACCATCTTCATTGCACATTTAGAACATTTTCCAGGTTTATCAGAAGTTGAGCTGTCCATTGGGCAAACATATCTTGTCACAGTTTTACTCATAGGTTGACTTCCTTTTGTAGTGTGTGTATCCATTTTTTCGGTGACTTTTGTCAAATCCATTCCACATTTTGGACATTTTCCTTCTATTAAACTCACTTCTTCTGGATGCATCGGACAGGTGTAAGTTGTTTTTTGAGCTTCTTTTTGCGAAGATTTTGTAGCTTCTTGAGCTGATGCCAATGTATTTACTGCTAAGAATACGCTTAGTACGATAGTTAATGTTTTCATTTTTTTTACAGTTTTAATTAATTGTTTATAATATTAAACACTGATCAATTGCAAGCTATTTAAATTGTTTATCAAATTTTCATTTGATATTTTAGAAATTAATAGTTTACATTTTTATTACAACCCCATTTGGTTTTTTACCAACATTGATTGTTTTAGTAACGATATGATTGGTAACATTTACAACAGAAACTGTATTTGCTGTTTGGTTGGTTACATAAGCAGTGTTTCCGTCCATAGTGAAAGAAATTGCGTGAGCACCAGCACCGGTATTAAAAGCTCCGCCGTGCATCCACATCATCATACCAGCATCCCAAGTCCAGTAATGTACTTTACCATTCATCGGGTCACTAACCCATAATTCACTTTTAGTCCCGTTGTGTGAAGCAATTCCGGGCATAAAACCTAAAACAATGGTTTGGTCAACGGCATTTGTAGCCACATTGATAACAGAAATAGATTGTCCGTCTTCATTATCAACATACATTTTACCATCACTACCAGTCCAAGCTCCGACAGGATTATCTCCTACTGTAACCGTTGCAATAACTGCTTTTGTTGACACATTAATTACAGAAACAGTATCATCATCGCCATTAGCAATATAGGCTTTTGTTCCGTCTGCTGAAAAAGTCAATTCTGCCGGCATCATACCTACAGTAATTGTACTTTTCAATGCATAAGTTGTAGCGTCATACACCAATACTTTACCATTCATATCCATTTGAGGCACCCAAATTTCTGTACCATTTGGAGAATAAATAGTATTGTGGTTCATTACAGATAACCCCATGTTTTTAACAATTGAACCAGTTATTGCATCAATAATAACAAGTTTCCCCGACATAGTTCCTGTTACTGCATGTCCTGTGCTTAAATCCATTCCTGGAACTCCAATTGCAAGATGATTTGAATGTGAAGAAATATGGTGTGGCCACATTATCATATCAGTCCCAGTTCCCATCAATGGAATTGTTGCCGTGACTTCATTATTTGATAATTTGATTACTGAAATTGTTGCATCTTCTCCATTCACCACATAAGCAGCAGGATAGTTTACGTTTAATGCTGCATTTGTCATATCCATATTATCATCTTTATTACAAGATGATAAAAGTATTACTCCAATTATTGATGCGGTAAAAAATATATTCTTCATATTTTAAAGTTTTAATTTTATTGTTTTATTGTTTCTACTGTTTTACCACAACTCAACATTTGTGAACCGTAGTAAGGATTTTTAACTGTATTTTCTTTACTTAACCAATTGGCATCTTGCATCGGGCAATATTGATAATAAACCGGTTCAGTAAATTTTGAAACTCTTATCAGCTCATACGTGTTTTTAGATAATGATTTGAAAAGTTCTCTTTGCTTTTTGATATCCTGTGTTTCAGAAATATTTTTTGCATCAGCAGTTAAATCTTTAAAAACTTTCATCCAAATCATATGCTCTTCCATTTTCAATGTTTCCATTTTTACTGCATTGATAGCCGAAAACAATTCTTTAGATTGCATTGAAGCTGTTTTGCCATCCGTTTTTACTAAAGCATCTTTCAATAAAAAGTAATTATCAAATACTGGTTTTAATTGATTTTGAGTTGCTTGTCCTATTTTTTGAGTTTCTGATTGATTGGCGTGAGCGCTATGATTTTCCATAGTTGCCATTTGCTTCGCCTTTTCGCTATCGCTCGGGTCTGATTTAATTTCGGTTTTTACTGCAACTTTTGCCTCTCTATCATATTGACAACAGCCATGAAGATTGTTATATACATCATCTGGAGCAAGAAATTTTTCACTATCATATCCAGCTAAAGCAATACGTTTTAGAATTTCATCTTGGTTGGTTTGTTTGGTATCATAAGTGATAGTAGCCATTCCAGTAGTAGCATTCCAATCTACTTTGGCAACTTTTTTGAGATTTCCTGCTTTTTCTATAGTAGCCTCACACATTCCACAGTTACCGAATATTTTTACGGTTTCAGTTTTAGCGTTTTTAATTTGCGCATTAGCGACTACGACTGATAGCAATAGAGTCATTGCTATCAATATTTTTTTTATTGATTTCATTGTAAAATAATTTTAAATTAAATTAGTTAAACAAGAACAAAATGACAGCACAACAAAGCCGTCCTTTTTGAAGATGAAATTAACTGAGAAAACAAATGATTTTAAAGCAATAATTGCTTTTTATTTGACACAATTATGGCTCTCAAATTTAAAATTTAGCCTATTTTTGGTATAAGCCATAAAGAATTGAAACCAGAAGAAATGGAGGTTTCGTAATTGTAAAAATTTTGTTTTTCTGAAAAGAAATTAAAAATATTTCTATTAAAGTTCAATTCATTAATAGAAACAGATGTGTTGCAAGAAGAAGCACAACCACATTTAGAATGACCACATTTTCCTCCACAACCTTTATGATTTTTATTCTTCGAATGATTATCACCTTCGCAACAATCTTTTTTATCTGTTTTAGAAGAGATTTCTTTTTTGCAAGATTGTTTTTCTGAATTGTTTCCACACGCAAAAGTTACCGTTGGCATCAAGAAGAAGCCAAGTACAACGATTAATAAAATGTGAAACTTTTTCATTTGTATCGAAAATCTAATATGAAACAAAGTTAGAGAAATAATCTTAATTCTCGCTAAAGACTTGTTAAAAAAATTTCATCACTACTATTTTTGGTTTGATTTATATTCTCATTAAAAGTATTATTAGGGAAGCAAATAGATAAAGACTTATCATAATCTAAAATTAGAAATTTGAATTCACTAGCTTTTAATGTTATCACATGGAAGATATATGGCTCTTCAAATCCATCGATAATTTTATCAAATTCTTTCCGTTGGTTAAATGAAAGCGATGAATACTCAGTTCTTCAGTCGGGGTGCGTTATCAATTAACTGGTTTTATAATCAACAATTATATTTCTTTTAATTTGTAAAAATTACTAATCTACATGTTACAAGTGTTCAGTAAATTAAAAACAATCTTTTATTCCTGAAAACAAAAATACTGACTATCAATCAATTAAATATTTTTATCTCGACGAGATGTCACTAAGCATAATTGAAGAATCAATTATAATAGAATATTTATAAAAAAATTAACAACCGAGACAGCGAATTAAATAATATCTTTGCTGCCAACATGGCAAAAAAATTCTACATACTATTAATTGTTACGCTTGGCTTCCTTATAGGGCCAACGCTGGCTTTTGCGCATAGTAATAAGGCAAGTATGACATGTTGTAAAAAAGAATCCGCAGCAAAAACATGTTGTAAAGAGAAAGATTCTAAAAAGAAAGGACATAATTGCGATAATAGTTGTGTTGGTAATTCTTGTGGGTGTCCAACTACTTACTGCGGTTCCACTTCTATGGTTTTTTTCCAAACAGAAAATAATTCTCTTTTTAGTTTTTCAGAAAAAAAACAAGATTACTTTTATTCAGAAATTTTTATTTCTTCAGATTTCCGTTCTATCTGGCTTCCACCTAAATTAAGCTAGATTCCTTTTTGACAGCCATAAGTCTGTCTCTTCCAAAGCCTATTTAAGGCTAAAAATCATTAAAATATTTAATCCGATTCATTTTCAGATATAGCTGTATTTGCTGTGCTTCTGTCATGTTTTCGAATTAATTCACTCAAAAAAAATAAAACAATGAACTCAATAAAAAAATTATTGATGGCAATGACTCTATTGCTATCAGTCACTTTCGCCAGCGCGCAAATAAAAAACAAAACAACTGAAACCGTAAAAATCAATGGTAATTGTGGTATGTGTAAAAAAACTATTGAAACGGCTGCAAACATTGATAAAGTTGCCAAAGTAAATTGGGACACGAACACCAAAACCGCTACAGTTACCTACGATACAAAGAAAACCAATCTGGATGCGATACTAAAACGTGTTGCAGATGCTGGATATGACAATGAAAAATTTAATGCCCCAAATGCTGTTTACGATGAATTGCACGGATGTTGCCAATATGATAGAGAAGCAAGTCCTAAAAAAGCGGAGTAATCATAATCAAATCATTTAAATTAAATTTCATGTTCAAAATAAAAAATATAATCACATTATTCTCCCTGATAGCAACTGTTTCTATAGCAAGTGCACAAATAAAAATAGGAGATTCTTTTCCAGATGTTCAGCTTCAAAACAATAAGAACGCTACAGTTAAACTAAATACTTTTAAAGGAAAAACAGTTTTGGTAGATTTTTGGGCATCATGGTGCGCACCTTGCCGAATGGCCAATAAAAAATTGGTAAAAATATATGATCAATACAAAGGTCAGAATTTTGAAATCGTTGGAATATCAATTGATATCGATAAATCAAAATGGTTAAAAGCCATTGAAAAAGACAAAATGAAACACCAGCAATTAATCGACCCGAAAGGTTTTGATGCCAAAACAGCTGTAACCTTTGGAGTTGATTCTTTGCCATCGACCTATCTTTTTGATGCATCAGGAAAACTGATTGCCATCAATCCAACCGAAGCACAAATAATTGCTCAAATCAAAAAAAACAAAAAATAAAATGAAAACATTACATATAAAATTCGTAGCCGCTACACTTTTAGTATTATTAACTGGTGTAAAATCATATTCTCAAATCACTAAAGCCGAAATAATGGCAACGGGATTAACTTGTTCTATGTGCTCTAATGCGATAAATAAACAATTAAAATCTTTTACCGAAGTAGATAGTATTGGTACTGATTTAAACACAAATACGTTTACCGTTTATTTTAAAAAAGATAATTCATTACAACCTAAAGTATTGAAAAACGCTGTTGAAAAAGCTGGTTTCTTCGTAGGTTCTATGGTTTTGACCGCAAAGTTCCATACTCCAAAAATTGAAGATAATACAACGCTAAAAGTCGATGATGCTACGTATACTTTCATCGACATTAAAAATCCAGTAGCTCATGAAGAAACAAAATACAGAGTTCTGGATAAAGGTTTTGTAACCCAAAAAGAGTATAAAAAACTAATTAAATCATATTCAAAATATCCAGGTTATACAACAGAAAATGAAAATGATTATTATTTAAAAGCATTATAGAAATGAAATATCTATCAATTATTTTCTTATTGTTTGTTTCATTCAAAATAGATGCACAGGAATTATTTGTAGTAACCGAGCCCGCCAGTAATGCTCCGGCGGGTTCTGTTGGGGTTCGTGTTGGGCAATCTTTTATGAAAAACCAAATGGAAAGTGGCTCAATGTATAATTTAACGCCCGAAGTCACTTGGGGAATCAATAAGAATTTAATGGTTCGTACGAGTGCTTTTCTGAACAATGAAAACAACGGATTGGGACTAAAAGGCGGTGGTGCTTATGCCAAATACCGATTTTTATCTGTAGATGATTTGCAAAGTCATTTTAGGATGGCGGCTTTTGGTCGATACAGCTGGAACAATTCGGTAATTCATCAGGAAGCGATTGACTTAGCAAATGGAAATTCAGGTTACGAAGCAGGTTTAGTGGCTACACAATTAATCCATAAAGTGGCCTTAAGTTCTTCTGTAAGTTATGCTAGAGCCCTTAATAACAGTGATTATAGCTTTCCAGAACATTTAGGAAACAGTGCCGTAAATTATACCCTTTCTGTAGGGAAATTGATGTATCCTAAAAAATATACTAGTTTTGAACAAACCAACATCAATGCGATGCTGGAATTTACTGGACAAACTATAACCGAAAACGGAAAATCATATCTAGATCTAGTTCCTTCTATTCAGTTTATAATTAACAGTCAGGCAAGAATCGACCTTGCTTACAAAAAAGAATTGTATAGCTCAATGCAACGCGCAACAGCTGATGGTATCTTCTTAAAACTGGAATATACTTTCTTCAATGTTACCAAATAAATTACTTTTCCTAAAATCTTAATTTAAGCTTTTAGTTCTGAAATTATTCAAAGATTTTGACTCTTTCAGAATATATATGGGGCTAAAAAAATAAATGTTTTCGATGGCATTTTTTTGCCATTGAGACATCTACTATGAATTATAGGGAAAAGGTTCATAAACATTTCAAAAAAATTAAATTATCACTAGAACTAGTTGTTCTGATTAAACTTATAATAATGAAAAAAATCTTTTACTTACTACTCTTGGGCTTTGTTTTTGTCAAAGCTCAGGCACAAATTATAAATCCTGTGAAATGGGAAGCAGCAATTGAGAAAAAATCCAACTCTGAGTACATCCTTACTTTTAATGGTGATATCGAAGCAGGTTGGCACGTATATTCTCAATTTACACCTGAAGATGGTCCTCTTCCTGCCGAATTCATTTTTCACGATAGTAAAAACAATTATGAATTTATTGGAAAAGCAACCGAAAGTGAAACCAAACGAGAGTTTAATGAAATCTTTGGTGTCGATGAAATCTTCTTTTCCGATAAAGTTACTTTTACCCAATTAATCAAACAGATTAATCCAGAAAAGGAAATTATACAAGTGGAGCTTTCTTACCAAGTTTGCAAGGAAAACTGTATTAGCGAAACAAAATACTTTGAGTTTGATCTTAAAACGCTTGAAGCAAAAGAAATCCAGGCTTCCGATATTGCAAACGAAAAAACTACCAAAACGGATGCAAATACAGCGGTAGAAAAACAACCAGAATCTAATGAATCTGATTCTAGTTTATATATGATTTTCTTTATTGCTTTCCTATCTGGTTTTGCGGCATTGCTTACTCCTTGCGTGTTTCCGATGATTCCAATGACAGTAAGTTTCTTTACAAAACAAAGCCAAAACAAAGCCAAAGGAATTAAAAATGCCATTATCTATGGTATATCAATCGTCTTGATTTATGTATTTCTAGGAACTGTAATTACCCTTATTTTTGGAGCAGATGCGTTAAATGCATTGTCAACCAATGTCTGGTTTAATGTTATTTTCTTTGTATTATTGGTTGTATTTGCTCTATCGTTTTTAGGTGCTTTCGAAATCATGTTGCCTAATTCGTGGGCCAATAAAGTAGACCGTCAAGCGGATAAAGGTGGCATATTAGGAATCGTGTTTATGGCATTGGCACTGGCAATAGTTTCGTTTTCTTGTACCGGACCAATTATAGGGACCTTATTAGTCGAAGCTGCTTCCAAAGGTGGAATTGCACCAATTGTGGGAATGTTAGGTTTTTCTTTTGCTTTAGCATTACCTTTTATGCTGTTTGCCATGTTCCCGGGTTGGTTAAATACATTACCAAAATCTGGCGGATGGTTAAATACAGTAAAAGTATTTTTAGGTTTTATAGAATTGGCTTTGGCTTTTAAATTCTTGTCTAATGCCGATTTGGTATTGCAATTACATTGGTTTGAAAGAGAAATATTCTTAGCCATTTGGATAGCGATATTCGGTACTTTGGCATTCTACTTATTCGGAAAAATAACCTTGCCACATGATTCTCCTTCGTCTTCAATTTCAGTAGGAAGATTATCTGTTGGACTAGTGGTATTGGTATTTACAATATATCTTATTCCGGGTTTATGGGGTGCTCCATTAAAATTAATAAGTGGCTTTCCTCCACCTATGACCTATAGCGAATCTCCATACGGTGTAGGCGGCTCCAACAGAGAATCTACATCAGCAATAGCATTACCAGACGGAGCACATAAAGGACCACATGATATTATGGCTTTTACCGATTATGAAAAAGGATTGGCTTACGCCAAAAGTGTAAACAAACCTATTCTCTTAGATTTTACAGGATTTGCTTGTGTAAATTGCCGAAAAATGGAAGATTATGTTTGGTCGGATCCTCGCATTTTATCTATTTTAAATAATGAAGTAGTTCTTATTTCACTATATGTTGATGACAAAAGAGAATTGCCTATCGAAGAACAATATGTCTCTAAAGAAACTGGCAAAAAGATAAAATCAATAGGAAACAAATGGAGTGATTTTCAAATTACACGTTATAAAGCAAATGCTCAACCCTATTATATCATATTAGATACTAATGAAAAAAGTTTAAATAAACCCGCTGGATATACACCTGACATTGCAGAATATGAGCAATGGCTGAAATTAGGTATTAAACAGTTTCAAAAATAGAAAAGAGCTGTCCAAAAATGATTTGGACAGCCTCTTCTTATTTATATCAGATTTAAAACTTCATTCGCTGTATTCTCACTGCATTTAAAATAGCTAATAAAGCCACACCAACATCGGCAAAAACAGCTTCCCACATGGTGGCTAAACCTCCGGCACCAAGAACCAGTACAATTGCTTTTACTGTGAATGCCAACCCAATGTTTTGCCAAACGATTTGTTTTGTTTTTCTACCAATATTTATTGCTGTAAAAATTTTCGTGGGCTGGTCGTTTTGAATAACAATGTCAGCAGTTTCAATTGTTGCATCACTTCCTAAACCCCCCATTGCAATACCGGCATCGGCAAGGGCTACAACCGGCGCATCGTTTACCCCATCACCCACAAAGGCAATTCTTAGGTTTTGCTTTTTAAGCTCTTGAACTTTTTGGATTTTGTTTTCGGGTAACAAATCTCCAAAAGCCTGATCAATGTTTAATTCTTTGGCAATTGCTGAAACTACTGCTTGTTTATCGCCTGAAAGCATTATGGTCTTAATATTTATTTTGTGTAAACTTTGAACTGCTTCTTTTGCATCTTCTTTAATCTCGTCAGCAATTAGAAAATAGCCGGCATATTTTTGATTGATCGCAATAACGATAATTGTAAAAGGGGTGTTGTCGATTTCGGGATCATAACTGATATTGAATTTTTTTATCAGTTTTATATTTCCTGCCAAGATTTCGTTTCCATCTACTTTTCCTTTAAGTCCATGGCCCGCTATCTCTTCAACATCAGTAACGCTTACATTTTTCTCTGAACCTTTAGCATATTCGATAATGGCAGTGCCGACCGGATGCGTCGATTTGGTTTCAAGCGCGGCTGTATATTTTACTAAATCGGCTTCGGGAATACCCACGGCAACTACTTTTTGAACTTTGAAAACTCCTTTGGTCAATGTTCCTGTTTTGTCCATAACGATTACCTGAACGGAAGCCATTAGATCAAGAAAATTTGACCCTTTGAATAAAATTCCATTTTTACTTGCTGCTCCAATACCACCGAAATAGCCTAATGGAATGGAAATTACCAAAGCACAAGGACAAGAAATTACCAGGAAAATTAATGCCCTGTACAACCAGTCATTAAAATCGTAGTTTTCGACAAATAGCATTGGAAGTAAACAAATCCCGATTGCCAGAAATACGACTACTGGCGTATAGATTTTGGCAAATTTTCTAATGAATAATTCAGTTGGTGCTTTTTTGGATGTTGCATCTTGTACCATTTCGAGAATTTTAGACAATTTACTATCGGTGTAGGCCGTAGTTACCTCAACAAGAACAACTGTATTGAGATTGATCATTCCGGCAAGAACGGTTTCACCTTTTTGTTTGGTATCTGGCTTACTTTCTCCCGTTAGCGCCGCGGTGTTGAACGAGGCTGTATCAGAAAGTAATTTTCCGTCTAATGCTAATTTTTCTCCCGGTTTTAATTGAATGATTTCTCCAATGGTGATTTCGGATGCTTTTTTAGAAATGGCATTTTCACCTTCCATTACAGTTGCAGTATCCGGTCTTTGGTCTAATAAGAATTTGATGTTTGATTTTGCTCTTTGAACTGCTAATGTTTGAAACACTTCGCCAACGGCATAAAACAGCATTACAGCAACACCTTCGGGATATTCACCAATATAGAAGGCTCCTAAAGTGGCAATGGACATCAATAAAAACTCTGTGAAAATTTCTCTTTTTTTTATGGCTTCCAATGCTTCTTTGAACACTGGAAATCCAACAGGTAAATAGGCTATTATATACCACGCAATTCTAACCCAACCCATAAACCAAGTTTGTGGAAAATAGTTATCAAAAACAATTGCAATTAGTAATAAACAAAGAGAGATAATTGCAGGAAGAAACATTTTGAACGTACTTTCATTACCGCCTGAATGGTCGTGGTCGTGTCCATCATCATCAGAATGATTTTCAGGTTCTTTGTGAGTGGAACAACATCCAGTTTCATTATCCGTTTTGCTATTTATTTTTTCTTCTAGTGTGCAACAAAGCTGTTTGCCGTTTGCATCGTATTTATGTTGGTGTTTCATTTTTATTTTTTTTTAAATCCACAAAATTGAAAATCCTGAACCGTATCAAATGGAGTAATATGGTTTTCCGTAAAACATTTTATAACTTCAAAATTTTCACTAAAAGTAAGCTCCATCTCATTTTCGGAATATTGTTTTATTTCTAATCCACTGCATTTAAGTGGTCCATTTTCAGAAAAAGTACCTAATAGAAAATTTCCGTTATCAGCCATAGCATTATTTACTATTGCTATATACTTATTGATGCTTTCCTGTTCTGTCAAGAAATGGAAAACAGCTCTGTCGTGCCAAAAATCAAAAATTACTTGGGGTTTAAATTCTGTAATATCAGAGATTATCCAATGTACTTTATCGGCTTTATCTCCTAAACGCTTTTTTGCTCTTTCTAAAGCAAATTCAGAAATATCTAATACCCAAATATTTTCATATCCCTTTTCAATTAAGGCATCTACTAAATTACTATCGCCACCACCAATATCAATTATATTAGCGATTTTCGATAGGTTCAAACTTTCTAAATAATCCATTGAAGTTTTTGGATATTTTTGTGTCCAACTTACCTCGTTTGGATTTTTAGTTGCAAAAACATTTTCCCAATGTGATTTGTTATTTTCCATTGTTTCTATTTTTTACAGCATCCATCCAAAGACGCAATTCCTTCTGAGGTTGCTTTTACTTCATCTGCATCGTAACCTAATTTAGAAATACCTTCTTTAATGGCCTGTAAGGTCGTTTTCTTTGAGTTGTAATAAATAGTAAAAGTCATTTTCTTATCGTCAAGCTCATACATCTTTACACCATTTATTTTAAGCATTTCAGTTTTAAATTTTAGTCCACAGGTTTCACATTCTTTGCAATGGTCGCAGTTTAAAGTAGTTTTGATAACTGCTTTTTGATTTGTTTTCTGTGCTGATACGGTATTACTTGCAAAAAATAATACTGCTAAAAAAAAGATTGATTTTAGTATTGAATTTTTCATTTGATTTTATTAATTTAAAAAAAAAATTAAACAGAGTAATCTACAATGACTACTCTGTTTTTACTTAATTAATGATCGTGCCCTTCCTCATTGTGTGAATGTCCGTGTTCTTTTTCTTCTGGAGTTAATTCTTTAGTTTTTGAGTGTTCGTGACCGTCGCTTTTAGTGTGTTTTTGTTCTACCAAATCCATTTTACAAACAGGACATTTTCCAGCTGTTTCATAGGTTTTTCCTTTTTCACAATCCATTGGGCAAACATAGGCTAATTGATGTGCGTCTCCGGCTTTGTGGTCATGTCCTTCGTGTTCTGTAGTTGATTCTGTTTTAGCCTTTTTATCACACGAAACTACTGACACTGTTGCGATAGCAAATGCCATCATAAGGATTGCTTTTTTCATTTTTTTAATTGTTTATTAATTGATAATCACCTGTTAAATTTATTGTTACTTCGATGTCCTGATTGGTTTTGTTTTTAAAATACCAACCGTGTTTTCCTTCATACGGTGCTATAAAAGAACCTGCCATATTATTAGAATTTGCCACAGTATAACTTTCAAAGTAGCCCGATTTTTTATCTGCAGATTTTACATCGCCGTGCATATCTACAAACAAAATTCCTTGGTTAGTTTTCCATGCGTATTTTACCTGTCCGTATTTTAAAACCGCTATTTTATACTCTAATCCTTTGCCTGCGGGAACAGTAATTTTGACACTGTCTTTTCTGATTTCATACTGCTTCGATGGAGCAGGGTTTTTGCCTTCTATTGGCATAGGAACTTCGGGACTTGAACCTACATTTTTTAAAGTTAATTCTTTAAAACTTGGCGTTACTACTTCTGCTTCATTTGATTTATCTTCGTTTTGATGCAATCTAGAAAAGCCTACTATTTTACCTAAACCGGTATAATCTTTTCCATATTCAGCGGGTAAAACAGCAACTATTGTAATTATAAATGAAGTTACCAAAGCAATACCAGTTGCTTTGATTATTTGTGACGATGTGAGGTTTGGTTGCGAATTATTATTTGTCATTTTTATTTTATTTAAGAATTGAAGTAACCTGAGAGTTGAAAAGCCATTAAAACAAAACCAGCCATCATTAGGGCAGTATTAGTAATAGTAGAAAAGCGAGAAAATGAACTGTATTTTCGCCAAACACTGATCAGAATAAGTACAAAAAGAAGCGCAACAAATTGTCCTATTTCCACACCGATATTAAAACCGATTAAGTTGGTAAACAAACTTTCTTTGTCAAAATTAAACTCTTGCAATTTAGTTGCCAATCCCAAACCGTGAAACAAACCAAAAAGGAGCACTGCCATTTTTGTATTGGGTTGGAAATTAAAGATTTTTTGAAATCCTCCTAAATTGTCAAAACCTTTATATACAATCGACAGCGCAATTACAGCGTCAATTAAATAAGCATTTACTTGAAAATTGAGCAATACGCCCAATAGTAAAGTTATACTATGGCCTAGTGTAAAGAAACTTACATAAAGCAATACTTCTTTTGGTTTGTAAAGAAAGAAGATGACTCCGACTAAAAATAGTAAATGATCGTAACCTGTCAACATGTGCTTGGCGCCAATATATAAAAAAGGCATAAAAGCAGGGCCATTATTATCCATCAAAAAAACTTTTGTATTGTCATCAACGCCGTGAGCGAATACTTTTGTACAGCTTAACAACGTAAAGATTAACACTAAAAAGTAGGGTATCTTATTTTTATTTATCATTTATAGTATGGATTTAAATGTTTATAAACTGTCGGATGTAATATTCTTTAATAATTACATCCGGCAGGTTCTTTTATCTTAATTTGGATTCGTTTTATTAATGGTCATGACTACCGCCACCTTTCATAGCAGACAAGAGATAAAATGCCCCTTTTACAACAATTTTAGCATTGGCAGGAATTGGTTCTACAAATTTTATTTGAGTATAACCCAAATCAGTAGTTCCCGGTACCACTTCAATCGCTTTAAAGTACATTTCGTTGTGCTCTTCTTCTTCTCCTTCTGCGTGTTCAGCATGTGCCTCTCCTTCTTTGTGTTCGTGAGTTTCTTCTTTTGCTACTGGTTTTTTTTCTTCGTGGTGTTCCTCTTGGATATAAACAAAGTACTTATCCCCATTTCTCACAATCGCATCTTTTGGCAATGCAGGAACAGTTTCATTATTGAGGTTGATATTGGCAGAAACATACATACCGGAAATCAATCCTTTTGCATCAGCCGGATTTATTTTGGCGTGAACCGCTACGGTTTTACTTTCGTTAGAAAAGGATTTATTAATACCAAATATTTTGCCTTTTATTGCCTTATTGGATTGATTGGTCAATACAAAATCGACTTCCTGACCTACTGAAATAGCACCTAAATCTTTCTCATACACATTCAAATCCAAGTGCATTTGGCTGTTATCAACCACTTCAAAAAGCGGAATTCCTGTTTCAGCAAAAGCTCCTTTAGCAATGCTAATTTTTCCGACATATCCACTAATTGGTGAAACTATAGGTATTAAAGCACTATTACTGTTAGTACTTACATTCAATGCTTGTAATTTGTTTTTTGCAGCTTGTGCTCTCGCTTTTTCTACAGCCAGTTTTGCTTTTACTTCCTGTAATGTTTTTCGCGGATTCACATTTTCGTCGGTCAATGTTTTTTGACGGTTGAATTCCAATTGCAAATACTCAATATTGGCTGTTGCCGAATTATAGTCTTCCTGCATTTCAACAACTTCCAGGTTTTGAATGGTTGCCAAGACTTTTCCTTTGTTTACAAAAGTGCCTTCCAATACAAAAATATCCTTAACAGTACCACCAATTAGCGTAGCCACTTTAGCGGAATTTTGTGGAGGAACTGTGGTGTATCCATTCGCTTTTATTACTGTATTAAGGTTACGATTCTCAATAGCACCAAATTCAACGCCAACCGTTTTAAATTGTGCAGCGGTTAGTGCCACTTCATTTTCAGATTTTTCTTCTTCGTGAGTTTCTTCGGCTTTCTTGTCGTTGCAAGATGTAAAAATTAATAGGCAAAAAGCAATTGGTAATAGAAAATATTTACTGCTCATTTTGTTTTTTATATTTTTCATTTTAATGATTATTAGTTGTTATAGATTGATGGGAATTGCAATTGAACAGCGCTTTGATTGTATGTATTCAAAGTTTCGGCATATTGCTTTTTGATGTCGATTGCTTGGTTCAGAAAACTGATGTACGTCCAGTAACTCATATCGCCATTGGCATAACTTTTTTGTGCCGTTGCAATAATTTGTTCCGCATATTGTAAACCTTCTTTTTGATAGTAGGATAATCCTTTTTGTTGCTTTTCAAATTCGTTTTGCAATTCCTGGATTTGTAGTTTCAGCGACAATTTATTTTTCTCTAATTCCAGCTCAGATTGCGTAACACTTATCGCCGCTGCTTTAGCACGAGCTGTATTAACACCTCCAAACAGCGGAATTTGCAGCCCAGCAGTAAATCCTTGAAACAAAGATTTTGTATCAATGGTTTGGGCAAAATAACCTAATCCCAGTTTTGGTGTTCGCATTGCCTTGAACGTTTTGGCTTCTTTTTGATATACTGAAATTTGCTGTTGATAATAATCGGTTACTAAACTTTCTACTTTCGATTTATTCGCATCAGTTAGAGTTGTAAACTGTACTGGTGTATTACTATCTGGCACAATGTTCTCTTCGGTTTGAACAAAAAATTGTAATTGCTTTTGATAAATAGCCAAATCATATTCTAATTGTGCTTTTTGGGTTTCAATTTCTTTAACCTTTGCTTTGGCACTAATTACTTCGATATTGCCACTTTCGCCGGTACTGAAACGAAGTTCCGCATTTTTTAAGAATTTGGTGTAGATGTCATTCAATTCGTTATTCAGTTTTTGAATGGAAACACCGTATAAATATTGATAATACGATAAGGTTACCGCTTTTTCGATTTCATATTCAGATAATGCTTTTCGTTTTTCGGCAAGTTTTACCAACTCTTCTTGAAGCTGTCGATTGGCTTTAGTGATTTTTCCTATCGGAAAATATTGCTGTACCGAAACATTGTGGTCATAATCTACACTATTAAATTGTCCGCCTTGGTACTGTACTTGCAATGGATCCACTTGAAAAGCCGTCTTTTTGAGGACGGTTTGTTTTTCAATTTCTTTATCGGCAATTTTCAAATTGATGTTATTTGATTTTGCCTTTTCGATGGCGCCTTCTAACGTAATTGTTTGACTATTTTGAGCAAAAGAGAAACTGCTTATCAATAAAATAATTACTGTTACAATGGGTTTTGACATATTTTTTCTTCTTTTAATTCCTTTTTCAGATAATAAATATAAAATCGGTAAAACGATAAGTGTTAGCAATGTTGCCGAAAATAATCCGCCAATAACTACGGTTGCTAATGGTTTTTGTACTTCGGCACCTCCGCTGGTTGATAATGCCATAGGTAAAAATCCTAGTGAGGCAACCGCAGCAGTCATTAAAACCGGTCGAAGTCTTACTTTAGTTCCAATCAAAACTCGTTGCAAAGGGTCTGTAATTCCTTCCGTTTTGAGTTGGTTGAAATAAGAAATCAATACGATTCCGTTTAACACTGCAATTCCAAACAAAGCAATAAAGCCAATTCCTGCCGAAATACTAAACGGCATTCCGCGAAGCCATAATGCAAAAACACCTCCGATAGCTGATAATGGAATGGCTGTAAAAATTAGTCCTGCCTGTTTAACGCTTTTGAATGTAAAAAACAATAACACCAATATTAAACCTAAAGCAATCGGCAATGCTACTGATAATCGTTTATTGGCTTCGACTAAATTTTCAAATTGTCCACCATAAGTAATATAATATCCTGCTGGGAGTTTAAAATCTTTATCTAATTTTTGCTGAATTTCTTCTACCACACTTTTGATATCTCTCCCTCGAACATTTAAACCCACCGTAATTCGGCGTTTACCATCTTCACGGCTTACTTGAACCGGACCTTGCTCGTAATTCACAGAAGCGACTTGCGAAAGTGGTACTTGTTTACCATTTGGTAATGGAATAAATAAATTGCTCACGTCGGTAATGTCGCTTCGGTTGGCTGCATCCATACGAACCACTATATCAAATCGTTTGCTTTCTTCGTAAATTTTACCGGCACTTTCTCCGGCAAAAGAGGAACGGATAATTTGGTTTATATCCGTTATATTCAAGCCATACAAAGCGATTTTATTGTAATCATATTTTACGGTTATTTGAGGTAAACCCGTTACTTTGTCCGCTTTTAAGTCTCCAATACCTTCAATATTATTGACTTTTGCAATCAATTCTTTGGCTTTAGTATCTAAAATTTCTAAATCGTCTCCAAAAATTTTGATGGCAATGTCACTTCGGCTTCCCGTCATTAATTCATTAAAACGCATTTGAATGGGTTGTGAAACTTCAATATTTGCACCAGGAATGGCCTCCATTTCCTCTTTCATTGCATTCGCCAAATCTTCCCAATTTTCATAATCACCAGTCCATTCACTTTTGTCTTTAAGCACAATAATCAAATCAGCACTTTCTATTGGCATCGGGTCAGTCGGGATTTCACCACTACCAATTTTTGAAACTATGGTTTTTATTTCCGGAAATTTTGCTTTTAGGATTTTTTCATATTCGGTTGTGGTTTTAACCATTTGCGAAAGCGAACTACCCGTCATAATGGTAGCGTTAATAGCTAAATCACCTTCTTCGATTGTTGGTATAAATTCGCCTCCCATATTTTGGAAAACAATAACTGCAAAGACAAACATTCCTAGAGCAATTGCTAAAACTGCTTTCTTGAAACGCAAGGCGCTATCTAAAAATGGTGCGTATATTTTTTCAAACCAAGCCATCATTTTGTCACTAAAATTGGGTTTGTGTTCGGTGTTTTTTGATAAAAACATCGCACTCATCATAGGTACGTAAGTAAGTGAAAGTACAAATGCTCCAATAACTGCAAAACCTACGGTCATGGCCATGGGTCTAAACATTTTTCCTTCCGTTCCTACTAATGCCAGTATAGGAAGATAAACGATTAAAATTATGATTTCACCAAAAGCAGCGCTGTTCCGGATTTTGGAAGCCGATTTATATACTTCGCTATCCATTTCCGTTTGTGTTAAAGCCTTTTGCCTTTTGATTTTTTGTAAATGGTGCATCGTGGCTTCGACTATAATTACCGCACCATCGACTATAATTCCAAAATCGATTGCCCCTAAACTCATTAAGTTTCCGCTTACGCCAAAAGCATTCATTAAAATTACTGCAAAAAGCATGGACAACGGAATTACGGATGCGACAATTAATCCGGCTCGAAGATTTCCAAGAAATAATATCAGTACAAATATTACTATTAATGCACCTTCCAATAAGTTTTTGGTAACAGTTCCTATAGCACTATCTACTAATTTCCCTCTGTCGATAAAAGCTTCGGCAACTACACCTTCGGGTAGGGTTTTGTTGATTTGCTCCATTTTTTCTTTCACCCTATCAACAACCGCACTAGAGTTTTCTCCTTTAAGCATTAGTACCAATCCGCTAACAATTTCGCCTTTTCCGTCTTTTGTAGAAGCGCCATAACGCAATGATATTCCTTCATTTACTGAAGCTACATCCCGAACCAAAACGGGTGATCCGTTTCTGTTTTTGACCACTATATTTTCTAAATCTTTGATACCAGATGCCATACCGACACCACGAATGAAATATGCATATTGGTCTTTCTCGATATAAGCACCACCAGTGTTTTGATTGTTTTTTTCTAAAGCTTCAAAAATTTCAGTTATTGTTACTCCTAAACTATTTAAGGTATTAGGATTAACTGCAATTTCATATTGTTTTAATTTTCCGCCCCAAGTGCTTACTTCGGCTACGCCTTCAATACCTTGTAGTTGAGGAATAATAATCCAGTCCTGAATGGTTCGTAATTTTACTGCATCGTATTTATCTTCATAGCCCTTTTTGGCATATACATCATATTGATATATTTCTCCTAGACCGGTAGATATTGGTGCTAATTCTGGTGAACCTGCATATTTTGGTATGTTTTCTTCCGCTTGTTTTAAGCGTTGAAATATTTGTTCTCTTGCCCAATAAATATCTACATCATCTTTAAACACTACTGTAACCACCGATAATCCAAATCGAGAAATACTTCGTAACTCGATGACTTTTGGAATGGTTTTTACAGCTTGTTCAAGCGGATAGGTAATTAATTGTTCTACTTCCTGGCTGGCCAATGTAGGAGCAGTAGTAATGATTTGAACCTGATTATTCGTTACATCAGGTAATGCATCAAGCGGTAAATTTTTAATGGAATAACTTCCCCATGCTATAAGTACGAGGGTAAATAAAAGTATAATGAACTTGTTCTTTATACTAAACTGTATGATTTTGTCTAACATTGAAAATATTATAATGAATTAGAAATTAGCAAATAGAATATTTGCCATTATTTGTGATAAGGTCACAACTTTCTAACCCGAAATTACTCGGGTATCATTATGCTATTTGAGGTGGTTGCCAAATACTTCCGAAGAAATTGGAAGCAAAAATAGATTTATAAAATGGCTCTTTGGTTTTAATAACCGTAGAAATTAAAGGAAAATCGAAATTAATTGGAAAATGACTTAATATTTGCACTCCACAACAATTGCAAGCGCAGAAAGGAGAACACAAATCTTTTTTTTTATTGTGGGAATGGTTTTCGTTATAGGAGGAAAGTTCCTTTGATGTATGTACCAGACTATTTACTTCCAAATCAGCACAAGGCAAAAATGAAAGTGCTATTAGATAAATTGATAGTATGAGGTTCATCCATTTCACTAATACAAAAGTAGCAATAAAATATATATGATTTAGGGATTAATTAATTTTATTACCATATTTTGATTTAATCCGAAATATTTATTTAGCTTTGCCTAAAATTAATTTTTTATAAATGAAAACCACACACTTGTTTTTTGGAGTTATACCAATACTCTTAATCCTGTTATTTACATCTTGTGATGAAAACTATACTGAAATTCCTGCCGATGATGAAGTTTTAGATGGAACCGTAGAAGGACTCTCCCATGAAGAGTTAGCACGTTTCTTAAAAGGCGATGCGGCATTCAATGAAGTTTTTACCCGTGAAACAGGGCTTGGACCCACATTTGTTGCGACAAGCTGCATCAGTTGTCATGCCGGTGATGGTAAAGGACACCCCTCTACCACACTTACCCGTTTTGGACAAATTGACGAAACAGGAAACTTGTTCCTAAACCAAGGTGGTCCACAATTACAAAATAGATCATTACCCGGATTTTTACCCGAACAAATTCCATCTGGAGCTACTTTTGCTAGATTTACGCCACCAGCAAATACAGGTTTAGGATTTTTAGAATCTGTTACAGATGCAGCTATCTTAGCGATGGCAGATCCTAATGACAGTGATGGCGACGGAATATCCGGTGTTCCAAACTGGATAGACATTCCTGATTTTGTAATCCCAACATCAAATGCTGTTTCGCAAAACGGAAAATATATTGGTCGCTTTGGTAAAAAAGCAGCAGCTCATAGTTTATTACATCAAACGGCAAACGCATACAATCAAGATATGGGAATAACATCCGTATTTAGACCTATTGATACCTATACCCATCTGGAAATCGATCCTGAAATTGCTACAAGTACCGTAAACGATGTTGCTTTTTATTTACAAACACTAAAAGCTCCTATTCAACGCAATCAAGGTGATGCAACTGTTAATAAAGGCGCAACTATTTTCAATCAAATTAATTGTACTGGCTGTCATAAATCTGAATTGAAAACAGGCTATTCACCTATTAAAGCCCTTTCGAATAAAACATTTGCTTCTTATACCGATTTATTATTACACGACATGGGAAGCAGTTTAGACGATGGCTATACCGAAGGAAATGCAAAAACGCATGAATGGAGAACACCGCCATTATGGGGAATAGGACTTTCTGAAAGTTCTCAAGGAGGGAACTATTTCCTAATGCATGACGGTAGGGCACGAACTATTGAAGAAGCTATTTTAATGCATGGTGGCGAAGCAAACAATAGTAAAGCTAACTATCAGAATCTTTCACAATCAGACAAAGAGGCATTGCTCAAATTTATAAAATCAATGTAATCATGAACAGAAAAGAGTTTCTAAAAACATGCGGTTTTGGTTGTTTGGCAGGATTGACGGGTGCTTCATTGCTGCAAAGCTGCGGTTCTTCTCAAGTTTTGGCAAAAGACATAAACGGTTCCGATATTTTAGTTCCATTAACTGATTTTGAAATCAAAGACAATGGGACAATCGAATATAAAAAATACATAATCATACAAAACGAGAAACTAAAATATCCTATTTGTGTTTATCGATTTGGTGCCAATAATTATAGCGCCTTATTAATGCAATGTACCCATCAAGGAACCGAATTGCAGGTTTTTGGAGATAAATTACAATGCTCAGCACATGGAAGTGAATTTAGCAACAAAGGAAATGTAGAAAACGGCCCAGCTGACAGAAATTTACGAAATTTTCCAATTAAAATAGATAACAATACCCTTAAAATATCATTAAAATGAGATTAAAATTCCTCTACATAACATTTTTGTTTTCCTTAAATTTCTATGCACAAATAGACTCCAGTTTACTAAAAAGAACCCAAAATGACAGTACAAAACAAGCATTAAACATGGATGCGGTTTACAATCGTCCTTTTTTAAATATTGGAAAAACACCCATAGCCGTTGGAGGTTATCTGGAAGCCAATTGGCAACGCCTTTCCACCGATGGCGTTTCCGAAGGGCATCAATTTCAAGCCAGACGATTAACCATATTTATGTCATCGGCAATCAGTAAACGGGTGAAATTTTTAACCGAGATCGAATTTGAAGATGGCGGAAAGGAAATCGCCATAGAATTCGCCTCTGTCGATGTTGAATTTCATCCCTTGGTTAATTTTAGAGGAGGAATAATCATGAATCCTATTGGGGCTTTCAATCAGAATCATGATGGTCCAAAATGGGAATTTACCGACAGACCCATTTCAGCAACACAAATGTTACCGAGCACTTTTAGCAATGCTGGGGCTGGGCTTTTTGGAAAAAAATATTCGAACAGTTGGATGATTGGATATGAAGCTTATTTCTCAGGAAGTTTCGATAATTCGATAATTGAAAATACAGAGAACAAAACTTTTCTGCCAGCTGCCAAAAACAATCCGGAACGTTTTGAAGAAATAAATAGTGGAACACCGTTATTTACTGGTAAAATTGCTATTCGAAACAGTAAAATAGGGGAGTTAGGACTATCCTATATGGGAGGGGTTTACAATAAGTATCAAGATGATGGGGTAATAATAGACGGAAAAAGACGTGTTGATGTTTTTGCAATAGACTTTAACACTACTTTGCCAAAAGTAAAAACATTTATAACGGGTGAATGGGCATGGATTAAAGTAGATGTTCCGAGCACCTATGGACAGCAATTTGGAAACAAACAGTTTGGTGGCTTTATGGATGTCGTTCAACCAATTCTTAAAAAAAACATTTTAGGATGGGAAAACGCAGTATTAAACATCGCTTGTCGAGTAGAGTATGTAGACTGGAACGTAGGGACTTTTAAAGAGACCGGTGGGAATATCAGAGAAGACATCTGGAGCATCATGCCCGCGGTAAGTTTTCGTCCTACCTCACAGACTGTTTTTAGGGTAAATTACCGTTTTCAGAAACAAACCGATATTTTAGGAAACCCTCCTGCAACTACTGCTGGGTTTAACATTGGGATTTCGACTTATTTTTAATTTTTTTTGAAAATTGTTTTAAAATCTTGAGTTCTCCAAAAAAAGGTCGACGGGATTATTATTTTAAAAATAGTTAATCTTCAATTATTTTAGTTTGATTTTATTTTGCAAATTTACTTTGTTTGGGGTCAGCTATTTCACCCAGAGCTAATAACCCACCAGATCCAAGTGGATTACCATTTTGCCATGTGCCTGACGTATCAATGACTGCCCGAGCTTCAAAAGATGTTTTTTTTTTACCTTGCTGCACATATAAAACAAAAGCCTGGTTATTTTAGACTGCTCTAAAAAAGTTAGAAACTTATTGGGGTCAGTCAAGGTGGATTTAACCTATTCCTCCAACCATCATTATAATGATAATTTTTCCTAAACTAATAAATCTTCCCTCTCAGGTAAAGACCTAAAAAACAAACCTCCCTCAAATGACTTAAAACGAGGTTGTTTTTTTATACGTTTTCTGCCGATTCGGATTTTTTCAGAGGTTGTGCGACCTGAGTTTTTCATTGTTTCTGCTATGTGCACAACGAAAACTTAGCTGTTAGCGACTGCTTTTTTAGCTAAGAATGAAGTTTATTAAACTTTTTTATATTTTTTTTAGATAAAATATTATACCATTTTTGTGATATAACAATATTTTTCCATTTCCATATATTTTCATTTTCCCAACCTTCAGGAAATCCCATAGCTTTTACATCAATCATTGGGTATTTTTTCAATAAGTCAAATAATTTTTCTTTGAAAGTATGATTTGGATTTATCGTATTTAGTAAATAAATAATCATTGATAAAATGTAGTACGTCCTATTGTTTAAATCAATTGGAGGTTGAGTAACATCATGGTTAGGAAGAGTCGTAATATTTAAAAATGGGTTTATAGGTGATGTAGGGATAGAAGGAGTAATACTCATGTTTCTATTCCAAAGTCTTCCATGATGAGCACAAACATTACGAATATAAACCATACTATGGAGCCAAGATTGGAATGTGGTTTCGTTTACACCAAAAGAATTAGCAATAAATCTTTTTTCTCTGCTCGCTTTAAGATTTTTAAAAACAATTGAAAGGCTACCGAAAGATGTAATCTCCAACATCATCCAACTTGGTGGTAAATTTTCAGAATAACTTAATTTAAAGTTTTTAATAAATTCTTCATCACTGTCATTAAAATCTTTTGTAAAACGCACATTAGTATTGTTAAAAGTCCTATTATTTTGAAAAAGTGTGGAATCATCAAACCAAAACGGTCCATGAGTGTGCGACAACGTATAAATCAGGATCATGCGTAAAAGTTGTGGGGAAATATAAAAATCTAGATATTTGTCCTTCCAAATTTTATACAAATGCAAGATTCTTTTACCAATATACTGAAGTTATTGCTACCTGAAATAATAGTAGACTACTTTGAGCTTACTTCTTATAAGAAGGAAGATGAAATACTTCATTTATATCTAAAAGAGATCTATTCAATTCCTAAAGAATACCGAGGGTCTGAGTTAACATCAAAAGGGTTCTTTGATGAGATAACCGTTCAGGATTTTCCAATTCGCGGACATCAGGTATACCTACATATCACCCGAAGAAGATGGCTTAATGAGGATACTGGAAAAG
>NZ_JBLVPS010000011.1:0-140217 GCF_048286515.1 Flavobacterium rhamnosi | reverse complement strand
GGAAGCTCGAATATGAAAATTTACAATTTCTTATCCTTTTATAAAACAAAACACTGAGTAATAGAAGAATAATTTAAAAACAAAATTAACAAAGGTATCATTGCTGATTTAAGTGTCTAAAGAGAACTTTAGCAGGTCTCTATTGGTGTCGAATTAAAAAAATAAAACAAAACACATATGAAAATAACATTAATACTTTAATCTATCTACTTCAAGAATTGCAGAAAAAACAAGAAGCTCATTTTATTTTTAGCTCTTCTTGCACGGTCTATGGTCAGGCTGAAGCAATGCCTATTAACGAAAATGCATCGGTTAAGCCTGCGATGTCTCCTTATGGAAATACCAAACAAATTGGTGAAGAAATTATTACTGATGTTGCTAAAGTAAGTGGTATAAACGCTATTTTGTTGCGTTATTTTAATCCTATTGGCTCGCATCCTTCCACTGAAATTGGGGAATTACCTATAGGAACGCCACAAAATCTGGTGCCATTTATTACTCAAACTGGAATTGGTTTACGAAAAGAACTGTCTGTCTACGGGGATGATTACCCAACACCAGACGGGACTTGTGTACGGGATTATATCCATGTTGTAGATTTGGCAAAAGCGCATGTTATTGCTTTACAACGATTAGTAAACAAAAAGAATACAGATAAAATAGAGACTTTTAATCTGGGAACCGGAAAGGGAAGTTCTGTATTGGAAGTGATCGCAGCTTTCGAAAAAGTAAGCGGACAAAAGTTGCCCTACAAAATAGTTGATAGAAGGGAAGGGGATGTGATTTCGGCTTATGCCAATACAGAGAAAGCGAATGATATTCTTGGTTGGAAAACACAATCAACTTTGGAAGAAGGGATGGCAAGTGCCTGGAAGTGGGAACAAAAGGTTAGGAATAGTAATTAATTTAAGATTTAAGAACTATGAGATGCTGATGGAATCAATTAAAGGGGTGCTGTAAATTAGCACGTTGATGAAAGTGTTTTTTAGAATTTAACTTATTTAACATTAATAAATGTAAAAAATACATTTGTAAATGATGTAAATAAACTTTTTTATTTTACTTTTGACTTTCGCAATTCATAATAAAATTATTAATATTAAAATATATATCACATTTTATAATCAATTCTGTAAATTATATAGTTTTATGCACAGGATGTTGAAATGTGGTAAGCCATAATAACAAATGTAAAAGCAGTGCTTTTTACCATTAAAAAAAAATAACACGAGAGAATATCTCATTTATTATATTAATTTCTAAAAAACAAATTACTCATGAACCAGAACCTTGCTTTTGCAGATTACGCAGTATTTATTATTTATTTTATCGTGGTGTCCACTTACGGATATACTGTTTATCGCAAACGCGAGAAAAACGAACACGATGCCAAAGCTTATTTCCTGGCAGAAGGAACACTTACATGGTGGGCTATCGGTGCCTCTTTGATTGCTTCTAATATCTCTGCAGAACAGTTTATTGGAATGAGTGGGGAAGGATTCTTTTTAGGAATTGCAGTTGCTGCTTATGAGTGGATTGCTGCCATTGCTTTGATTATTGTAGCGGTTTGGTTTATTCCTGTTTATTTAAAAAACAAGATTTATACCATGCCTCAATTTTTGAAAACAAGGTATAATGAATCAACTGCTTTAATTATGGCCGTTTTCTGGTTATTCTTATACGTATTTGTAAACCTGACGTCTATTTTATATTTAGGAGCTGTAGCCATTAATGGATTGGCTGGTGGTGAATACTTACACGCTATTATGATCGGTCTTGCCGTTTTTGCGTTGGTGATCTCTTTAGGAGGTATGAAAGTGGTTGCCTATACCGATGTAATTCAGGTAGCCGTTTTAATTATTGGTGGACTTGTTACATCTTACATTGCTTTGACAACTGTGGGACAATATTTTGGAGTTGGCGAAAATGCTATTGCAGGTTTCAAGGTATTAATGAGAGAAGCTCCCGAGCATTTCAAAATGATTATCCCGGAACCAACCGCGACTTCTTCTCAAAATGATATTAATAAGTATCTTACTTTTCCAGGAATGATGTCTTATTTGGCGGGTATATGGATTATCAATCTTAATTATTGGGGTTGCAATCAATACATTACGCAAAGAGCTTTAGGTGCTGATTTACAAACGGCCCGTACCGGTATATTGTTTGCAGGTATATTGAAATTATTGATGCCGCTTATTGTTATGCTGCCTGGTATTGCTGCTTATGTTTTGTATGAAAATGGTCATTTGCCTCAATTGGTAGGAGGTAAAGATGGTGCTTATTCTGCTGTTTTAACATTCTTGCCAACTGGTTTGAAAGGATTGTCTGTCGCGGCTTTAACTGCTGCTATTGTTGCATCGTTAGCGGGTAAAGTGAATAGTATTTCAACTATTTATACGCTGGATGTGCATAAGAAGTATATTCAAAAAGATGCTAGCGATAGAAGTCAGGTGAACATAGGAAGATATGCTGTTTTTGCAGCGATGCTTCTTGCTGTTTTGTTTACTTGGAATGATGTGCTTGGGATTGGTGGTGTGGGTGGTTTTACCTATATCCAAAAATATACGGGTTTTATTAGTCCGGGTGTATTTGCCATGTTTTTCCTTGGGATGTTCTGGAAAAGAACTACAGGAACTGCAGCAATAATAGGGGTGATTTCCGGTTTCTTATTGTCGGTTTTGTTTAACGAATTTGCACCGGCATTATTTGGAACTGAAACATTATTATACACAGCTTATACGAATGGAAAAGGCGGATATGAAATACCATTCCACATTTGTATGGGATTGTCATTTATGTTCACAATGCTTATTATGATTGCAGTGAGTTTTGCAGGGCCGAAAGTAAATCCAAAAGCTTTTGAGTTAGATACTGAAATGTTTAAGGTAAAACCTCAAACAACTGTGTTGATCGTAATCACATTATTGATTATTTTTGCTTTGTATGCTAAGTTTTGGTAATATTATTATTTAAAAAGTAGTTTTTTGATTACTATTGTAATCAAATCAATGCCGTTTAGTTAAGCTTTTTCAGTTATTGATTAATCAATTGAAATGTTTAACTAAAGGGCATTTGATTTTAAAAGGATGTATGTAAAATTTAATGGGTATGGAGGAGAATTTGAAAAAAAAGAATTTTTCATTTGCGGTTGATTGTATCATATTCGGATACGATGGACAGGATTTAAAATTGTTGGTTATAAAGAGAAGTTTTGAGCCATTTAAAGGTAAGTGGAGTTTGGTGGGAGGATTCGTAGAAGAGGATGAAAGTGCCGAAGAAGCTGCTGTCCGGGTACTTAAAGGACTTACTGGTCTGGACGGCTTATATATGGAACAGTTGCATTGTTTCTCCGACCCCAAAAGAGGCGGTGCCGAGAGAATTATTTCTGTTACCTTCTTTGCTTTAATTGATATTCAGAAATACAATCAACAAATCAATGAAGATTATCATCCTGCCTGGTTTTCAATTAATCAATTACCCGAATTGATTTTTGACCATAGTGTCATTGCTGAACTAGCCAAGGAAAAATTGCGCTATAAAGCTGCGTTACATCCCTTATTGTTTGAATTGCTGCCTGACAAGTTTACGATGCCACAATTGCAAAGTCTTTACGAGGCTGTTTACAACATGGAATTTGATAAAGGAAATTTCAATCGAAAGTTGATGTCTACGAAGTTGCTGGAAAAGTTGGAAGATAAGGATATGCTTCATTCAAAGAAAGGAGCCTTCTATTACACCGTAAATTTAAAAAAATATAGCGCAGGTTTTAAAACCTTTTTGAATTTTGTTCCTAGTCAGTACGTTAATAAATAGCGGTTTGCGTCAGATTTTTGTTGTGGAATAAAGCTTTATATTGCTTCGCTTATGGCTTTTTTTGTAATGCGGGCTGGTTGAAAAAAGAGTATAATAAAAAAGCTTTCGTTTTAGGCGAAAGCTTTTTTATTATAAGTACAAATTAATATTAGTCTCTGTCAACCAATGCATCTTGTTTCCAGTTTTTAATGGAGGCTATTCTGTTATTAGAATAATCAACTTCACTTAAATTACTAATGCCAGTGTTGTTGTTTTCAGACCAGAAAAACCATTTTCCGATTTTTTTGCCATTGTCGTATTCTCCAGATGAAGTTTTATTTCCTTTCTCATCAAAAGATACCCAAACTCCTTCTAATTTTCCATTTTTGAAAAAACCTTCTTGTTGTACTTGACCGTTTTCAAAAAAGTAAGTTGCTCTAACTTTTTTACCAAAAGGCTCTAATACTGGTTCCGCTTTTTGTGCAAAAATCATCCCTGAGAATAATATTGCAACTAAAATAATACACTTTTTCATATCTTGAGTTGTTAATGTTTCGTTTTCTTTATCAAATTTAAGTAATACTTTACATTAAAAAAACTTTTACATAACAATTTAATAACATTAGACAAAAGCTTAACATTGGAAAATAAATTACTATAAAAAAACAATAGTGTAAAAAGTTACTATTCTCAATTCATTATTCATAATTAGTCCTAAATTTGCAGCCGTGCCCAAAGGGCAAAATAATCTAAAATTTGGATCATGTATAGAAGTCATAATTGTGGCGAATTGAACGCCTCGCATATTAATACTGAAGTTACTCTTGCTGGTTGGGTTCAGAAATCACGTGATAAAGGGTTTATGAATTGGGTTGATTTAAGGGATCGTTATGGAATTACGCAATTGATTTTTGACGAAGGACGTTCTCAAAAAGACGTATTTGAATTGGCAAAAACGCTAGGGCGTGAATTCGTTATACAAGTAAAAGGAACTGTTATTGAGCGTGAAGCTAAAAATAAAAACATTCCAACAGGCGAAATAGAAATTTTGGTTAAAGAATTGAATATTCTTAATGCTTCGCTTACGCCTCCTTTTACTATTGAAGATGAAACAGATGGTGGAGAAGATATCAGAATGAAATACCGTTACCTTGATATTAGAAGAAATCCTGTAAAAAACAGTTTGCTTTTCCGTCACAAAGTAGCTATGGAAGTTCGTAAATACCTTTCCGATTTAGATTTTTGCGAGGTGGAAACACCTTATTTGATAAAATCTACTCCAGAAGGAGCAAGAGATTTTGTTGTCCCTTCTCGAATGAATGAAGGGCAGTTTTACGCTTTGCCACAATCACCACAAACGTTTAAACAGTTATTGATGGTTGGTGGAATGGATAAATATTTCCAAATTGTGAAATGTTTCCGTGATGAAGATTTACGTGCAGACAGACAACCTGAATTTACACAGATTGATTGTGAAATGGCTTTCGTGGAACAAGAAGATATTCTGAATATTTTCGAAGGATTGACAAGGCATTTATTGAAAGAAATAAAAGGCATCGAAGTTGATAAATTTCCTAGAATGACCTACGAACATGCGATGAAAACGTACGGAAATGACAAGCCGGACATTCGTTTTGGGATGGAATTTGGAGAGCTAAATGAAGTGGCAAAAAGCAAAGACTTCCCGGTTTTTAATGCTGCGGAATTAGTAGTCGGCATTGCTGCTCCAGGAGTTGGAAATTATACTCGTAAAGAAATTGATGCTTTGATTGACTGGGTAAAACGTCCGCAGGTTGGTGCATCAGGAATGGTGTATGTGAAATGCAATGAAGACGGAACCTATAAATCATCCGTAGATAAATTCTACGATCAAAATGATTTGAGCAATTGGGCAAAAACTACTGGTGCTCAAGCAGGCGATATGATTTTTGTGCTTTCCGGACCTGCAGATAAAACACGTGGACAATTAAGCGCTTTGCGTATGGAATTGGCAACTCGGTTAGGATTAAGAAATCCAGCTGTATTTGCCCCGCTTTGGGTTGTAGATTTTCCCTTATTAGAATTTGATGAAGAAAGTGGTCGTTATCATGCGATGCACCACCCGTTTACCTCTCCAAAGCCAGAAGACATGCACCTATTGGAAGTAAGCCCAGGAAAAGTTCGTGCGAATGCATATGATATGGTTTTGAATGGAAATGAAATTGGTGGAGGATCGATTCGTATTCACGATAAAGCTACGCAACAATTGATGTTTAAGTATTTAGGTTTCACAGAAGAAGATGCCAAGGCTCAATTCGGATTCCTGATGGACGCATTCCAGTTTGGCGCGCCACCACATGGAGGATTAGCTTTTGGATTGGATAGATTAGTTGCGATCTTAGGTGGTCAGGAAACTATTCGTGACTTCATTGCTTTTCCAAAAAATAATTCAGGAAGAGATGTTATGATTGACGCACCATCTACAATTGACGCATCGCAGTTAAAAGAGCTGCATATTAAAATTGGTTAAGTGCAGTTTGTCGATAAAATTTGTTAGAAAACGTTGAATATCAATATTTTTACAAAATAAAAACAGAAGATAGCATTTCGTATTATATTAAATATTACATTTGCTTCATTATAAATTATTATTACTATTACAATGCGTACAGGTACAGTTAAATTTTTCAATGAATCTAAAGGTTACGGATTCATTACAGACGAAGAAACAGGAAAAGACATTTTTGTTCATGCATCAGGAATCAACGCGGAAGAATTGCGCGAAGGTGACAGAGTTAGCTATGAAGAAGAAGAAGGAAGAAAAGGAAAAGTTGCTGCGAAAGTAGCAGTGATCTAAGCATAAAAATTTATTTTTTTTGCCTACGAATGTTTAAACGTTCCGATATATATCGGAACGTTTTTTTTTGCGGTATAATGAAAAAACGGCATCGTAAATACGGAATTATTTATAACCGTTTAAAATAACAAGAAAATCGCATTTTCATCGAAACTAAATTTTGTTTTACACTTGTGTTTTAAATCCTTGAAACCTATCTTTGTGACTTATTTTTATTCAAAAACAACGATAATATGCAATCCGATCAATTAAATTATATCCCGATTTTAATGCAGTTCATTTTAGCTGTAGGATTTGTTATAGGTACTATATTGGTTTCAGGAAAATTGGGGCCTAAAAGATCATCCGAAATCAAAGATAAAAACTTCGAATGCGGTATAGAGTCTGTAGGAAATGCGAGAATTCCATTTTCGGTTAAATATTTTCTTGTAGCTATACTATTCGTCTTGTTTGATGTTGAGGTTATTTTTCTTTACCCTTGGGCAATCAATTTCAAAGAATTAGGAATGGAAGGTATGGTTAAAATGGTAATTTTTATGCTTTTGCTTTTAGTAGGTTTTTTCTACATTATCAAAAAGAAAGCTTTAGAGTGGGAATAAGATTTATTTTGGATGCTAAATTTAAATGAAATCATTTTAATTTATAATTCAAAATTTATAATTCAAAATAACAAAACATGAGTGATTCAAATATAAATATGGTTGCCCCTCCAGAAGGTGTTGTTGGGGAAGGTTTCTTCGCTACAAAACTGAATGATGTTGTGGGGTTGGCTCGTGCTAATTCATTATGGCCTTTGCCTTTTGCAACATCTTGCTGTGGTATCGAGTTTATGGCAACGATGGCTTCGCATTATGATTTAGCGCGTTTTGGTTCTGAGCGAGTGAGTTTTTCTCCTCGTCAAGCGGATATGCTAATGGTAATGGGGACAATTTCAAAAAAAATGGCGCCAATTTTACGTCAGGTTTACGAACAAATGTCAGAGCCTCGTTGGGTTATTGCTGTTGGTGCTTGTGCCTGTTCCGGTGGGATTTTTGACACCTATTCTGTTTTACAGGGGATTGATAAGGTAATTCCCGTTGACGTTTATGTTCCGGGTTGTCCGCCGAGACCAGAGCAAATTGTAGATGGTGTTATGAAATTGCAAGAGTTAGTTAAAGCTGAATCCGTAAGAAGAAGAAGTTCTCCAGAATATCAAGAATTATTAGCTTCTTATAATATTAAATAAATAATGGCGCTAGAAACGATACAAATCCAAGAAAAATTAGTTGAAACATTTGATTCGGCTGTTTTTGAATTCAAGCAGGAAAAAGATATATTTTCATTTGAAGTAGCTGCTGATAAAATTACGGCAGTTATTCTTTTTTTGAAAAATGATCCGACATTGCGTTTTCATTTTTTAACTGATCTGTGTGGGATTCATTATCCTGATAATGATATTGATCATCAATTTGCGGTTGTTTATCATTTGCACAATTGGTACGAAAATAAAAGAATTAAAATCAAAGCGTTTATCAATGGTGAAAACCCAGAAATAAAAACGATATCAAATATTTTCTTAAGTTCAAATTGGATGGAAAGAGAAACGTTTGATTTTTATGGGATAAATTTTATTGGTCATCCGCAATTGAAACGTATTCTGAATATGGATGAAATGATTTCTTTTCCGATGCGAAAAGAATTTCCAATGGAAGATAGCGGAAGAACGGACAAAGATGACCGTTTCTTTGGAAGAACGACAGATAATTATTAAACATACACACTATTATAATTTTTCACATTAAATAAATGTCAGAACTATTATTACCACCAGAGCATCGATATGCTAAGAGAATAAAAGAGCAATTAAATGAAGACGGAAGTGAACTTTCGATTCTGAATTTAGGGCCTACTCACCCAGCGACACATGGTATTTTTCAAAATATTTTGTTGATGGATGGAGAGCGAATTCTAGAGGCGGAACCAACCATTGGTTACATCCACAGAGCTTTCGAAAAAATTGCTGAAAATCGTCCTTTTTACCAAATCACTCCGCTTACTGATAGAATGAACTATTGTTCATCACCTATAAATAACATGGGTTGGTGGATGACATTAGAAAAATTGTTGGATATTGAAGTCCCTAAAAGAGCGCAATATTTAAGAGTTATTGTAATGGAGTTGGCAAGAATCACGGATCATATCATCTGTAATTCCATTCTTGGTGTGGATACAGGGGCCTATACCGGTTTTTTATACGTGTTCCAGTTTAGAGAAAAAGTATATGAGATCTACGAAGAAATTTGTGGTGCTCGTCTGACTACTAATATGGGTAGAATTGGTGGTTTTGAAAGAGATTGGTCGCCAGAAGCTTTTAGGAAATTAGATGTGTTTTTAGAAGAATTTCCAGCAGCTTGGAAAGAATTTGAAAACTTATTCGAAAGAAATAGAATTTTTATTGACAGAACGGTAAATGTCGGAGCTATATCGGCTGAACAAGCGATGGCTTACGGATTTACAGGTCCAAATTTACGTGCTGCAGGTGTTGATTATGATGTTCGTGTAGCACAACCGTATTCTTCTTATGAAGATTTCGATTTTATTATTCCTGTTGGAAAATCTGGAGATACATATGATCGATTCTGTGTTCGTAATGCCGAAGTTTGGGAGAGTTTGAGTATCATTCGTCAGGCTTTAGCGAAAATGCCGGAAGGAAATGACTTTCATGCTGACGTTCCGGATTATTATCTTCCTCCAAAAGAAGATGTTTACACTAGTATGGAGTCTTTAATTTATCATTTCAAAATTGTAATGGGAGAAGTTCCTGTTCCAGTTGCTGAAATATATCATCCTGTTGAAGGTGGAAATGGTGAACTAGGTTTTTATTTGGTTACCGACGGAAGCCGAACACCTTATAGATTGCATTTCCGTAGACCTTGTTTTATTTATTATCAAGCGTATCCAGAAATGATTAAAGGTTCATTGCTGTCGGATGCAATTGTTATTTTGTCAAGTTTAAATGTTATTGCCGGAGAGTTAGACGCTTAATAAAAGTATAAATGATGAATTTTAAATTGGGAATGGGAATCAAAAACATTTAAAATTTAGAATTCAAAATTTGAAATAATAAAAAATGGAACGTACGTATCACAAACAAGAAATAAATATGACCGAAGCATTGATGAGTCGCATCAATGAATTGATTAGTCATTATCCTGAAGACAAAAGAAAATCGGCTTTATTACCTGTTTTACATGAAGTTCAAGATGCTCACGAGAATTGGTTGAGTATTGAATTAATGAATAAAGTAGCCGAAATCCTTTTAATCAAGCCGATCGAGGTTTACGAAGTAGTTTCGTTTTATACGATGTACAACCAAAGACCAATTGGAAAATATATGTTTGAATTTTGCCAGACTTCTCCTTGTTGTTTGAACGGAGTGGAGGATTTGATGGATTACACCTGTGAGAAATTAGGCGTAAAAGTGGGTGAGCCTACTGCAGACGGTCTATTCGAAGTTAGAGGTGTTGAATGTTTGGGTGCTTGTGGTTATGCTCCAATGATGCAATTAGGCGATTTTTACAAAGAACATTTGACAGCAGAAAAAATCGATCAATTAATTGCTGATTGCAAAAACGATAAAATAATATTACACGATAAATAATATGTCACAAAAAATATTATTAGATAAAATAAATATTCCAGGAATAAGAACCTACGAAGTCTACCGTCAAAACGGAGGCTATGCTTCAGTAGAAAAAGCCTTAAAAACATTAACACCAGACGAAGTTGTTGAAGAAGTTAAAACTTCAGGATTACGCGGTCGAGGTGGAGCAGGATTTCCCGCAGGGATGAAATGGAGTTTTATTGATAAAAAATCGGGAAAACCAAGACATTTAGTTTGTAATGCGGATGAATCGGAACCAGGGACTTTCAAAGACCGCTACTTGATGGAATTTATTCCTCATTTATTGATCGAAGGAATGATTACTTCCAGCTATGCTTTGGGTGCAAACCTCTCGTATATCTATATTCGTGGAGAATATATGTGGGTTTATAAGATATTAGAAAAGGCCATAAACGAAGCAAAAGCTGCTGGTTTTTTGGGAAAAAATATATTAGGCTCAGGGTATGATTTAGAACTTTATGTACACTGTGGTGCCGGAGCTTACATTTGTGGTGAAGAAACTGCATTGATCGAATCATTGGAGGGTAAAAGAGGAAATCCTCGTATCAAGCCCCCATTTCCTGCTATTTCAGGACTTTGGGCAAATCCAACGGTTGTAAATAACGTAGAGACAATTGCCGCTGTGCCTTGGATTGTCAATAATACAGGTGCTGAATATGCAAAAATTGGTATTGGACGTTCTACAGGCACTAAATTAATTTCTGCTTCAGGACATATCAAAAACCCGGGCGTTTATGAAATTGAATTGGGTTTAAGTGTTTACGAATTCATGAATTCTGATGAGTATTTAGGAGGAATGAGCTCTGATAGACCCTTGAAAGCTTTTGTGCCAGGGGGAAGTTCTGTTCCTGTTTTACCAGCCCATTTAATCTATAAAACAGCAAATGGCGAAGATCGTTTAATGTCATACGAATCGTTAAGTGACGGTGGATTTGCAACAGGTTCTATGTTAGGATCTGGTGGATTTATTGTTTACAATGATACGGCTTGTATTGTTCGTAATACTTGGAATTTCTCTCGTTTTTACCACCATGAAAGCTGTGGGCAATGTTCACCTTGTCGTGAAGGCACTGGCTGGATGGAAAAAGTATTACACAGAATAGAGAATGGTCATGGGCGTGAAGAGGATATTGATTTGCTGTTGAGCATTCAAAGCAAGATTGAAGGGAATACAATTTGTCCATTAGGTGATGCAGCAGCGTGGCCAGTGGCAGCAGCAATTCGTCATTTTAGAGACGAGTTTGAATATCATATTCGTTTCCCAGAAAAAATAAAACATAGAGATCATTTTGTTGCGGAACCTTTTGAAAAAGTGAAGCATTTAGTTTCTAAAGTAATCGTATAAAGTCAAGAATTTCAGAAAATGAAAGTAACCATAGACGGTCAAAGCATAGAAGTAGAACCAGGAACAACAATCCTGCAGGCAGCACGTATGATAGGTGGAGAAGTAGTTCCGCCAGCAATGTGTTATTATTCTAAACTAAAAGGGAGCGGTGGCAAATGCCGTTGTTGTTTAGTAGAAGTTTCCAAAGGAAGTGAAGCTGATCCACGACCAATGCCTAAATTAATGGCATCTTGTGTAACAGGTTGTATGGACGGGATGGAAGTGAACAGTAAATCTTCACCAAGAGTAACCGAAGCCAGAAAGTCAGTAACAGAGTTTTTGTTAATTAATCACCCTTTAGATTGTCCGGTTTGTGACCAAGCGGGAGAGTGTGATTTGCAAAATCTAAGCTTTGAGCATGGTAAATCAGAAACTCGTTTTATTGAAGAAAAAAGGACATTTGAGCCAGAAAATATTGGTCCAAATATTCAATTACACATGAACCGTTGTATTCTTTGTTACCGTTGCGTAATGGTTGCAGATCAATTGACTGATGATCGTGTTCACGGAGTAATGGATAGAGGAGATCATTCTAATATATCAACTTGTATTTCTAAGGCAATTGATAATGAATTTTCTGGAAATATGATTGACGTATGCCCGGTAGGTGCATTGACGGATAAAACATTTAGATTCAAATCTCGTGTTTGGTTTAACAAACCTTATAATGCACACAGAGACTGTCCTACATGCTCTGGAAAAACCACGGTTTGGATGTTTGGAGACGAAATCCAACGTGTTACCGGAAGAAAAGACGAATACCACGAAGTGGATGAGTTTATTTGTAATGGGTGTCGTTTTGATCATAAAGACTTAAAAGACTGGATTATCGAAGGACCTAGAGCATTCGAAAAAGATTCGGTTATCAACCAAAATAAATACAACAGAAAATTACAAAAAGTTGAAATCGCTACTGAAGAGAATATCCTTTTAGGTAGAGAAGAAGACCGTAAGAAAATAAGCATGGTCGATATCCCATTGACTGATGAAGACATTATTAATCAAAAAAGCTTGGGTAATAATGGATAGTACTATCATCATAGAAAAAAGTGTCATTATTGTTGCAGTTTTTGCTTTGACAATGTTAATGGCAATGTACTCCACTTGGGCTGAACGAAAAGTTGCCGCTTGGCTTCAAGATCGTGTCGGGCCAAACAGAGCGGGTCCTTTTGGATTATTTCAACCACTTGCCGATGGTTTAAAGTTATTCTCAAAAGAAGAATTTGAACCAAATACGCCTAACAGATTCTTGTTTTTTGTAGGCCCTGCAATCGCAATGAGTACCGCTTTAATGACGAGTGCCGTAATTCCTTGGGGAGATAAGCTGCATCTGTTCGGAAGAGATATTCTATTACAAGCAACAGATTTAAATATTGGATTGTTATACTTTTTTGGAGTAGTATCGGTGGGTGTTTATGGGATCATGATCGGTGGTTGGGCTTCAAATAATAAGTTTTCATTGATGGGTGCGGTTCGTGCTGCTTCGCAAATGGTATCTTATGAAGTTGCTATGGGACTTTCGATGATTGCATTGCTGATGATGACTGGAACGTTGAGTTTAAGAGAGATTTCTGCACAACAAGCCGGAATGAATTGGAATGTGTTTTATCAGCCGCTATCGTTTTTTATATTTTTAATTTGTGCTTTTGCAGAAACCAACAGAACTCCTTTTGATTTAGCAGAATGCGAAAGTGAATTAATTGGCGGATACCATACGGAATATTCATCGATGAAAATGGGTTTTTATTTGTTTGCTGAATATGCAAATATGTTTATTTCTTCAACGATTTTAGCTGTTTTATTCTTCGGAGGGTATAATTATCCCGGAATGAGTTGGGCTGTTGAAAATTGGGGAGTAAACATTGCCAATGTCCTTGGATTTGGCGCTTTGTTTATCAAATTATGTGGATTCATCTTTTTGTACATGTGGGTTCGTTGGACTATTCCAAGATTCAGATACGATCAATTGATGCATTTGGGTTGGAGAATATTAATTCCATTGTCGATCATTAATATTATAATTACCGGAATTGTAATTTTGAGAAGTGAAATTGCAACTTATTTAGGATTTTAATTAGAGTACCGAAAAAGCCCTGACCCTGATGGCAGTGGAAATTCTGTTGTATTTTAAAGAAAAACATAAAGGATTGAAACCAATAACAGAGTAAGCTTCAAATAAAAATATAAAATGTCAATAGAAAATATATCCTTATCGGGAAGAAAAAAGCAAGTCTCTAACAAAGAGATGACTTTTTGGGAAAGAATGTATCTTGTTGCAATTGTCAAGGGTTTGATAATTACGATTCAGCACTTGTTTACTAGAAAAGTAACAATTCAATATCCAGAGCAAGAACGTGAAAGGAGCCCAGTTTATCGTGGTCAGCATATGTTGAAACGTGATGAGGAAGGGCGTGAGAATTGTACCGCTTGTGGTTTATGTGCTTTGTCTTGTCCTGCCGAAGCGATTACGATGAAAGCAGAAGAAAGAAGGGGAGATGAAAAACATTTATACAGAGAGGAGAAATATGCATCGATATATGAAATCAACATGCTGCGTTGCATTTTCTGCGGATTGTGTGAAGAAGCTTGCCCAAAAGACGCTATTTATCTGACTACATCCAAAGTATTGGTTCCTTCAAGCTATGAAAGAGAAGATTTTATCTTTGGAAAAGATAAATTAGTCATGCCTTTAGATATTGCAATGAAAAATGCTCAACTTAAAAACGCTAATTAATGTCTACAATACTTATAATTTTTTGTGTATTGGCTGCTATCACATTAGCAACCGCATTTTTGACAATTTTTAGCAAAAATCCGATACATAGTGCTATTTATTTAGTGATTTGTTTCTTTTCGATTGCAGGTCATTACTTATTATTGAATTCTCAATTTTTGGCGATAGTCCACATAATCGTGTACTCTGGAGCGATTATGATTTTGTTTTTATTCACTATCATGCTGATGAATTTAAATGAGGAAAGAGAAGTTCACAGACCAAGAATTACGCGATTAGGAGCTATTGTTTCTTTTTGTTTAATCTGTTTGGTTTTGATAGCCATTTTCATCAACTCAAAACCAATTGTTGGAGAATACGTAACTACTGGGGAAGATTATCAGTCTATAAAAGTATTGGGTAAAATACTTCTGAATGAATATATGGTTCCTTTTGAATTTGCATCTATATTACTTTTGGTTGCTATGATTGGTACTGTGTTATTGTCTAAAAAAGAAAAATTGCAAAAATAAGATGAACAATATTTTAAACCACATTGGTATTGAAAATTATATATTCCTAAGCGTAATACTTTTTTGTATTGGTGTTTTCGGAGTATTGTACAGACGAAATGCCATTATCGTATTTATGTCAATTGAAATTATGCTGAATGCAGTAAACTTATTGTTTGTGGCATTTTCAACCTATCATCAGGATGCTCAAGGACAGGTTTTTGTGTTCTTCTCGATGGCTGTTGCTGCGGCAGAAGTTGCGGTAGGATTGGCAATTCTAGTTTCTATTTTTAGAAATTTAGGCTCAATTACTATCGATAATTTAAAAAACTTAAAAGGATAAATGGAAATGAATACCAATATAGCTTTAGTTTTAGTTCTTACTCCTTTTTTAGGATTTTTAATCAATGTTTTCTTTGGTAAAAGTCTGGGAAAATCTCTTTCAGGAATAGTCGGAACCCTATCAGTTGTGGTTTCTTTTATTGCGACTGCTTATTTCTTTGGAGAAATTGCAGCGAAACCGCAGGGAATCCGAATCTCTCTTTTTGACTGGATTCAAATCAGTAATTTTAAAATTGATTTCGGATTTCAATTGGATCAACTTTCCATTTTATGGTTGCTTTTTGTTACCGGAATCGGATCTTTAATCCATTTGTATTCTATCAGCTACATGCACGATGATGAAAATATGCACAAATTTTTTGCGTATTTAAATTTGTTTATATTCTTCATGATCACCTTAGTAATAGGAAGTAACTTATTAGTGTTATTCATCGGATGGGAAGGCGTTGGTCTTTGTTCTTATTTGTTGATAGGATTCTGGCATAAAAACCAAGAGTACAATGATGCTGCTAAGAAAGCATTCATCATGAACCGTATTGGGGATTTAGGGCTGTTAGTAGGGATTTTTATTCTTGGAAATTTATTCTCCACTTTAGATTATGCTACATTAAAAACTGCAATATCTGGTGCTACGAATCTTAATATGTATTGGGTTTCTATAGCTGCTTTCGCTTTATTCATTGGAGCATGTGGTAAGTCAGCACAAATTCCATTGTATACTTGGTTACCAGATGCAATGGCAGGTCCGACTCCAGTATCTGCATTGATTCATGCTGCAACAATGGTTACCGCAGGTATTTTTATGATTACGAGATTGAATTTTTTATTTGATTTGACTCCTGAAGTTCAATCGATAATCGCTATAGTTGGAGCCATTACCGCTTTAGTGGCTGCCACAATTGGATTAGTTCAAAATGATATTAAAAAAGTCTTGGCCTATTCTACCGTTTCTCAATTGGGGTTAATGTTCTTGGCCTTGGGATTGGGAGCTTATGAAGTTGCCGTTTTTCATGTAATCACACACGCTTTCTTCAAGGCTTGTTTGTTCTTAGGTTCAGGTTCTGTAATTCATGCTTTGCACGGAGAGCAAGACATGCGTAAGATGGGTGGCTTGAAAAAGGCAATGCCGATTACGTTTGTAACTATGTTGATTGCTTCTCTTGCAATTTCGGGGGTTCCATTGTTTTCCGGTTTTTTCTCGAAAGACGAAATTTTATTAGTAGCCTTCCATCATAATATTCCCTTATGGATTGTAGCTTCGGTTGCTTCTATAATGACTGCCTTTTATATGTTCCGTTTGATTTTTTTAACATTTTTCCAAGAATTCAGAGGGACTGAGGAGCAAAAACACCATTTGCACGAAAGTCCATCTTTGATCACAATTCCTTTGATAATTTTAGCCATTTTGGCTACTGTGGGTGGTCTGATTAGCTTGCCTGGACACAGTTGGTTGAACGGATATTTGACTCCTATTTTACCAAAATTAGCAACTGCTGCGCACCATTTAGGAATTACTGAATATATCTTAATGGCTATTGCCGTTGTGGGTGGATTGGTAGGAATAGGCATTGCTTACGCCAAATACATCAAACAAAATACAGTTCCGACAGAAGATGCTGCAATTTCAGGGTTTTCTAAAGTGCTTTACAATAAATATTATATTGATGAATTCTATGATACTATTTTTGTTAAACCGATTAATGTTTTGTCCCGTTTTTTCAGGGACACTATAGAAACTGGTTTGTCAGCTTTGGTTTTTGGATTCGGAAAAGTTACCAACGAAATAAGCTACCAAGGAAAGAAAATACAAAATGGAAGCATTGGTCTTTATCTTTTTGTTTTCGTTTTAGGTCTTTGTGCCATTGTTTCTTATTTATTTTTAGCTCAATAATCATATATCATGAATGTATCTTTAATATTAATTATACTTTTGGTTGGTGCGTTTGCAACTTATCTTGCAGGCGATAAACTGGCTTCAAAAGTGGCTTTGTTCTTTAGTTTGGCTTCTTTAGGTTCTTCTATTGTATTATTGAATCACTATAATTTAGGTGAAAACATTAGTTTTATCAATCAATGGATCACACAACCTAATATTTCCTTTGCTCTGAAAGCAGACGGATTATCGATGGCGATGCTTTTATTGACTACGGCTTTGACTCCAATAATCATTTTTTCTTCTTTTGGAAATCAATATAAAAATTCAAAATCATTTTATGCTTTAGTTTTGTTTATGTCGTTTGCAATGGCAGGGACATTCTTAGCGGCTGATGGTCTTTTGTATTATGTTTTTTGGGAATTGTCATTGATTCCAATTTACTTCATCGCCTTGATCTGGGGTAATGGAGATGCAGAGGAACGTAAAAAAGCAGTGGTAAAATTTTTCATCTATACACTTGCGGGTTCTTTATTCATGCTGGTTGCTTTTGTTTATATGTACCAAAAGGCGGGTAGTCTTTTAGTAGAAGATTTATACAAATTGAATCTGTCAGCAACGGAACAATTGTGGATCTTTTTAGCTTTCTTTTTAGCATATGCGATTAAGATTCCATTAATTCCTTTCCATACTTGGCAGGCAAATGTTTACCAAAAAGCACCAACCGTTGGCACGATGCTTTTATCGGGTATCATGTTGAAAATGGGCTTGTATAGTGTTATTCGTTGGCAATTGCCGTTGGCGCCGTTGGCTGCCAAAGAATACATGTATATTTTCATAGGACTTGGAATTGCAGGTGTGATTTACGGATCAATTGTAGCATTGAGGCAAAATGATTTAAAAAAATTATTAGCGTATTCTTCTTTAGCTCACGTTGGATTAATAGCTGCTGGTACATACACTTTGACATTAGACGGATTACGTGGAGCGGTTTTGCAAATGATTGCACATGGATTTGTAGTTGTTGGACTGTTTTATGTTGCCGAAATTATTTTCAGAAGATACGAAACTAGAGCAATCGCTGAAATGGGAGGTATTCGTACCCAGTCACCAAAATTTACCTCGATGTTTTTAATTTTGGTTTTAGCATCTGTTGCTTTACCAACTACTTTTAACTTTGTTGGAGAATTCACCGTTTTATACAGTCTTTCGCAAATTAATATTTGCTTTGCTTTTTTAGGAGGAACAACCATTATTTTAGGAGCGTATTATATGTTGAAAATGTTTCAACAGGTTATGTTGGGTGAAACCAATTCAAAAGTTTTTACTGATGTTACTTTTAAGGAAGGAGTAACATTAGTGCTAATAATTGGTGTTTTATTCTTTTTTGGAATGTATCCAAAACCTATTACCGATTTGATTACGCCAAGTCTGGAAGAAATTTTAACTCAAATAAACCGAATTAACTAAGTCAAATAAAAAATGAATACATTAATAGCTATAATAGGATTAGGTGTTTTATGCCTTTTATTTGAAATTTTTAATTTAAGGAAAGCCATTGTTCCAATAACAATTATTGGATTATTGGGGGTGCTGGGCTTAACCATATCTGAATTTAATTCAACGGAAAGCTACTATAACAACATGATTGTTGTGAGTAAATTTTCAAGCACTTTTTCGTCTTTGTTTATTGTGCTTACCATTTTATTGGTGGCTTTAGGACATAATTTTTACGAAAATCATCAATCTAAGATCTCGGATTATATTGCCATAAAAGTATTTTTATTAGCCGGAGCAGTTGCGATGGTTTCTTTTGGAAATTTAGCGATGTTCTTTTTAGGAATAGAAGTGCTGTCAATTGCGCTTTATATCCTTGCTGCAAGTGACCGTATGAATTTGAAAAGTAACGAAGCTGGAATGAAATATTTCTTAATGGGATCTTTTGCCTCCGGAATTATTCTCTTTGGGATTTGTTTGATTTATGGAGCAATGGGAAGTTTTGATGTTACTGAAATCAGTGAATTATCTCAATCTGCTGAATTGCCAATTTGGTTTCCAATAGGAATTGTTTTAGTAACAATAGGAATGTTGTTTAAAATTGCTGCAGTTCCATTTCATTTCTGGGCACCGGATGTTTACGAAGGATCGCCGGCACTGACGACGGCATTGATGAGTACCTTGGCAAAGGTAGTTGCTATGGCAACTTTATACAAGTTGTTGTCGGTTATGAATGCGGATGTTTCTGAGTCATTCAAAATTATTGTGGTTGTAATTTCTATGGCCTCGATGACTGTTGGTAATATTATGGCGTTAAGACAAACGAATGTGAAACGGATGTTGGCTTTTTCGGGAGTTTCCCATGCTGGTTTTATGTTGATGACTTTATTAAGTTTATCCACATCTGCAGGAAGTTTGTTGTATTACGCTTCAGCGTATTCTTTATCTGGAATAGCTGCTTTTAGTGTGATTTTGTACGTTTGTAAAAATAGAGATAACGAAGATATTGTGAATTTTCACGGCTTGGGAAAGAACAATCCATTGTTAGCGGCTATTCTCACAGCTTCTTTACTTTCTATGGCTGGTATTCCAATTTTCGCTGGATTTTTTGCCAAGTTGGTTTTGTTCAACCAGACGATTCAGGCGGGGTATTTGGCTTTAGTAATCGTAGCAGTTGTAAACTCTATTATTAGTGTTGGATACTACTTTAAATTGATTTTAGCGATGTATACCAAAGAACCAAACGAAGTAAAAAAAGGAACACCTTTTATTATTTATGCGGTTGCCGTTGTAGCTATTGTTTTGAATATTGCATTAGGTTTATTCCCGTCTTTTGTTTTGGATTTATTGGCATAAACAAATTTTAAAACTATATAAAAAACCATCAAAAGCAATTTTTTGATGGTTTTTTCATTTAATCTTTTGAATAAACACAACGCATCAATTCCTAATAAAAGCATAATGTCTGATTTGTTTACAACGGTTTTTAATATATTTGTATATACAAATGTCTAATCATTTACTAAATAGTAAAATGGGAAATAAATTAAAAGTACAAATCTGGTCGGATATTATGTGTCCGTTTTGTTATATAGGAAAAAGAAGAATAGAAGGTGCTTTACAGGATTTCGAGCATAGAGAAGCTGTTGAGATTGAATGGAAAAGTTTTCAGCTAGACCCCGGTTTTATTGCCTCAGAGGAGGACAGCATGGTTGAGCATTTGGCGGAAAAATACAGAAAAGATGCAGATTGGGCCCAACAAATGCTGGATAACATGACTCAAAATGCAAAAAATTCAGGGTTGGATTTTCATTTTGAAAAAGCGGTTATGGCCAATTCATTGAATGCACATCGCTTATTGCACTTGGCCAAAAAACACAATCTGGCAAACGATTTAGAAGAGTTGCTGTTCAAAGCCTATTTAACCGATGGCAAGAATGTGAATGATTTGGATATATTAGCTGGATTAGGTCTGGAGGCTGGTCTGACTGCTGACGAAATAAAGGAAGTATTGCATTCTGATGCGTATACACATGCGGTACAGCAAGATATTAAAGAAGCACAATCGATAGGCGTTCAAGGAGTGCCATTTTTTGTTTTTGATAGTAAATACGCAGTTTCGGGAGCACAAGATATTGAAACATTTGTAAATACACTTGAAAAAGTATGGCAAGAAGGTAAATTTGATTCGAAAGTAACTTTCGTCAATACCACGGCTGAAAACAGTTGTGACATCAATGGTTGTGACTAAAACAAAAAATAAATTTGGGAGTGTCTCAAGTACACACTTTATGGGATAGTGTCAAAAAAAATCCCGTTGATACGAATATCAGCGGGATTTTTAAACTAACCATTTAACTAAAACTAAAATCTTTTATCTATTCTTATAGCGACACTTCCTGCTACTCTCGTTTCTTCTTTTTGAACTTTTTGACCGCTAGTTCTATAATAGTAGTCGTCGTTATCATTTGAATTTTGATTATTTGCATATTCATAATCGTTGTAATCATTGCCGTTCTGGCTGTATTGATCAGCTCTGCCTCCTTTTACGGATCCAATAATATCAACAATTTGGCCACGACGGTTGTAGATAATTTCTAATCCACCTACTCTTTCCAAAGCATAACGGTTGTAAGTCATATATACAGTACCAACTCGTTTAATTCTATCATTAGAATCGTAGTTGATAGAGACATTTCCAACTCGTCTCACTCTGCCCATATTATCGTGTTCGACTTTTACACCGTAATTTCTGTTTCGGGTATTGGTCTGTGCACCATACGTTTTATTATATGGGCCTCTTTTGTTAGATTTATTGTACTTATAATCGCCATTTGAAGGACGTGTATTAAAATCTAATTGTCCGTCAGGGAATACAAAAAATTCGATTCCTCTTTCTGTGAACACAATCGGTTCCGCGTTTCTAAAATCAGCAGGCAATCTTCTCTCCTGAGTAAGGCTGGTTTTTTCTGCTGCATTCGCTACACCACCTCCAAAAAGGAAGATACTAGCTACTAATAAAGTAATTTTTTTCATGATCGATATAATTTGGGTTTTGCCTACTCTTGAGCTTTTCGGCTTTCGCTTTTTTACTTATTTGATTAGGGATATTCAAGTAGCGTGCCAAAAATTAGAATCACAATTGCGCACGAGTAGGTTGTTACTTGGTTTTGTGTACTTAAGTATCTTTATATAAGTTAGTTACTGTTTTTAAAAATAAAATATAATAACTGATGATAGAATGAGTGTTTGATGTTTTTTAAATATAGGCTGTATCTTTTTTCTACCCCTTAGTGGAATTCAACTAAAACGAAAAGTCATTTTATTTCCAATTGTTGTTAGATAACCTTTTGTCTTTCGTAATAAATATTTAAATTTACTCTCAGCCTAATTAATTTGTTTTTGCAGAATTAGGGAATTGGTCCGATAAAATCGGATAGCCAATATAAATGTAAAATGATTAATATGATTGAAAATACAAAAGTGATTCGTTGGGGAATATTAGGATGTGGTGATGTTACAGAAATGAAAAGTGGTCCTGCGTACCAGAAAACAGCTGGGTTTAAAATCGAAGCAGTAATGCGAAGAGATGCTGTAAAAGCCGCTGATTATGCCAAAAGACATGGGATTAGTAAATATTACAGTGATGCAGATGACTTGATTAATGATCCGGATATTGATGCGATTTACATTGCCACACCTCCAGATGTTCATAAATATTATGGACTAAAAGTGGCTGCCGCTGGAAAAATTTGTTGTATTGAAAAACCTTTAGCGCCAAATTACCAAGATAGTATCGCGATTTATAACGCCTTTAAAGAAAAAGATATTCCGCTATTCGTTGCATATTACAGACGTACACTACCACGTTTCCAACAGATAAAGACATGGCTAGATTCCAATAGTATTGGTGATGTTAGACATATAAGATGGCATTTGAGCAAACCCGCAACGGCTCAAGATTTATCGGGGGAATACAACTGGAGAACAGATGCTGAAATCGCTACTGGTGGTTATTTTGATGATTTAGCAAGTCATGGGTTAGATTTGTTTATTCATTTTTTTGGGAGTGTAAAAGAGGTAGCTGGTTTCAGTCTCAATCAGCAGGGGTTATATTCTTCCAGAGATGCTGTTACTGCAAGCTGGGTTCATGAGTCTGGAATTACAGGGACTGGCAGTTGGAATTTTGGTTGTGCTATGCGCGAAGATAAAGTGGAAATTTTTGGAAGTAAAGGAAAAATAGCATTCTCTGTGTTTGAAAATGATTCTTTAGTCCTTTCAAACGAAGAGGGACAAACGGAAGTTTTTATTGAACATCCCGAAAATATTCAGTTGAATCATGTACAACAAATGAAGGAACATCTTAGTGGAAACAGCGTGCACCCTTCTTCAGGGTTGACCGGTGCCCACACAAGTTGGGTTATGGATAAGATTATAGGAAACCTTTAGCGTTTTTAAATAGTTTAAGGAAAAAAGTAAGGCTGTCTAAAAATAAACAGCCTCTCAATCACCATAATTTATTTGGGAACTATTTAGTAATAACTGTTTCAACAAAAGTTTTACCATTTGAAGTTATAATGAATGTGCATTTGTCCCCTTGTATTTTACTTACATCAAATATTTTGCCCACATTCAGTTCAGCCGGTAAAGTTTCATTATAGACCTCTGTATCATTTGAGCTGTAAATTTTAACAGTAACCGGAACCTGATTTAAGTTTAATAGGTTAAGTGTTACTATTCCTTTTCTGTTTACCAAAATCGGTTTGTACACTTCCGAAATGGCATCAGCGGACAATTTTGCGGTTTTACCGATAACCTCAATTTTGTATCTTGAAATTTTAAGATCAGTTTCAGCTTGTAAGAAGTATACGCCATCAGGAAAAGCACTCAAGTCGTATGATCTGTTGATGTTATCGTCAGAAGCAACATTTTCCTGATAAATTAGATTATCACTTGTGTCATAAATCGACAAGTCGATTTTCTTAATCTCTTTTAAGGTAAAACTTACAGTCCTTCCTGCTTCTTTTTTTAAATCCAATGAGAAATCAGTATTTCCTGCATGAGCCTGTACAACAGTTAATACTGCTGCGGCCACTACTAAACTAAGTTTTAAAATCTTTTTCATAATAGTAAATGTTTTAGATTTATAATTGATTATTTATCTACGGCTAAATTATCCTAAGAGATTCATTATGAATAGTACAGGATTTTCTAATTTATGTTCTATTTTACCTTTTACGAAATCGATAAAGGTTAAAAAAAGCTATAGTATTCGCATTTTAGGTATTTTTGCATTAATTCTAAATACGTAGTCGATGAAGATAGTTCCGCCTGCATTTGAAATTATAGCACCTTCCTTCGGAAGTTCTTTTTACTTTTCAAAATATGTTGAAAATGCGAATAACAAAGCACACTTATGGCATTATCATCCGGAAATTGAATTGGTGTATGTAAATGGCGGTTCGGGTAAGCGCCAAGTAGGAAGTCACGTTTCTTATTATGAGGATGGAGACCTGCTATTGATAGGAAGCAACCTGCCTCATTGTGGTTTTACAGATGAACAGACTGGAAATAAAAATGAAACGGTCATACAAATGAAACCGGACTTCTTAGGGGATGATTTTTTTGATATTTCAGAAATGAAGAATATCAGGAATCTTTTTAAACAAGCTAAAGTTGGAATAGCCTTTGACGGAGTTACTAAAAAGACAATAGGTTCTAGAATAGAGGCTATGGAAGGACAATCTCAATTTGAAAGATTGTTGACCATGCTGACCATATTAAATGAACTGGAACTATCCAAAGAGTCTACCGTTTTAAATGCGGAAGGATTTTCGATGGAGATGCAGGTACAGGACAATGACCGCATTAATGCTGTTTTTAACTATGTAAAAGACCATTTTCAAGAGCATATTGCTCTTGAAGAAGTTTCTGGACTGGTAAGTATGACTGTGCCTTCTTTTTGTCGGTATTTTAAAAAGATTACCAATAAAACATTTACTCATTTTGTAAATGATTATCGCTTGGTCCATGCTTCTAAATTGCTCGCTGAAAAACCGATAAGCATAACCGAAATATGTTATGAAAGTGGTTTCAATAACTTTAGCTATTTCAACAAATCATTCAAAGAATTTACGGGTAAAAGTGCTTCACAATACCGTCAAGAACTCCGATCTGTCCTTAAGTAAACAATTCCAATATGGAGTAAAATGTCTTGAGAAATCTGTTACCAGATTAATTTCATTTTCTGTCCTTTTTTCAAAGTGATATTTTGCTTTTTGTCTCCATTAATAAGTGTTGTATTTCCACCGTTTCTAGAAAACAGATTTACTTTTTTTAACTTTTTGCCACTCCATTCCATAGAAACTTCAAATCCTCCTCTGGCACAAATTCCTTTTACGGAACCATTTTCCCAAGCATCGGGTAGGGCAGGGAGTAGTCTGATTTCTTTTTCGTTAGACTGAACAAGCATTTCTGCAACTGCGGCAGCCCCTCCAAAATTCCCGTCTATTTGAAACGGTGGGTGTGCATCAAACAAATTCGGATAGGTTCCGCCACCTCTTCGTGGTTTTTTGGTTTTCTTTTGATCGGGATCTACATAGCGAAGCAGTTCGCGAAACATTTTATAAGCATGATTGCCATCCCAAAGTCTTGCCCAAAGGTTGATACGCCATCCTTTTGACCAGCCAGTTGTTTCATCACCTTTTATTTCTAGGGTTTGTCTAGAAGCATTTGCCAGTTCAGGAGTTTTTAATGGTGTAATATGATCCCCCGGGAAAAGTCCAAATAAATGCGATTGATGACGGTGTTTAGGATCTTCGTCGTTCCAGTCAAAATACCATTCCTGTAAGTTTTCTTTTTTTCCTATTTGGTACGGATACAATTTCGAAAGTGCAGTTTCGAGTTTTACTCTAAATTCTGCATCAATATTTAATTCTTTTGAAGCTTTAATGGTTTTATCAAAGCATTCTCGAATTATAGCTAAATCGGCAGTTCCTCCATACATAGTAGCACCAATAAAACCATCAGGAGCTATGTATTTGTTTTCTGGGGACGTTGAAGGAGAAGTTATTAAATTTCCGTTTTTGTCTTCAACTAACCATTCCAGGCAAAACTGGGCAGCTCCACGCATTATTTCATACCCTTCATTTTTTAAATAAGTTTTATCTTGTGTAAAAGCATAATGCTCCCAGATATGAGTTATTAACCACGCTCCGGACATATTCCAACAAGCCCAACTCGGATCTTCTTTTCCAAAGTTTCCAACAGGATTGCTCATCGCCCAAATATCAGAATTATGTGCCGAAGCCCAACCATTGTTTACGCCATAAAATGTTTTAGCTGTAACTTTGCCTGTTTCTGAAAGATTTTTTATAAAGCTCAAAAGGGGCCTATGCATTTCTGAAAGATTAGTGTTTTCAGCTAGCCAGTAATTTTCTTGTAAATTGATGTTTGTCGTATAATTACTGCTCCATGGCGGGTTAAGATACGGATTCCAAATCCCTTGTAAATTAGCGGGAACACCTTTGGTTCTGGAACTGCTAATGAGTAAATAACGTCCATATTGGAAATATAAAACTTCTAAATTTTTATCTTCTTTACCATCCGAATAACGCAGTAAACGTTCGTCTGTAGGCAAATCCGGGGCTGTTGTTTTTCCTAAATCTAATGCAACTCGATTATAGAATTTTTGATAGTCCACACTATGGGATTTTTTTAATTTTTCGAATGTTTTTGAAAATGCTTTATTTAGGTTGTCGGATGCAATTCCCTTGTCATCTGATCCTTCGGTTGCAGGATTTTTATCAAAACCATTAAAACTAGTAGCAATAGATACAAAAATCAAGGCTTCTGTACCGTTTTTTAATCCCAAAGTAGTTGTAGTACTTGTGATTGTTCCTCCCGTATTTTTGATTTTTATCAAAGTTGTAAATCGCGTGCCTCTATCTTTTTCCAAAAGAAATGACTTATCGACAACATAATCTGGATTTTCATGAATAGGAGCAAAACCATTAATCTGCAACGTATTATTTGCTGTTTCGATTTTCGATTTTAATAAGCTATTAAAAGTAATATCAAAATTTAATGCTCCTTTCTGACTGCTTGTTAATTTAATTACCATAATTTGGTCCGGTGCCGAAACAAAGTATTCACGGGTATATTTCACTCCATTGATTTCATAACTTACTTTTGAGACCGCGTTAGAAATGTCTAATTCTCTATAATATTGAGAGGGGATTTTTGTAGAATGATTATCAATATTCATAGTTCCAAGCGGCGCAAAAGACTCGGAGTTTTTACCTTGAATTTTTTTATTCAATTCGTTAGCTAATTTATAATCTTCCTTTTTTAAAGCTTCTCTAATAGCAGGTAGGTTTTGATATGCTTGAGGATTCATATTTGCATTTACGGGCTCTCCGGACCATAGAGTAGCGTCGTTCAGATAAATTTTATCAGAATCAATACCTCCGAAAACTGTAGCTCCCAGTTTCCCATTACCTAAAACTAAACTCTCTTCGAAATAATCAGCAGGTTGGTTGTACCAAAGAATGTGATCAGACTGTCCAAAAACCAGACCGCAAAATAAGTGACAAGTGATGACTAAAAATAGTTTTTTTAGGGCGTTTGGTTTCATAGGAGGATACTATTTGTTGTTCTAATTTTTAGGAATTTTTTTGTTCCTGACTCAAATCATTTTGAAAATTTATACTTCTCTGCTGCAGTAATCATTTCCCAATCATCGGTTCTGAATGGCGATGCAGGAAATCGTTCTTTGTTATAAAGATTCGCTTCGCTTGCATCATCTGCCCAACCGTAATGTACCGCAATCGGTTTTAGTACATTTTCACTAAAAACAATCAATTTGTTATCCTTAATAATAGCTTTTGCAGAATGAAAAACTTTGTCCGCTCCTGCGATTTCAAATCCTTTTAAATTGTCATCATTATCAGACGTTGACAATCCGCTTCCGATGTTATCAAAGGTTAGAATTATTTGGTTTCCTTTTATTTCCAAGGATTTATAAGTTGGTCCGCTATAAACCGTTTTTTTGTTATAAACGTTATTCAGAGCAATCGCAGCCAATCGTTTACCAACATCTTGCTTGTTTGTTGGGTGAATATCTTTTGCGTTACCAATATCAGTCGTTACAGCCATTCCTGTATTTGGCAGTTGCAAAGTGTGGGTTTGCGCTTCACGAAGTTCAGCCCATTTGCTTCCATTTTTACTATTACCGTTAAATTCATTGTAACTGGATAATTGTACAAAATAAAAAGGGAAATCACCTTGATTCCATTTTGTTCTCCAATCGGTTATCATCAGAGGAAATGCTTTTTTGTATTGATTTGCTCTACCCACATTGGCTTCGCCTTGGTACCATAAAACGCCTTGAAAAGCATACGGAATTAATGGGTTGACCATGGCATTGTACAATAATGAGGGATAACTGTTGGGAGACAAAGCGGTTTTTACAAGTACCACTCTGTATTTCCATTTCCCATTCAATGGAACAATTGTGTTACCGATAGTCAGTTTCAAATCTGAAGATTCTCCATATATTCCGCCACCGCCGCTATTGTCTACTATTCTGACGGCAATACTATTTACGCCTTCTTTTAATATTCCTGCTGGAATTATGTATTCTCTGTTGGCTTCCCAAATTGTGTTTTTTCCAACTTCAATTCCGTTTACATACGTAATATCTTCATCATCGATTTTTGATAAATTTAGGATGGCTGGTTTTTTTACATCTTTAGCCGAAAGGGTTATTGTTTTACGCATCCAAACTACACCGTCCAAGTCACCCAGTGGTTGGTTTTCCCATAATCCAGGAACGTTGAGTTCAGACCAACTGGAATCATTAAATCCTAATTCTTTATAAGTGATTTCGTTGGCTGTGCTAACTTCAGTTCCTTGAATTTTTTCGACTCTTTCTCGCATTGTTTTTGCATACAATTTTGAAATAGAATCCATATTCAGCATTGGCACATCGGCAATCATTTCTTTGAATTCATCGCTTTTCTCGAATGCTTGAATGCTAGTCCAAGTTTCCACACAAGTTCCACCCCATGATGTGTTTATAATTCCGATTGGGATTTTTAATTCGGCATATAATTTTTTGGCAAAAAAGTAACCTACTGCCGTAAAATCACGCACCGTTTCTTTACTACAAACTGCCCATTTTCCAACTTTTAAATCCTCTTTTGGTGCGCCACTCAAATCTTGGGCAACACCAAAATGGCGAATCATAGGATAATTGGAATCGCTTATTTCTTTTTCGGAATTCAATGTTTTGTACATTTGAAATTCCATATTGGATTGTCCGCTACAAATCCAAACTTCACCAACCATAACATTGGTTATGACAATTTTGTTTTTTCCTGTAATGGTTAATTCAAAAGGACCCCCTGCTTTTTCGGAATCTAAACTGACCGTCCATTTTCCTGTTTTATCGGCTTTGATGGTTTTGGTTTGCTTATTGAACTGAACTGTAATTTTTTCATTTGCGTCAGCCCAACCCCAAACCGGAATCGCCTTGTTGCGTTGCATAACCATTCCGTCAGAGAACAATAGTGGCATTCTGACATTGGCATTTGCAAGTAGGCAACATATCAAAAAAAGAAATACTAGATTTTTTTTCATTTTAAAAAATTATAATGGTTTCGATTAACTTACTGTAATCCCTGAATCATTGCATCTAAAGCTTGTGTATCAAATACCGTATTGTTGGTTCTGTTAAAAATAGCCGAACCATTATTACCCATACCTCCGGCATCCCAATAAAAAGGCAATATTCCGTTTGCTTTTGCTTGTTTTACAACATATTTTAAATAATAAGCTCTTGATGCCAGATGCAAAGTTAAAGCATCTCCTGTTAAACTAGTACGACGTATTGCGCCAAATTCGCCTAAAAGAACCGGAATCCCTTTGTCTACAAATTGGGATTTCATTGATTTGAAAAGGGTATCTAAGTCTGCCTCCTCTCCGTAAGTTGGATTGCGTGTAAGATCAGTTGTAGAGTGATAATTAGCTCCCCAGTAATAAAACATTTTCCCCCAGTCAGCATCTTTGTCCATAAGACAAAAATTATACGGTGTGTAATAGTGAACTTCCACCATCATACGACTAGCTATTTTATCAGTAGGTAAAGTCAACATTAATTTGTTTGTTTTTTCGATGTCTGTCGATGGTCCTTGAACTACCAATGTCCGATACGTATTTTTACCTCCAGTAGAACGCACTGCATCAATAAACGTTTGGTGATAAGATGTTAAGACTGCCATCTGAGATGCGTTATCCACATTTGGTTCATTAGCACTAGCAAAAAGTAAATGCTCATCAAAACCTCGTAATTGGGTTGCTATTTGTTCCCAAAATGCTTTTTGCTTGGCATTATTGGCTTCTTTTTGGGTTTCCGTACAATTATTTTCAAGCCACCCGCCATCCCAATGGATATTCACAATTACGTACATATCATTATCGACGCAGTATTGAACGACTTCTTTAACTCTATTTATCCATTCTGTTTTTATTTGCGCAGTGCTTGAATTTTCTAGGTTTTGATTCCAGGAACAAGGAATTCGAATTGCATTAAAACCACTTTGTTTTACAAAATCAATCAATGCTTTTGTAACCTTTGGATTTCCCCAAGCTGTTTCCCCTCCAATTGCCTCAAGTGTATTTCCAATGTTCCAGCCTAATTTTATTTTGGAAGCAAGTTCAACAGCAGTACTACTCATTCCAGACGCATCGGCTGCAATAGGATTTGTATTATAGTTTGGATAAAGTTCGGTAGAGACAACAGTTGTAGTTCCAAGTTGCGTCAAATTAACTTGAACTGAGGCAGCTTGACTTGATTTTATGAATATGACCGCTGAACGGACGGCGCTACTTGTATTTTCGGATACTGATACGGTAACCAAGGTGGTACCTGAATTTCCCGAGACTTGACTCAATGTTATCCAACTTGTATCAGAGCTACTAATAGTCCAGTCATCAACATTGGCAGTAATACTGATGCCAACACTATTTACTATGCTTTCAAATTCTAGTTTGTTGGTGTTTACTATAAGTGATTTAGCTGCTACCACTTCAGATGGTGATTCTTTACTACAAGCACAAATTGCAAATAAGAATAAACTTAGAATAAAAGGAAATATACGATGGTTTAGTGTTTTTTTCATTTCTATAGATTTTCAGTTATTTAAATAAAAAAGGACATGGTTACTATTTGCGTGATTCTTACTTAATAGTTACGACTACTTCTTTTTGAATATCTCTAGAAGAATTTCCTAATTTCAAGGTGTAATTTCCGGGCTCCACAGTCCATTTTTTAGCGGCAACATTGTAGTATGCCAATTCTTTTACCGGAACCTGAATCATTATTGTTTGAGAATTTCCAGCTGTAATTAATACTTTTTGGAAGCCTTTTAATTCTTGGGCAGCACGTGTAATTTTCGAATCTGATTTAGACGAATACAATTGCACTACTTCTTTACCATCCACTTTTCCAGCATTTTTAACTGTCACAGAAACAGCTATCGTTTCATCAGCACCATATACTTTCTTGTCTGTTTTTTCATTGTCGAAAGTAAAATTGGTGTACGACAATCCGTATCCAAAAGGATATAAAGGCATAATATTTTTAGTGTCAAACCATCTGTAGCCTACCAAAATTCCTTCTGTATAGTTTACTGATTTGTCACCAGGAAAACTATTTGTAGCGTGAGCTGGAGAATCATTAATGCTTTTTGGCATTGTCCAGGGTAATTTACCTGATGGATTCACTTTTCCAAGCAATACATCCGCCAAGGCATTTCCACCTTCGGAACCATTGAACCAACTCCAAACCAAAGCTGATGTTTTTTTACTTATGTCTTCAATATCAAAAGGAGCACCGGCAATCATAACCACAATGGTTTTTGGATTCACGGCTACTATTTTTTTAATCAATTCTGCTTGACCGAATGGTAGCTTGAGGTCTCTACGGTCAGAAGCTTCGGTTTCGTAATCACGGTTAGAACCTGCAAAAACGATGACTACATCTGAATTTTTAGCGGCTTCTATTGCTTCCTGTAATTTAGCAGGATCTAATTGGTCAATGGTTACAGGACCGTTTAAGGTAATGTCTCCTAATTTCCCTGTGTTTTTTTCATCGTATCGCTCTAAATACCCTTCTGCATAATTAATCTTGATGGAGCTTGGCAATCTATTTGTTAAACCTTCTAAAGGTGTAACTTCTCTTTTGGTTTTAACCCCTGCACCAAATCCGCCCAAAGCATTTTTCTTAGTCGCATTATTCCCAATGACAGCAATAGATTTTACGCCATCTAGTTTTAAAGGCAATGCATTGTTGTCATTTTTTAATAAAACTACTGATTCTGCTGCGATTTTGTAAGCATCTTGATAATGTGCCTCGGTTGCAATACTGCCTTTTACACGGTTTTTACCACCAATTGCTTTTACCTGGAACAAGACGCCTAATATTCGTTTTACGTGTTTATTAATTTCTGCTTCTGAAATTTCGCCAGCCTTGGCAGCAATGATTAGTTTATCGGCCAAGAAAAATTCGTTGAAAGGTTTTGGTGTTCCCATTTCAATATCTAATCCATTTTTCAAAGATTTTACTGTGGTATGTACTGCTGCCCAGTCAGAAACAACAATACCTTTAAAACCCCATTCGTCACGCAATATTTTATTCAGCATATAATCGTTCTCGCATAAGTATTCTCCTCTAAATTTGTTATAAGCTCCCATTAAACTATACGCTTTAGCCTCTGTTACAGCAGCTCTGAAAGCGGGCAAATAAATTTCACGAAGTGTACGTTCGTCAATTTGAACATCGACAAAATCGCGATTAGTTTCTTGATTATTAGCAGCAAAATGTTTTACACAAGCCATAACATCGTTATCTTGTAGTCCAACAATCAAAGGCACCGCAATTTTTTTGTTTAAAAAAGGATCTTCGGTTAAATATTCATACGTTCTACCTCCAAGTGGCGTTCTGATAATATTAATCGCTGGCGAAAGTAACATGTCTTTGTCTCTAGCACGTAATTCTTGTCCCACACTATTCCCGAACAGATAAGCCAAATCGGTGTTCCAAGTTGCAGACAAACCTCCGCCGGCCGGGTAATACGTAGCGAAATCGTCAGTTAGTCCTGCAGGCGCCCAGTTATCACGAGAAATTTCTTCACGAACACCTATTGGACCGTCTGCCATTTTTAATTCCGGAATACCCAATCGTTTTACACCACCGGTAGAAAACATACTGTTGCCATGTAGCATGCCTATTTTTTCTTCAAGGGTCATTTTTGAAATCAATTTGTCAATTTCGGCATCGTATTTAGTGCTCAAGGATTTTGCAGCATGCGTTTTTGTTTGGTTTTTATTTTTAACCGTTTGGGAATTCACATTGTATCCGGTAAACAGTAACATTGAAAAAATGGATACTATAATTTTATTTTTCATATCTAAATATTGTTGTTTTAAATTGCTTTTTAGGCGATTCTTGTCTAAATTAATTTTAAATCTGGAGGGTAATTTTTTACGCAGATTTTTTAAATTTTTTATAGGGAACGTACTGCCCGATCCGAAGTTTTCGCGGAGGGTTACACCCAAATTAAAAAGATTTCTTTTTCAGACTTTTGCTTCATTGTTTTACAAAATTCAGTAGTAAAACATCATTTTCGTTGCTGTTAAATTCCTTGGAATAAATACCTTTTGAATCAATTGAGACTTTTTCTGTTGCAATCGGTGAACCATTGTTTTTTTCTTTAAGGATATCAACTTGTTGCTTCGTCAACTGATTTGGTTTACTCATCCCTAGATAGTCTGTGTATGCGTCATTGACTTTATATCCTACTTTGTATATCTCTAAATTATATTTTCCTCTTGGCAATCCTGCCACTTCGATTTTTATACTTCCGTTTGGTCGGGATGGTAAGTCCTGTACATAATATCTTTGATTGTTGACCGAATCTCCTGGATGTGTATTGGTAAAGTCCCAAAAAAGCAACTGTACATCTCCTTTTGAATTTTTGGCTGCCCAAGATGACTTGTCTGTATTTTGAAGTTCTGTTTCCCCTAATTTGTTTAACAAATAATAGGAGAAATAGGCCGGTTTTTTAATTCCCTGCGTATTCAACAATCCGAATCCCCCATGAAAAGGAGTAAATCGCGGACCCGCTTCTTCGAAAATATCCGTAAAAACCCAATAGGACATAGAGTTTGCAGCGTTTTCTACTTGTTTCAGTTTTTGAAGAATATAGGCAGCTGAATGGTAACTATCATGGATTGGGTCGGCGGGAGTGTACGATGAACTCCATTCCGTATAATGCAATTCCAGATTAGGTTTAGCCGATTTTGAAATTTGATTGCGCGAATTAATAATATCGCCACTCACACTTGATTCCTCTTTATTTAAGACGGTTCCAGAAGTTCCAAATTCATCTAAAAATCCTTGTTTTACTCCGTAGGTGTGTGTTGAAATGAAGTCCAGTGGAACATTGTTTTTGCTGCAAAATTCAATCGTTTCGGGAACCCAAGCAGCACCGGCTGTAGCAGGACCACCCACTTTGTAGGCTGCATTTACACTTTTTATAGCACGTGCACTGTAGTCATACAATTTGAAATATTCGTCCTGGGTCCCTGTCCAAAAGCCATCTTTTAGGTTCGGTTCATTCCAAACCTCGAAATACCATGTTTTCACTTCATCGGCACCATAACGTTCCGTAAAATGAATGGTTAAGTTGCGGATTAAGTCTTCCCATTTTTTATAATCTTTTGGCGGTGTTACATTGCCTTTCCACCAAAAAATGGTTTGGTTACCGCTCGCCAATGCTGAAGGCATAAACCCTAATTCAACGAAAGGTTTCATTTTGATACTTAGAATAAAATCGTATAAAGCATCAATATATTGGTAATTGTATTCCGGATTTCCTTTATTATCTTCACGGTAAACGGCCATGTCATCAGACAATAGACCATGCATTCGAATGTATTTAAAATCGCATTCTTTTTTTACCATAGCCAGTTGCTGCTGCCAATCAGCACGCAATCCTTCATTGGCTCTTCCAGCTCCAATACACTCGTTGAACATGGTATTCAATTTTCCCGCTTCTTTATTATAATCTACTTTTATAATTCTAGCTGTAAAAGTCGTTTTTTTAGAGTCTTTATTTTGCGCAAACAAATGAATGTTTGTGGAGCAAAAAAGAATAATAAGTACTACTGAATTTCTTTTCATCTTAAAATAGTATTTGTTTTTAGAATCATAGTCATTTCATTCTTACTTTCAATCAAACTCGTTATGACAAAAAGAGAGTAAAGATGCACTTACTGTGCATCTTACAAGAGATCCTATAAATTATAATTTTTTAAATCGTATCGCTGTTCCTCCGGCACCACCTAAATGCAATTTTAATACATCCGAAGCTTTAACCGTTTTTTTAGTAATTGATACAGCGGATGGATTGTGCGTTTCATCTGTTCCTTCCGCATCAGCATAAATCTGCGCTTCATAAGTTGCTTTAGCATCTAAAAAGGACAATGGGATATCTAAAACTCTACTTTTCTCATTAGTCAAACTTCCTAAATACCAATCGGCACTATTTTGATCTTTACGGACAGTAGTGATGTACTCTCCGATTTCTGCGTTCAAGACTTTGGTGTCTGCCCAATCTGTAGGTACGTCCTTCAAGAATTGAAAAGATGGATTTCCTTCATAATTTTCGGGAAGGTCAGCCAACATTTGTATTGGGGAATAAAACACCACGTATAATGCGAGTTGTTGCGCCGTTGTTCCGTGTATTCTTTTTCCTGGATATCCTTGTTTGATTTCTACATCTAAAACTCCTGGCGTGTAATCCATTGGCCCTGACAACAGTCTGGTAAAAGGCAAAATAGTTGCATGATTTGGTGGGTTCCCTTCACTCCAGGCATTGTATTCTTGTCCACGTGCTGCTTCTCTAGCCAACATATTTGGATAGGTTCTACGTTCTCCTGTATCTTTGATTGGTTCATGATAAAAAACAGCCAAATCATATTGTGCGGCTTTTTCAAGTACGTACCTAAAATAGTTCACTCCGAACTGTCCATGATGCCATTCTTTCATATTTAATTTGGAGCCCACATGGCCAATTTTAACGGTATGAATTCCTAGTTTTTTGTACAAAGCAAAACCTGCGTCGATTTCTTTTAAATAATTAATCAAATTAGAACCTGTTTCGTGGTAGCCGATAAGTTCCACTCCTTTTTTGTTTCCGTATTCCACTACTTTTTCTAAATCAAAATTGTCGGCACTTTTAGTAAAACTAAACATATGCATATGGTTTTCGTACCATTGCGGTGTCCAACCTTTATTCCAACCTTCAATCAATAAATGGTGGAATCCTTCTTTGGCTGAAAAGTCAATATATTCTTGTGCATGTTTGGTTGTAGCGCCTTGAATATCGCTTTCCCAAAAAGAATATTTCCCGATGTGCATTCCCCACCAAATCCCTAAATATTTATAAGGTTTCACATAATCTGGTTTGCCTAATTTATTGGGTTCGTTTAGATTTAAAATCAAATAAGAATCGACTAAGTCTCCTGCATTTTCGCCTATTTGAATGGTTCTCCAAGAAGAGGTAAACGTATCTTTCACACGAACTTTCACGCCATCAGCCCAAGACACTAAGTCAGTTTTTAATTGTGTTCCGGTGATGTTTACTAATGTTGTACTGGCAAAATTAATTAGATTCGCTTCGTGGAAACTCAATTTTAAACCGCTTTTGCTCTCGATTGTGAGTGGTGTATGTACTGTGTCGATAGCGTTTATAGTTGAATTTTGATATAAATACTCATAACGATTTTCTCTGTAAGCAGGAATCCACCACGCTTTTCCTTCTTCTTTCAGATTAAAAGTAGTCTTTTCATCCATGATAAAAATACTGTCTTTTGTTCCTTGTTTAGGATACACGTACCTAAAAGCTATCCCGTCATCGTATGCACGAAACTGAATTTCAAGTTTGCGCTTTTGTTTGTTTTTCTGTTGTAGTTTCACCACCATTTGATTGTAATGGTTTCTAATATTCTTTTTTTCTCCCCAAACCTGTTCCCAAGTTTCATCGAAGGTTGTTTTTTCAACCTTTGTCACTTCAAAATTTTTGCTTAAGTCGTCATTGTTTTTCAGTAAAAAACCCATTTCAGAAGGTGTGATAACTTCTGTTTTTTTGTGTGAAACGGCATATTTCGGAGCGCTATTTACTAATTCAAATTTGATTTGATTTTGCCCTCCCGGAGAAGTCAATTCGTAGGACTTTGTTTTTTTGCCTTGAGCGCTACCTATAACTATTGAAAGTAATAGAGCGGGAAGTATCAGTTTTTTTATCATGATGTTATTTCTTAATAGTCTTTTTTATAAATCAGGGAATTAAGCAGCCTCTTAACTCCCGATTTAAAACTAACTCAACTTATTTATTTTACCCACTCCGTTTTGAACGTGGTTTTTCCAGTTAATGGATTTGATGTTGTTTCAAAAGTGGTTCCCTTTTTAGAAAGAGAGATCGTCTGAACGGCATCTCCTTCAGGTAAGAAAACTTTTGCGGTAGCGCTATTAGTGCCTTCAGTTGCAAATACTTTCAGTGTTAATTTGCTCCAATCCATGTCTTTTGTAGATTGTGCCAATGCAATATGAGGAATCGCTGAACCATCTCTAACTAAAACTACGATTGGGATAGCACCCGCTTTGATTTTATGCCATCCGCCTTCGTACACTTTTTTGGTTTGGTAATCAATCCAAGTTCCTGCTGGAAGATAGACATCTCTCTCGGTAACTTCTTCAAATAAAGGCGCCACCAACATACTAGATCCGAATAAATATTCATTATCAACTAACCAAGATCCTGCATCATTTGGATATTCTAAAAATAAAGCGCGCATCATTGGCAATCCTTTTTGAGAGCTTTCTTTGGCCTGAGCGTATATGTATGGCATTAATTCGTAACGCATATTATCAGCGTTTCTAAATCCTTCCAAAAAGTCTTTGCTGTACAACCAAGGTTCTCTTGGAGGTTCACCATGGCTTCTTACGTGAGATGTTAACATTCCGAACGGGGCCCATCTGCGGTATAAATTTTCTGGTGATTTGGTTGCAAATCCCCCCACATCATGACTCCAGAAACTGAATCCGCTTAGTCCTAATGAAAGTCCTCCCCTTAGTTCGGCGGACATCGCGCCATTAGTCGTTTCTGCATCACCACCCCAGTGTAATGGGTAGCGTTGGCTTCCTGCCCAGGTACTTCTCGCCCATATTAAAGTATATCCTTTCTCTTTTTGAGTGATTTCGGCAACCGCTTTGTTATAACGCAATGGGTATAAATTATGCTCATAGAAACCGGTACGTCCTGAATGGTAAATTCCGTCTGGTGGCGCAGCTTCTCCAAAATCTACTTTGAATACACTTACTCCCTGATCAAATAAATGTTTCAATTTGGCTTGATACCATGTCACTGTTGCTGGATTCGAAAAATCCAATACTGCATCTTCGTAAGGAAGATTCCCTTTGCGGTCTCTTACAGCTAAATTTTTATCCATTATTTCATTGAATAATGTGTTTTTTGGACTGAAATAAGGTAATTGCCATAAACATACCTGAAAACCATCATCTTTCATATCCGACATCATTTTTACTGCGTCTGGAAAACGCTCTTTAGAAAACTCATAATTATTTCTCCAATCAACATCGAACCACCCTGTATCAAAGTGAATTACATCAGTTGGAATTTTATATTTACGTAAATCTTTAGCCACTTGACGGCCTTCTTTTTCTGAGAAATAAGTGATGCGGCTCATCCAAAAACCAAATGACCAAAGTGGTGGCATCGCTGCTTTTCCAGTCAAGTTGGTATATTCATCTAGTATTTCTTTTGGTTCTCCTATGAAAAAAAACAAATCGGCTTCATCATCACCAATATACATTTCATTGGCACTTCCATAATATCTTCCAAAATCAACTGTGATTGGAGTTGAGTGGTGCATGAAAACACCATATCCACGGCTACTCATATAGAACGGAACCGGTTTGTACATTGTTTCGTTTTGGATTCCGTTAGCATCATCTGTCCATAAGACTACTTTTTGTCCGCGTTTATTGAATTGGGTGAACGATTCTCCACAACCAAATATTTTTTCGTCTGGCTCTAAACTGAAAGCGGCTCCCATACTTCTGGAATAATCACTGTTTCTGCGTACAAATGAGAACGGAAGTGTTGGCGTATAGGTGTTTTTAAAATCAGAATCATGTAATGTACCCGTTAACAATTTCCCTTTCTCATCGTAGATTTTTACGTGCCAAGGTTTAGTTTGAATTTCAACCGAACCATGTTTACTGGTAAATTTATAACCGGCTTCGATTTTGGAATATTTCCATAGTTCTGGATGATTCGGAGCAACTCCGTCAACCAGCATCAAAGATTCTTTTTCAGGATGAAATTGTGGTCCTGAAGTTGTCTTAATTCGCAACGTTCGATCTGAAATAAACTGAATTTGGAAAGGCAATTCAGGAGAAACTTCATACTCGGTAGCTGGAAACTCATTGGCAGGAACTACATCAGGTTTCATCATCATATTGTTGAAGGCCTGACGGGTTTTATAATTGTATCTAAGATATTTTACCGTTCCTTTTCCTGTTTTCGGATCAAAACCAGTTAGCTCATCAGCAAAATAAAACGTATTTAAATAATTCTGAAAATCCTTACTGATATCCATCGGTGCATTAAGAACATCTGCATTTTGAATTTGTGCAGATGCTTTTGGAGTTGTAAAAAGTCCAAATAACACAGATGAAAATAGTGCTACTATTTGTGATTTCTTCATTTTTTTGAAATTTGTGTTTACTGTTCTTTAATCGTTATTTTTTTACCATTATTGATGTACTGCTACTTTTCAATCCTTTGGCACTCGCTGTCAGTTCTAATTTTTCGTTTTTATTTCCGGCTTGTATTACCACCAAACATTTTCCGTTTAAGGCAGTATGTTTGGTTCCTTTATACGATTCATGACTCACAGGATCACCACTGCAAACACCTACGATTTTCCCGTTTCCTTTTAATGTAAATTGAATTTCGTTATTGGCATTTGGCGAAGGCACACCATTTATATCAGTAATAGCAACGGTTACAAAAGACAAATCATTTCCATCGGCATGTAGGGTTGATCTGTCTGCAGAAAGTTTCAAAGTTGCTGGATCTCCTGCTGTTTTAATTGTTTTTTCTAATACCGTCTTACCGTTTTTACGGGAAACTGCTTTTAGTGTCCCTGATTGAAAAGGTACACGCCACATGATGTGTAAATCATCGCCTTCTTTCTTTTTAATGCCTACTGATTTTCCGTTAAGGAAAAGCTCTACCTCATCGGCATTATTGTAATAAGCCCAAACATCCACGTTTTGACCTTCTTTCCAATTCCAATGCGGGAAGAGGTGCAACACAGTTTTATCTGTCCATTCGCTTTGATACATGTAATAGACATCTTTAGGAAAACCCGCTAAGTCAATAATTCCAAAATAGGAGCTAATCGATGGCCATTCGTAAGGGGTTGGTTCCCCAATATAGTCAAAGCCTGTCCAAATGTACATTCCGGAAAGGTAATCGTGTTTTTTAATCACTTTCCAAGTCGCTTCATGTGTAGAACCCCAAGGCGCCTGAACCTGATCGTAAGCAGATACTGTGTTGCCTGGATTTCCTGTAGTTAGAGGAATGTCCCAACGTTTTGGCCATAATTTTATAGTATCAGAAACCGCGTCATAATAGCCTCTTGTTTGCAAGGCTGAAGTGGTCTCTGTTGCTATAAAAGGAATTCCTGGAAATACTTCCTTGTGTTTGGTATAGGATTCATGAGCATAATTGTACCCTATTAAATCTAATGCTCCGGAAGCTGCGATTTTATTTTCTTTTGTTGGCGGATTCATAGCTGCAGTGATTGGGCGGGAAGCGTCCAGTTTTTTGGTTAATCCGGCTAATTCTAAAGCGATTTTAGCTCCAGATTCATCCCATTGTTCTGGAATTTCGTTACCGATACTCCAGATAAAAATGCTTGGATGATTGCGGTCACGAAGGATTTGATCTTCGATGTCTTTTACATGCCATTGATCCCAGTTGAGGCTGTAATCGAATTTGGTTTTACTTTTTTTCCACATGTCGAAAACTTCATTCATGACAATGAAACCCATTTTATCACATAAGTCTAAAAGTTCAGGAGCAGGAGGATTATGGGATGTTCTGATGCCGTTTACTCCCATTTCTTTCAAAATTTCCAATTGGCGTTCAATTGCCCTGGTATTGATGGCTGAACCTAACGGCCCTAAATCATGATGTAGGCAAACACCTTTGATTTTTACTTTTTTCCCGTTTAGAATAAAACCTTTATCAACATCAAAATTAAAACTTCTGATTCCAAAATTGGTTTTGTACTGCTCCACAATTTTATTGTCTACACTAATTTCTGTAACTGCAGTATAGAGTTCCGGTTTTTCTGCAGACCATACTATAGGTTTAGCAACAGTGGTTTCTTGTTTGATTGTCTGGGAAGCATTGGCCTTGATACTAATCTTTTGATTAGCCGAAATTACTTTTTTGCCCTTATAGTATATTGTAGTAATCAGCGAGGCATTCTTCACCGTTGCATATTGGTTTTTTATTGTAGTTTCCAGACTAATAATTGCGCTTTCAGAACTGGTCTTTGGCGTAGTAATATAAGTCCCCCATTGGTCAATATGCAGTTTGTCTGTTGTCTCCAACCATACATTTCTGAATATTCCTGATCCGGAATACCAACGAGAATTAGGTTGTTTTGAATTGTCAACTTTTACTATAATTTCATTGTTTTTATCTCCGTAATTCAGATAAGGAGAAAGGTCGTATTGAAAACCAATATACCCATTTGGACGCTTGCCCAGATAATGTCCGTTAATCCAGACTTCACTGTTTCTGTATACTCCATCAAAAATTATAGAAGTTATTTTTGTTTTATTTACAATGGGAACTTTAAATGTTTTTTTGTACCATCCTAATCCTCCATTAAGAGCACCTCCGCCATAACCGGCAGGACTTTTTTCATCAAATGCGCCTTCAATGCTCCAATCGTGCGGTAGATTCAATGTTCTCCATGCGGTATTAGTATTAATGGTATCTTTATCTTTAATACTGTCATTCAGGTGGAAATTCCAACCGGAATTAAAAGCAATTTTTCTGGAACTGAAATTGGCTTTACCTCCTTTTGCATTAAATGCTAGAGCTGTAATGACAGCTATTAAAATCAGAATTTTTAGAAAATTGCTTTGGCCTTTCATTGTATTCATGTGAATTAATTAAGTAGTTAAAACTACCGATAAGTACTTTAAATATTAGCTTATCGGTAGAAATAAACTGTTTGCTGTGTTTTTAAGTTTAAGCAACGGTGTGTTAGCTATTCAGAAAATTATAGTTGAAGTTCAGAAACGTATAATAACTACCATTTTTAATTTAAAATCATCCAAATATAATTATGCTTTTGGCTTAAAGTGGTAAACAATCAAACAAACTCCCTGACCTCCTCTGTCTTGGTCACGAATAACGGCCAATCGCATTGAAGTTGCAGTAAGTTCTATAACTTTTACGTTTACCCAGTTGCTCACGTCTGGATGATAATTCCCACCAAAAAGCATTTCTGCACCGCCGTTAAATACTAGCCTGTGGTTTGCAATATCAAAGGAAAAACTACCGCTTTTAGTTGTCTGATCAGTAGTGTTTAGTGCTGTTTGTTTAACAGTTGTGTTGTAACCACCATTAAGATCGAAATGCATTTCACCCCAATTTTTGTTTTCCATTACCCAAGAGTTTCCGGCATAATCGGGAATCCAAGCCCAATTATCACCAGTTGGACCCGGATAATCTAGCCCAGCCCATCCGATAGGATCGGTGAAGTCCAGTACCCAGGTTTTTCCAGCTACACCGTTAGCAAGCAAAGACCATTCTGGGGCGCTGAAATAGTTTGAGTCATTTTGTAATATGGATACCGTTTTGGTAGCCGTTACTGAACCGCCTTGTGTATAGGCGGAGAAGTTAATGTTGTATGTCCCTGCAAACGGCATGGGAATACTTATTTCGTTTAGATTTGAATGTCCTATTTCATCACCTTTTGCATTTGTATAACTCCAATAGGGTATAACATTGGGCGTCTGGTTTTTTAAGACTATAGTATTTCCAGTTGCTACCGCGGTAAAATTAAGATCTGAGGAAGCAAGAGTCATAGCAGGAAGACTGTTACGATCTTCTATTGGTTCGCAGGAAAATAAGGATCCTATTGCTATTACAGTTATTAATGTGAGAAATATACGTTTCATAATTATCTGTTTTTTTAAGTTAATTACCATCCTGGGTTTTGTTTTATTGATCCATTAGAAAGTACGATTTGAGATTGTGGCAATGGGAACCAACCTAAAGTTTCTGTTCTGAAAGTGACATTAAATTGGGGATCAACAGCAACATTATCAATAGCTGCTTTAGCCACATCTGTACCTTGTCTAATTAAGTCAAAATAACGTTGTCCTTCCAAAGCCAATTCCAAACGGCGCTCTTCCATAATTTTTGTTTTAGAAACTAAAACATGATGTGTTGCATCTTTATAAGCACGGTCACGTACTCGATTTAGACAGGTTTGTGCAAATCCATCGTTTGTACCTAAATTAAGTTCTGATGCCATCAACAAGACATCTGCAAAACGAATCACGACATAATCCTGATAATTATCAATTTGGAAATTTCCTGTTCCTGCTTCAGTGGTAATTGGACAATATTTTTTCCAGGCATATCCTGTGTATTGACGTTGCTCTCTGGCTTCTGCATCGAAATCTAAACCTTCCCCTTCAAAATCGATAATGGTTGCGTCTCTACGTGTATCTCCAACACCATAAGCATTATATAGTTTAGGATTAACAGTTGCGCCACCCCATCCTGTAGCATATGGTCCTATATTACCACCACGAGGAGCGATAAGCACTTCGAAACGGTTTCCTTCATGAAGATTCCAGTCTCCTTTACCGGAACCATTAAAGCGAATTGCCCAAACCATTTCGGTATTGTCTTCACCTGCAAAGTCTGCAAGAGAAGCCGCTAACCATAAGTGAGCGAAATCAGAAACTAAAGCGTGTCCACTATTATTAACTGCATCATTTATATATGTTGCTGCTTCGGATTTACTTATAACACCTGCTAAATCTGCTTTTTTATAGTAATCAGTGTAGAACAAAAATGTTTTCCCAATATAAGCTTCAGCAGCCCATTTTGTAATACGTCCATAATTTGTATTTCCTGTTTGAGAATAATTTTCGTTCCCTAAATTATCCGCAGCAAATTTTAAATCACTGGCGATTAAAGCATATGTTACCTCCGGAGCAACTCTGGGTGAATAAATTTCATCTGAAGTGATGGTATGGTCTAAAGCGACAACATCTCCAAACATTTTAGACAATTGAAAGTGAAAATGTGCTCTCAAAAAACGGGCTTCTGCTTCGTATTTTGTTTTAAGTGCAGTATTTGCTCCCCAATTTACTTTATCTAAATTTTCTAAGAGGATATTTGCTCGGTAAATTCCTTGGTAACAGCTTTTCCAAACCGGACTATTCATTTCTTTATCAGAAATGTATAAAAAGCGATCCCATTCTAAATCTCCTTGCCCATCAGCAATTCCGTATCCTCCGAAACAATTGTCCGAAGCCTGCTCACTAATTAACAAAGGACCGCCATATCCTTCTCTTTGTAGTATATCATAAACCGCTACAAGTCCTTCAAAAGCATCTTCAGGAGTTTTGTAAAAATTCTCGGTTACTTTTTCCGTGTAAGGGGCGTTTTCCAAAAAATCATCGGAGCAGGCTCCCAAAACTAATAAGGTAGAAACAGCAAATAATTTTATATATTTTTTCATAGTTATGGCTTTTAAAAATTAACATTAAGACCTATCATGTACGTTCTTGGCTGCGGATAAAATCCTACGTCAATTCCTTTCGCCCAAGATTGGTTTGAATTTCCAAATCCAATTTCAGGATCCATTCCTTGGTATTTTGTGAATGTGAATAGGTTATTTGCCGCTACATAAAGTCTGAATTTGCTAAAGAAATCTAATTTGTTCGATACTTTTACTAAATCGCAACCCAAAGTTGCACTCTTAATTCTAAAGAAATCAGCATTTTGTAAATACAAATCAGAGAATTTGGTATAATTTCCGTTAGGATCCGTACCGTAAGTAACTCTTGGTATTGAGTTTGAAGTGCCTTCTGTAGTCCATCTGTCTAAAATAGTAGTGGTATAATTATTATAAGCACGAGTATAATCATGGACTCCAAAAGCATTTTGACTTCCTGCTACACCGTAAGTGTAAATAGAAAAATCAAACGCTTTATAAGCTACTTCCATACTCAAACCATATGTGATGTCCGGATTTGGATCCCCAATTTTAGTTTTGTCATTAGCATCAATTTTTCCATCGCCGTTTAAGTCAACGAAACGAACGTCGCCTGGTCGTGCATTTGGCTGAACAGTGGTTAGTTCTGATGTATTTTGAAAAATTCCGTCTGTTTTTAGTCCATAGAAATAACCAATAGGTTGTCCTACTTCTACTCTGTTCATCTCATCCAATCCTTGGAATAACAGGTTTGAATCCCCGTGAATAATTCCTTCTGCATTAGCAATTCGAAGTACTTCATTTTTATTGAAAGAAGCGTTTCCGTTTACCGAGAATGACCAGTCTTCTCCAAAATTAGTTCGGTATCCCAAACCAAGTTCCACTCCTTTATTGTTAATATCTCCTCCGTTGATATAAGGCGGTGCAGCTCCTGCAATATCTGGAACTGAAGCCTGAACTAACCAGTCTTTGGTAGTCTTATCATAATAATCAAAAGTCAAATTAAAAGAAGTAAACAAAGTCACATCAAGACCAAAATCCAGTTGTTCTGAAGTTTCCCATTTTAAATCAGGATTAGAAAGGGCATCTGGGCTAGATCCCACTTGCAACGTTTCTGTTCCTGTACCAAAATGGTAGCTTTTGTCATAGGAGCTGATGGTTGACATGTACGCAAATTGTTTAGAAAACTGGTCGTTTCCGTTTTGTCCCCAACTGGCTCTTATTTTAAGGCTTTTTACAACATTATTTTCTGGGAAAAAGCTTTCGCGATCGATGTTCCACCCAGCAGAAAATGCAGGAAATATTGCATATTTGTTATTTGGTCCAAATTCTGAAGAACCATCTCTACGGATGGTTGCCGAGAACAAATATTTATTGTCATAATCGTATAATAAACGTCCAAAATAGGATTGGATGGAATAATCATTACGACTTCCGGCTACTGTATTTGAAGTTTGGTCTGTAGCATTGCTTAAATAAGCATGGTCGAAATCATCAAAATTCAAATTTTTACCTGTAGCACTCATGTAATCTGAAGTGTTTTTCTTTGCAGATGTTCCCACTAGTACATCAAAATTGTGTACGTCATTTATAGCTACTTTATATTGTAAGGTGTTTTCAAACAACCAACCCAATCCTTTATTAGAGCTTTGTGTTACACTAGATACTATATTATTGTTGTTAGAAGACAGCGAATAAATTGGAGAAAAAGAGCGGAAGTTACTGTTCGTTATATCTACACCAAAACTAGTTCTGAATGTAAAGTTTTTCAAAAATTTCGCCTCTGCAAAAATATTTCCTACGTAACGATCAATTTTATTTTCATTGAAATTATTATAGTACAAAGATCCCAAAGGATTGCTTATATCAGCAGAAAGTACAGAATGTGCAAAATCACCATTTTCATCATAGGCAAGATCTAAAGGAGCTGCATTTAAAAATCCTCTGATACTGTTACTGTAAATTCCATCATCTGAAATTCCACCACTTTCGATATTTGCATAAGTGAAATTCTCTCCGATTTTTAAATGATCCGCTATAATATCAGAGGTAGAATTCACATTAAATGTGATACGATTGTATTTCGATTGATTGTTTTGGCTTCCGATAAGTCCATCCTGTCCATAATAGGATAGTCCGGTAGCAATAGTCGATTTTTTATCTCCACCTGTAATCATTAAGGAATGATTTTGTTTCATTGCACCTTCATTAAACAAGTCATTTTGCCAATCATGATTTGGCATTGCTGCTATTTGTTGCGGAGAGTATAATGGAGACATTCCTGAATTTACTCTTGCTTCATTCATGATAGTCGTGTACTCTTGTGTATTAAGCATGTCTAGCTTTTTAGCTATTTGTTGGTATCCTGTATAGCTATTTAATGACACATTCATTTTTCCATCCTTTCCTTTTTTGGTTGTTACCAATACTACCCCATTCGCAGCTCTTGCTCCATAAATGGAAGCAGCAGCTGCATCTTTTAGAATGTCTACCCTTTCAATAGAAGAGGGGTCTAAATACCCGATACCGTTATCTACCACAACACCATCCACTACATAAAGGGGAGTGCTGTTTCCTGCAGTTCCGACACCACGAATGTTTACTACCATGCCAGCTCCGGGTTGTCCGGAAGTTGAAGTTATAGATACTCCGGAACTTTGTCCTTGTAAAGCATTCACAACATCTAAACTAGCGACTTGTTGAATGTCTTTTCCTGTTACCAAAGAAGTGGCCGCTGTAGAAACTTTTTTCTTTTGAGAACCATATCCTATTACAACAACCTCTTTTAGATCGGCTGATTCCACTTGCATGGCAACGTTAATTTGTGTTTGGTTTTTTACGGATACCAATTGCGTTTTGTATCCCATATAGCTGATTTTTAATACAGCGTCTGATTCAGTGTTAATTTGATAATTGCCATCAAAATCGGTCATGGTACTTTTATTTGTTCCCTCTACAAAAATACTGGCTCCAGGAATACCCATGCCGTCGCTACTAGATGTTATCTTTCCGCTAACGGAATGAGATTGCTGTTGTGCAAAACCTGATTGCAGCATAAATAAGCTGAATAGTAATGACATACAAAAGGGAAGCATTGTCGGTATACAATATTTTCTTTTCATAATTAAGAATTGATTAATTTGGTTGGTTAATGGTTTTTAATGGACTAATATGCGTTGGCAATAATTTGTTCAAATAATTCTTGTTTTCCACTTATTTGTTGAGGTTCTCCATTTGCACGTGCAATTTCGCTAAGGGCTTCTAAAGAGAGTTCTCCTTTTTCATACCTAGCTCCATTACCACCGTCAAATGATCCGTAACGCTGTTTGCGTAAATGTTTATAATTCGTATTTTGTAAAATATGGTCCGCATAGATAAGACCTCTGGCGAAAGCATCCATTCCGGCAATATGTGCAATGAATTTGTCTTCTAAATCGGTAGAGTTTCTGCGCACTTTTGCATCAAAGTTGATTCCGCCCCCTTGAATTCCGCCCCCTTCTAAAATGACTAGCATGGCTTGCGTAATTTCATAAACATTTACAGGAAATTGATCTGTATCCCAGCCATTTTGATAGTCACCACGGTTCGCATCAATACTTCCTAACATTCCGGAATCTACTGCTACTTGTAACTCATGTTCAAAAGTATGGCCTGCAAGAGTAGCGTGATTTACTTCTAAGTTCAATTTAAAATCGTCTTGTAGCCCGTATTTGTTAAGGAAACCTAATGTAGTGGCAGCATCAAAATCATACTGATGTTTCATAGGTTCCATTGGTTTTGGTTCGATAAGAAAAGTCCCTTTGAATCCTTCTTTGCGAGCATACTCTTTGCAGGTAATCAAGAAGCGTCCCATATGGTCCAGTTCTCTTTTCATATCGGTATTCAAAAGACTCATATATCCTTCACGACCTCCCCAGAAAACATAATTTTCACCACCTAATGCAATAGTGGCATCAATAGCAATTTTTGCCTGAGCACCTGCGTAGGCAACAACGTCAAAGTTTGGATTGGTTGAAGCTCCATTCATGTAACGGGGGTTACTGAAAAGATTCGAGGTTCCCCACAATAATTTTATTCCAGATTCTTGTTGCTTTTGTTTGGCATATTCCACCATAGTTTGCACACGATTCTCAAATTCCGCCAAGGTTGGAGCTTCGTCTACAATATCCAAATCATGAAAACAGTAATATGGCAACCCTAGTTTGCTCATGAATTCAAAAGCGGCGTCCATTTTATCTTTTGCTCTCAGAATTACGTTTTCATTTTTATCCCAAGAAAGTGTTTCTGTGTCAGCACCAAAAGGATCGCCTCCTTTGTTGCATAGCGTGTGCCAGTAAGCCATAGAGAAACGCAGATGTTCTTTTAATGTTTTTCCTGCAACGATGCGGTTTTCATCATACCATTTAAAAGCAAGCGGATTATCACTTTCTTTACCTTCAAATTTTATGGTATCGATGTTTTTAAAATAAGATTGTTTAGTTGTGTTCATTATAGTTCTAGTTTAATATGATTTTTCCATTCTTGATATATGTCTTGATATTGTGAAGTCAGAGAATGATTGGGTTCAATTCGTCCAATGCATTTTAATCCTTTAAAAGCTTCATCAAGGGAAGCATAAAATCCAAAGCCAAAGGCTGCACCGCGAGCTGCACCTTCAGCTCCGGATGTGTTGTATAATTCTAAAGTGGTTTGCGTAGTATTGGTGAAAATTTCTCTGAAAACAGGACTTAAAAATAGGTTAGCGTTTCCTGCTCGTACTACTTCTCCTGATACCCCTACAGATTTCATGACATCAAAACCGTAATTCATGGCAAATACAATTCCTTCACAGGCAGATCGGACTAGGTGTCCGGACTGGTGGATGTTAAAGTTTAAATTCTGGATTCCTGAATTCGCATTTTTATTATTAAAAATACGTTCGACTCCATTTCCGAACGGGTAGAAGCGAAGACCCTTGCTTCCCGCTTCAACTTTGGCGGCTTCGGCATTTAGGGTGTCATACGCAATTAGATTTGCTCTGTCAATAGACATAATTTTGCGTAACCATTGGTATAAAATTCCGGAACCGTTAATACAAAGCATTACTCCATTATTTTTTTGTGTCTCAGTATTGTTTACATGCAAGAAGGTGTTTATGCGGTTTTCTTTATCATAAACGTCTTTATCACTTACACCATAAACCACCGCTGAAGTTCCTGCAGTTGTCGCTATTTCTCCCGGTTTTAAAACATTTAACGACAATGCATTGTTAGGTTGATCACCAGCGCGATAAGTGATTTTAGTGTTTTTATCAAGACCTAACTCTGCAGCTATATCTGGATGAAGTGTTGCCTGGTATCCAAAGTTTGGTACGATTTCAGGTATCATTTTCTCCGGAAGACCCATTTCATGGAGTATTTCAGTTGCCAACCCCCCTTTTGCAAAATTCCATAAAGCGGCTTCTGATAGTCCGGAAGTACTGATTTGTGGATTTCCGGAAAGTTTTGCTGCTATAAAATCTCCAGGAAGCATCATGTAGGCTGCTTTTTCGAAAATTTCGGGCTCATTGGTTTGAACCCATTTTAATTTGGAAGCGGTAAAATTCCCGGGGCTTCCTAAAATTTGTTGTTGGCAATATTCTGGCCCCATATTATGGTACGTCTCGTTACCGATGGATGCAGCTCTACTGTCACACCAAATAATCGAAGGGCGAACGGGATTTAGTTTTTCATCTGTTAGGACTAGTCCATGCATTTGATAGGCAATGCCAATCCCTGCTATTCGTTTTAGATCAATATGATTTTTAGTCCCTAAAGCGTGTATGCCATTTTTTACATTTTGCCACCAAGAATTTGGATCTTGCTCAGCCCAGCCAAATTTAGGTGCAATAATATCCATCTCAAATTCCGGAACGCTTACTGCAGCAACAGTAATTCCTTTTTCGGGATCAAATACCGATAATTTTATCGAAGAGCTTCCTAAATCTATTCCTAAAAAATACATATGCTTGATTTTAAGGGGTTGTATTTATTGTTTATTTCTGTCACTTTTTAAAACTTGTAGTCAAATTAACCACATGCTTATGGTAAATTTGACTACAAGTGTAAGACATTTTTTTTATATTAACAATATTTTATGTTTAAAAATTTGTAATTGATAATTAATTGAGGGTATTATTATACATTTGCACTAAATAAGTGCAGTGTTATCTGATATTTTGTTTTAAATTCCTAAAAGCAAATAAAATTTTTAAAAATAATTTGCTAATAATTCAATGATTTTTTAAATATTTACAAAAAAAGCATTCAACTCCTAAAACACAGAAAGAAATACGTCTCCTTTTTATTTTTTTTCTATATTTAATTCAAATTTCTATACCATGTTCGAAAAACATACCGATAATGATTCCTTAAAAGTAGTAGAGCAATCAGCTATGAATGCGATTACAATTGACTGTGTAATATTTGGTTTTGACAATGGAATTTTAGAAGTCCTGTTAGTGCAGCATGCCGAAGGTATCAGCAAAGGAAAATGGGGTCTTCCGGGTGGTTGGATCAAGAAAAAAGAAAGTATAGATGCTGCTGCCCATCGATTGTTGGGAGAGCTTACAGGATTAGATAACATTTTCTTAGAGCAATTGAAGGCTTTTGGAGATCCGGATCGTTTCCCGTTAAGACGGGTTATTACAATTGGTTATTATGCTTTGGTTAAAAGAGAAGACTATGATGTAAAGGCTGGTTTTACTGCATCTGATGCAAAATGGTATAAAATCAACGAAATACCAGATTTGATTTATGACCACAATGAAATTTTAGATTACAGCTTAAAACAGTTGCGCAATAGGGTTCGTCAGGCTCCTATAGGTTTTAATCTTTTACCCGAAAAATTCACGCTATTGGAGCTCATGCATCTTTATGAGGAGGTTTTGGGTGTGGAGATGGATAAGTCTAATTTTCGTCGAAAAATATTGCATATGAAATTACTGCTTGCCTTAGAAGAAAAGCAACAAGGTGTTTCTCATCGAGCTGCAAAGTTGTATAGATTTGATCCTGAAATTTATGAAAAATTAACTCAGAAAGGATTTAATTTTGAGTTTTGATTTTCAATGATTAATTAGACTTATACTTTTTGGATTCACTTAAAAAGGGAGATTCTTAAAGAGTAATTTTTAACCATAAAAAAACCTGTTCAAACAAATGAACAGGTTTTATGTTTTAAAACAATCAAGTTTTACAATGTGTGTTTTGGATTAAAACCATCCTCGCTTAATTCTTTAGGTTCGTAATCGGCAACCATTTCAGCTTCATAATCTGTTTTTTCTCCTTTACTAAATTTGGAAATTAATTTTTCCATGATTTCGTAAATTACCGGAACAACAATTAAGGTTAAAAATAACGAAGAAATTAATCCTCCAATAATTACCCATGCCAAACCATTTTTCCATTCAGCACCGGCACCAGATGCTAATGCAATTGGGAACATACCAAAAACCATTGCAATAGTCGTCATCAAAATTGGACGAAGTCTCGCATGATTCGCCTGAATTAATGCGGTTCTTATCGATTCACCTGCTGCTCTTCGTTGATTGGTGTAATCGACTAGCATAATCGCATTTTTACATACCAATCCAATAAGCATAATCATACCCAGAATTGTAAATATATTCAAGGTTTTGTTCGTTAAGGCTAATGCCAATAACGCTCCAATAAACGAAAGAGGAATGGCAAATAATACTACAAATGGATGAGCAAAACTGTCATACAATCCAACCATTACAAGGTAAACTAATATAATAGCAGCCAGTAATGCAATTCCTAATGTTCCAAAACCTTCCGATTGGTTTTCTTGATCACCGCCCCAAATATAATCTACACCTGTTGGTTTTTTTAGGGTATTTAATTTTTCTTGCCATTGCGCTACAATTGTACCTGCAGGTACACCAACATTCTGTCCTTTTACAGTAACCGATGCTGTTTTGTCTCTACGCTCTAATTGACTTGGCCCAGAACCTTCTGTTACAGTGGCAAACTGTGATAATTTGATTTGTTCATTTCGGTCATTTATAAAAATCAAGTTACTTACATCCTCAATACTTTTTCTGTCAAAACTATTGTATTTGATATTGATGTCGTATTCGTACTCTCCCGCTCTAAATTTTCCATCTGTATTTCCACTGTAAGCAGTTTGCATTGTTAAACCAACAGTTTGAAGGCTCAATCCAAGTGCCGCCATTTTATCTCTGTCCACTTTAACATTGACTTCTGGATTCCCATCTTCTACAGATAATTTGATTTCTGTTGCTCCTGGGATTTTATATAATTCAGCTTCGGCTTGTTTTGCGAAAGCCATTGCGCTTTCTAAGGAAGAACCGGTAACGATTAATCCTAGTGTTGCATCTTCGGCAGTCCCTAAAATACCAACTGGGGCAGTTTTTACTTTTGCTCCAACCAATACTTTTTCTAATTTACGTTTTATTTTTGCCGAATATACAGAGGCCTCATCAGTACGGTCCTTTTTATCGACCATTTTTACGTCAATCTCTGATTTGTATGCGGTGGCTTGCGATGCTCCTAAACCCTCACTGGTTTGACCAACGGTTGTAATTTGACTTTTTACATATTCTTCTTTTTTCAAAAAGGCTTCTGCTTTTTGAGTCATAAAGTTTGTTTGTTCCAATGAAGCATCTTTGGGCATTTCTATCTGAACTAAAAATTCGCCACTATCTGATGCTGCGAAAAATTCACCACCAATAAAACCTGCAGGAATAAGTGCAATGGAGCTAAAAAATAAGAATAGTACAATTGCTAATGTAGTCTTATAATGGTCTAAACACCAGGTTAACAAATGAGAAACCCAGTTGATAAAACGAGTTAAATAGCTTTCGAACCCAAGAATAATTCTCCCAAAAATATTTTTACCTTCAATATGCTCTAATTTTCCATAACGAGAAGACAACCATGGAATAATCGTAAATGAAGCTAAAAGGGATAGTAAGGTTGAAATAATTACAGTAACACAAAATTGTGTAATAATGTTTGAAACCATACCAGAGCTCATTGCAATTGGTAAAAATACTACAACAATTACCAATGTGATCGAAGTTACGGTTCCTCCTATTTCGGCAGTCCCGTCATAGGAAGCGCGAACTCGGTTTTTACCCATTTCCATGTGTCGGTAAATGTTTTCCAGTACCACAATTGCATCATCCACCAAAATACCAACAACAAGTGACAGTCCTAATAGACTCATTAAATTTAGCGTATACCCTAGCAGGTAAATTCCAATAAATGTTGAAATCAGGGAAGCCGGTATAGAGACCATTACAATCAACGAGTTTCTAATACTATGCAAGAAAAATAACATTACAAAGGCTACTAAAAATACTGCAATCAGTAAATCGTGTACTACAGAATCGGCAGCTTCTAATGTAAAGACGGTGCTGTCTTTTGCTATTTCCAATTTCAGTTGATTGACTTTGTAATCGCTTTCCAGTTTATTAACTGCTTTTAATAATTCTTCACTTACTGCAACTGCATTGGCGTCAGATTGTTTTACGATTTGTAAAATAATAGCGCTTTTTTGATCTACACGCGATATTTTTTCCGCAATTTTTTGAGTATCTTGAACATCAGCAATATCACTCAACCGAACTTGAATTCCATTATTTGAGGAAACAACTAAATTTTTTAATTCTTCAACATTTTTGTATTTTCCAGCTAAACGAATTAAGATTTTCTTATCACGGGTCTGGATATTTCCTGTTGGAAAGTCAAGATTTGAACTCAATATATTTTGTTGTACCTGTGGAATAGAAAGTCCATATGCCTGCATTTTTACAGCATCAAGATTGACTTGAATTTCACGTTCCTGTCCTCCAATAATACTTACCTGAGCTACTCCAGCTACACGAGATAATACAGGAGCGATTTTTTTATCAATTAAGTCATAGAAAGCAACTTCATCCATCTTTCCGTTAGCACCAATAGTCATAATCGGTAAATCACTCAGGGAGAATTTACTCAAAGATGGTGTTTTGGCATCGTCTGGTAAATCACTAATGATAGCATTTATTTTTCGTTGTGCATCATTCATGGAAATATCAACATCAGCATCAGAGGTCAAAGTGATAGAAACTGTAGATAAACTTTCGTATGATTTAGAGTCTAATTTTTTGATATTTTCTAAAGAAGCGACAGCATCTTCAATTTTTTTGGTCACCGTATTTTCGACTTCACTCGGAGAAGCCCCAGGATATACGGTTGCTATCGTAATTACGTTGGTTTCAAATTTTGGGATCAATTCGTAGCCTAGCTGGCTATAACTGAACAGTCCACCCAGAATGAGAATTGTAAACAATACAATTACTAATGAGGGACGTTTTATGGATATTTCTGCTAATTTCATATTTTATTAAATTGTAAATTTTTAATTGTGAAATGTCTTTTTCCTATAAAAAATTAAAGAAAAATTACTTAATAATATCCACTTTAGTTCCTTCTTGAAGGTTGATCTGCCCAGTAACAATTACAATTTCACCTTCAGAAAGACCATTTAAAATTTCTACTTTTTCGCCAAGGATTCTTCCTGCTGTAACTGTTTTCAATTTAGCTATTCCATTTTCCACAACAAAAATCTGGTTGCTGCTCACACTTCCTACAAAAGCATTTCTAGGAACAATCATCAGGGATTGTTTTTGTTGATTTGAAGCAAATAAAGCGGTCCCGTACATTCCTGCTTTTAAATCATTAGAGGAATTATTAGCGATTTCTATTTCTACAGGAAAGTTCAAACGGCTATCAGCTTTTGGAGCGATGAAACTAATTTTTCCTGAAAATTCTTTATCAGGATAAACACTTGCTGTAACATTTACAATGTTTCCTAATTTTAAACCCGCAACCTGATTTTCATTAACTGTAACTTTCAGTTTCAATTTAGAAACATTTACAATATCAAACATTTGCGTTGCAGCACCAAGAACTGATCCTGGTTCAATGTATTTTTTGTTTACAATACCGTTAATTGTGGCTTTGATATTCGTATCGCCAATATTAACCTTTGCTTGTTGTAATCTTGATTTTGAAGTTACTAAATTCAGCTTGGCCTGGTCTAATTGCTGTTTTGTAACCCCTCCTGTTTTGAATGCATTTTCAAAACGACTGTAATCACTTACTGCATTTTGATACGAAGCTTGTGCCGTTTGTAAGTCCGATGAAACTTGCTCACTTCTTACAATAGCTAAGGTTTGTCCAACTCTTACATGATCTCCTTCATCAACTAAAACACGTACTACTCTTCCTGGTTTTTCTGCTGAAAAACTCAATTCTTGTAGTGGTTCAAAATTCCCATTGGCCGAAAAATCAAGTGAAACTTCCTCCGTTTTTACCGTTTCAACTTTAACGGAAACACTTGCATTTTTTTCAGCTACAATAGCTGTTTTTGCTTCGTTTTCTTTTTTATTGTTTGTCAAAACTACTGCGATGATTACTATTGCGCCTAAAATGATTATTCCGGTTATTATATTTTTTTTCATGTTGTTAGTTATTTAATAAAGTTTTTAATTCTCCTTTTGATTTGATTAATTGAATTTCTGCCAGTTTGTAGTCTAATATTGCCGAAGTGTAGTTGTTTTGAGCTTCGGTCAATGAATTTTCCGCGTCCAATAAATCAGTTAAAGAAGCTAGTCCTTGTATGTAGTTATTTCTAGTGTTATCTAAAACATCTTGCGCTAATTGTGCATTTACCTTTTGATTGCTGATTGTAATTACACTATTGTCAATTTGTATTTTTGCGTTTTCATATGCTAAATCAAGGCTTAATTTCGTGTCATTTATGTCTTCCTTCAATGATCTTAAATTAACATCTGCCTGTCTTACTTTTGCTCGAGTTCCAAATCCTTTAAAAATGGGAACCTTTAAGTTCAAACCAACAGAAGAGAAATCAGACCAGTAAACACCATCGGAAGGTTTTCCTCCCCAAGGTATTTCCGGGCCCTGACCAATATAATTATAACCTGCCGTAAGTGAAAGCGTAGGGTAGTAAGCCGCTTCATCAGCTTTCTTTTGATACGTTAGCAGTTGTTCCTGTTTTTTTAGAAGCAAATATTCGGTTCTGTTTTCCGTATTTGGTGCTTCTGAGAAAGCTTGAGGAGTAACCTGAAATTCCGTTTGAGGAATAGTGATTTTTGTTTCAATAGGCATTCCGATATAAAATTTTAATGCATTTTCCTGTAATTGGACTGCATTCAAAACTTGTTGACGCTGCGTATTGATGTTCGAAATTTTAACTAGAATTCTATCCAGGTCAATTTTTTTTGCCAGACCATTATCAAATTGTCCTTTGATTATGTTTTTCACTTTGTTTGTGTTAACATAATTACTGTCCAGAACATTTAATCTTTGACGTTGAACGTAAACCTGGTAGTAGTTGTTGGCCACTCTTTCGATTACTTGTTCTTCTGTCAGCTGATCGTTAATCTGATAGAATTCTCTTGTGGATCTTGCTGCTTTCAAACCTGTAAAAACAGTTTGGTCAAAAAGTGTTTGTGTTAAAGAAACACCGGCAACTGAAGTCCATTTTTGTCCAAAATTAGCCTCTATTGTTTGTCCTGGTTCACCGCCAAAAGAACCAGCATCAAGGAAAGTAGTCTGTAAAATTGGATTATAAGTCAATCCTCCATTTGCAGAAATTTCTGGTAATGCTCTGGAACGTACTTCCTGAATCTGATATTCACTGTTTTCTACTTTAAGTTTAGCTTTTTTAGCGTCTGCTTTGTTCTCTAAAGCGTAGGTAATTGCATCTCTTAGCGTTAGCGATTTTGTCTCTTGTGCTTTTGCATTGACAGCAAAAATTAAGATTGTTATTAAAATTATATTCTTCATTATGTAGTAGTGTTTAATATATGTTTTTCAAGTTCGATAATTCCGTTTGGTGTTGCCAAAGCTCTTGTATGGTATTCTAAAATTTCAAGTTCTAATTTTTGAGCTTCTTTTTCAGAACTGGTACTTTCTTTAATGCTAAAAACCAAGAGGTAATAAAATCGGACGTAACTTTCGATATTTAGGTTTTCCCGATACAATCCCTGTTTAATTCCTTTTTCAATATTTTGTTTAAAAAGGATATTGCATTCATTAATTTCTCTTGACATTACCTTTTCGTATATTTCGGGATAATGTTTTTTTAATTGATATACTGGAGAGGTATCCGATGACTTAAACATTTCTTTAAACATTTTTCTTATCTCGAAATTTTCCTGAATGGCATTGTAATTTTTTAAAAGAACATTGTCGATAATCTGGTGTATTTCTTTATGGATTGTCGCTGTAGTTTCTTCAATAAGCAATTCTTTATTACAAAAATACTTATAAATTGTTTTTTTAGAAATGCACATTTCTCCAGCTATATCATCCATCGTAATACTCTTAAAACCTAGTTTTAAGAACATATCACTTGCTTTTGATATAATTTTCTCTTTCATCTTTTTGCTGAACTTTTTTCAGTTTGTTTTAATTTATTTGAAATATGTTAAATTTCGACGCAAATATAACATGGAAACTTTTAACACCAAAGTAGTTTCCGCTGCATTGGCAATTATTTAACATTTGTATAACTTAGCTTGCTTAAGCAGTGAATTCCAGATTAGCAATAAGTTTAATGTCTTGCCCGATAGCTAAACCACCGGTTTGATTGAAAGAATTGAATGTTAATCCAAAATCTTTGCGATTTATAGCTCCTGTTATTTCAAAAGCAGCTTTTCTATCACCATTATTAGCGTTGATTCCAATGAATTCTGCATCAAGTTCAACAACTTTGGTTATGTTTTTTATTGTTAGATTTCCTTTCAGAAAGTTAATATTCTTATTTACTTTTTGAAATGAGGTCGACTTAAAACTTATGATTGGATACTGATTTATATCCAAAAAATCGTTTAGCCTTAAATGGGTATCTATTTGTTCGATTTTTGTGTCCTTGTTATTTACATCTAATGAAAACTCAATTGAAGCATCTTCAATTTCATTATCCTGAATGTCTATATGTCCTTTAAATTTGTTGATTGTTCCTGCTAAATAAGCAATTATAGAATGTCTTATTTTAATTAGAACATCAGACTGGGTTGAATCAATTGTCCATGTTGTTGTCATATTATTTTGGGTTGTATTTAGAATTCCAGGTACATTCTTATACTGAAAAATGGCTTAGAATTGAAATGTTAATTTCGTGCAAATGTAAAACGGAAACTTTGAATACCAAAATAGTTTCCAATGTATTTTTGATTATTTAACATTTCATTAATAAACGCTGTTTGGAATACAGGGTGAATACTGTAAATTAGCCAAAAAAAAAATTTATGCATACCATTTATCAGTATCAGCAGTTCATTTCGGAATATCTGCAATCGCAATATGAGGTCAAAGAGCCTAAGAATTTGTATGATCCGATACATTATATTTTAGATCTTGGGGGGAAAAGAATACGTCCTGTGCTTACACTTATGAGTGCTGAAGTTTTTGATGCAGATTATAAAAAAGCGTTGCCAGCCGCTTTAGCTGTTGAGGTTTTTCACAATTTTTCGTTAGTTCATGATGATATTATGGACGATGCTCCTTTGCGAAGAGGTAAGGAAACGGTTCACGAGAAATGGAATATAAATACCGGCATTTTATCTGGTGATGCAATGCTGATTTTAGCATATCAATATTTTGAGAAATACCAGCCAAAAATATTTCGTAAACTGGCAAAATTATTTAGCAAAACAGCTCTCGAAGTTTGTGAAGGGCAACAATGGGATGTGGATTTTGAAGTTAGAAATGACGTTACTATTCCAGAGTATCTTAAAATGATTGAATATAAAACGGCCGTTTTAGTTGCTGCAGCGATGAAAATGGGTGCGATTATTGCCGAAACTTCGAAGGAAAATGCCAATTTAATTTATGATTTTGGTCTAAATTTAGGTTTGGCTTTTCAGTTGCAGGATGATTATTTAGATGCTTTTGGTGATCCGGAAACATTTGGAAAACAAGTGGGGGGCGATATTATTGAAAACAAAAAAACCTATTTATATCTAAAAGCTGTTGCTTTTTCTGAAAAAGAGCAAGCGCAACAGCTGGTTCAATTATTTTCCAGTCAGCCACAAGACAATTTAGATAAAATCAAGACAGTAAAAGAAATTTTTAATAGCTCAGGTGCTTCAAAAGCAACACAAGATGCCATTCAGGATTTTACGTTTAAAGCTTTTCAAACATTAGACAAAATGAATATTGGAGCCGATAAAAAAGCAATACTTAAAGTTTTTGGTGAAAATTTAATGGGACGAAAGGTTTAATTTTCAGTCACAGCTTTCCGTTTTCAAAAATCTAAATCTAAAAATGAAATGTTTATAGCTCCAAAAAATACAGATTTACTACTTACTGAGGCGCAAGAAGAAAACTTGTACTTGAAATTAATTGAACAGATTAATAAGGACTTTAATCTGGCTAATGAAGGAATTGATTTTCCCTTGAGCAGTACTCCTAATGATTTGAAGGTACAATTACATGAAAAAATCTACAGATTGATTCAGTATAAATTTGCTGAATATCTCAATTTACTCTACATTATTGATGTTGCTGAGGAGAAAGTAAAAGAGCTGGATGGTTCAGACTTAGTTGTTCTGGCTGAACAAGTGGCTTTCTTAATTCTGAAAAGAGAATGGCAGAAAGTTTGGTTCAGAAATAAATATCGTTAATTAGATTTTCTATTGCAGTCTTTTTTATCAAAAATAAACTCTGACAAATGGCATAAAGGGACTACCATATATATTGTTATTGTCATTTAATACATTGTAGCGAGCACCGATGGTTACATTTCCGGATCTATAACCAGCACCAAGAAACAAACCAGTGTTCCAATAGTTATGTGAATTGCTATTGGAGCCATCTAAATCTTCATTGACTCTTAACTGTTCTAATTCAGCTGAAAGTTGAATTTCTTCAATAGGATTGAAAAGGCCTATAATGCTACCACCATATAAATGGGAGGCATAATAATTTTTTTGCTTTAAATAAGTGTATTGTACGCCAACTCCCAGGGCTACATATTCATTGAAATTGTAAATGGCACTAGGAGCTATTGCGATATCAGTATAGCCAGAACCAACGCTTAATCCGATACCGCCTCCAAATTGTACTTTCGACCAAAAACTACTTGGCGATTTATACGCAATCGTTTGCTGTTGCGCAAATAAAAAATTGGAAGAAAATAGGGTTGTCAAAATCAAAAAAGATCTTAAAATGGCGAAATGATGATTTTTTTTCATGTTTTAAGGGTTTTTTTAACAAATTTTTACGTAAAAGTACGTAAAAAATTAAATTAGATATACTGGATTATTGTACTTTTGTCAAACTATTTAACAAAAAGTACATTCACTAACATTATGGATAGGTTTTCATTTTTAAACGCAGCACATACCGAATTTTTCGCACAATTATACGATCAATATTTAGAAAATCCAGACAGCGTCGAGCCAAGTTGGAGAAGTTTTTTTCAAGGTTTCGACTTTGGAATGGCGAGCTACAATGGTGAAAGTAAAGTGGAGCAGATGGCAGATTTTGCCGTTAATAACGCTGATTGTACTATTGTTTCGGATAAACTTCAAAAAGAATTCAACGTACTAAAATTGATTGATGGGTACCGTTCCCGTGGACATTTGTTTACAAAAACAAATCCTGTGAGAGACAGAAGAACTTCTTCACCTACTTTAGATATCGTAAATTTTGGACTTTCAGCAACAGATTTAAATACTGTTTTTGATGCAGCAAAGGTCATTGATATTCAGCCTTGTACGCTTCAGGAGATTATAATGCACCTGGACGCTATTTATTGCCAGCACATTGGTGTCGAGTACATGTATATTCGTAAACCTGAAATCGTGGACTGGATTCAGAAAAAATTAGGAAAAAATGACAATCAGCCTAATTTTTCTGCGGATGAGAAGAAATCCATTCTTAATAAATTAAATGAAGCTGTTTCTTTTGAGAATTTTTTGCATACAAAATATGTTGGTCAAAAACGATTTTCTCTTGAAGGAGGGGAGTCTGTAATTCCTGCTTTGGATGCCTTGATTGAAAAAGCTGCTGAAAAAGGAGTGGAGCAATTTGTAATGGGAATGGCACATAGAGGTCGTTTGAATGTTTTGGCAAATATTTTTGGCAAATCTACCCAAGACATTTTTGGGGAATTTGACGGTAAAGATTACGATCAGGAATATTTTGACGGAGATGTAAAATACCATTTAGGCCTTACAGCTGATAAAATTACAAGTACCGGAAAAAACATAAATATTAATTTAGCTCCAAATCCTTCTCACCTTGAAACAGTAGGTGCAGTAATTGAAGGAATTACAAGAGCAAAACAAGACAAATATTTCCCTAATGATTTTTCTAAAGTTTTACCAATCGCCGTTCACGGTGATGCCGCAATTGCTGGTCAGGGTATTCTTTATGAAATTGTGCAAATGGCGCAATTGGATGGTTATAAAACTGGAGGTACAATTCACATTGTAATTAACAATCAGGTAGGGTTTACAACTAATTACCTTGATGCGCGTTCCTCAACCTATTGTACTGATGTTGCCAAAGTAACGCTTTCGCCTGTATTGCACGTAAATGCAGATGATGCAGAAGCGGTAGTGCATGCCATGTCATTTGCTTTAGATTTCAGAATGCAATTTGGTAAAGATGTGTTTATCGATTTATTAGGATATAGAAAATACGGACATAATGAAGGAGATGAACCTCGTTTCACGCAGCCGGTATTGTATAAAATTATAGCAAAACATCAAAATCCAAGAGATATTTATGCTGAAAAGTTATTGTCTGAAGGAGTTATTGATGCTACCTATGTGAATGGATTAGAAAAGGAGTACAAATCTAATCTTGAAGTAAACCTTGAAGCGTCTCGTAAAAAAGACTTGACAATTATTACTCCATTTATGAAAAATGAATGGAAAGGTTTTGAGCAAGTAACCGATACGCAAATGCTCGAAAATGTAGCTACTGCTTATTCAAAAGAAGGACTTACTGAAGTTGCAAATGCTATTTGTAATTTACCTGCGGATAAAAAGTTTATCAGTAAAATCCAAAAACTGATTAACGACAGAAAAACTATGTTTTTTCAAACCAATAAGCTGGATTGGGCAATGGCCGAACACTTAGCTTATGGATCTTTGTTGCAAGAAGGATATGATGTTCGTATTTCTGGACAAGATGTTGAACGAGGTACTTTTTCTCATCGCCATGCTGTTGTAAAAGTTGAAGATTCAGAAGAAGAAGTGGTTTTGATCAATAATTTAGAAAACAAAAAGGGGAAATTCAATATTTTCAATTCTCTTTTATCTGAATACGGTGTTTTAGGTTTTGACTATGGCTACGCTCTAGCAAACCCGAATACATTAACAATTTGGGAAGCGCAATTTGGGGATTTTAGTAATGGAGCCCAAATTATGATCGACCAGTATATTTCTTGTGGAGAAGATAAATGGAACAATCAAAACGGAATTGTTTTATTGTTGCCTCACGGATATGAAGGACAGGGAGCGGAGCATTCCTCAGCCAGAATGGAACGGTATTTACAACTTTGTGCCAGACATAATATGTATGTTGCCGATTGTACAACACCTGCTAACTTCTTCCACTTGTTGAGAAGACAAATGAAAACTACTTTCCGTAAACCGCTTATTGTATTTACACCAAAGAGTTTATTGCGTGATCCAAGAGTTTTATCTCCTGTAGAAGATTTTGCATCAGGAAGTTTTCAGGAAACATTTGATGATGAGACCGTAAATAAAGCGGATGTGACAACATTGGTTTTTTGTACAGGGAAATTCTATTATGACATTACTGCCGAAAGAGAAAACAACGGACGCAATGATGTAGCGGTAGTAAGAATCGAGCAATTGTTTCCATTGCCAGTGGAGCAATTAAAAGCGATTATTGCTAAATATCCAAATGCGGATGATTATGTTTGGGCACAAGAAGAACCAAAAAACATGGGTGCTTACAGTTATATGTTGATGAATTTTGATTTAGTAAAATGGAGATTGGCTTCACTAAAAGCATATTCAGCACCAGCGGCAGGAAGTTACACAAGGGCAAAACGTCGTCAGGCTGATGCGATACGAATGGTTTTTGATAAAAATTTGTTTAGATAATAAGGAGCTATTTCCTGCTGTACGCTGCGTCTTTTAAAGATAAAAGGATGCCGCATCGGTCAGGTATAAAATACATAGACAGTAAGCATAGGTTGTTTTTGAAACAATTTAAAATTTAAAATTCATAATTTAAAATAATAGAACATGATTTTAGAAATGAAAGTCCCATCACCAGGGGAATCTATAAAAGAAGTTGAAATTGCAACTTGGTTGGTAAAAGACGGAGACTATGTAGAGAAGGACCAAGCAATTGCTGAGGTTGATTCTGATAAAGCAACATTGGAATTGCCTGCAGAAGCAAGTGGAATCATTACATTGAAAGCAGAAGAAGGCGATGCGGTAGCAGTAGGAGCGGTAGTTTGTTTAATCGACACGAGTGCTGCAAAACCATCGGGTGCTGCACCAGCGGTGGAAGTTGCAAAAGCAGTAGAAGCACCAAAAGCTGAAGTTAAAGCAGAAGCGCCAAAAGCGGCTCCGGTTGCAACAGCAACTTATGCTTCAGGAACTCCATCTCCAGCAGCACGAAAAATATTAGATGAAAAAAATATAGCGCCAGCTTCAGTAACAGGAAGTGGGAAAGATGGAAGAATAACTAAAGATGATGCAGTGAATGCAGTTCCATCTATGGGAACGCCTACAGGTGGATCTCGTGGAACTGAGCGTACTAAGTTATCAATGTTACGTAGAAAAGTCGCTGAGAGACTAGTTGCGGCTAAAAACGAAACTGCTATGTTGACCACTTTTAACGAGGTAAACATGACGCCAATCAACTTGATTCGTAATGAATACAAAGATGCGTTTAAAGCTAAACATGGTGGAATTGGTTTAGGATATATGTCTTTTTTTACTAAAGCTGTGACAAGAGCGTTGAAATTATTCCCAGATGTAAATTCAATGATGGATGGTGATCATAAGATTGCTTTCGATTTTTGCGATATTTCAATTGCCGTTTCAGGACCAAAAGGATTAATGGTTCCTGTAGTTCGTAATGCTGAAAACTTGACTTTCCGAGGAGTGGAAGCTGACATTAAAAGATTAGCGTTAAAAGCACGTGACGGACAAATCACAGTTGATGATATGACTGGCGGAACCTTTACAATCACTAATGGGGGTGTTTTTGGAAGTATGTTGAGTACGCCGATAATCAATCCTCCACAATCTGGAATTCTTGGAATGCACAATATTATCGAGCGTCCAATTGCAGTAAATGGGAAAGTCGAAATTCACCCAATGATGTATGTGGCTTTATCTTATGACCATAGAATTATTGATGGTCGTGAGTCGGTTGGTTTCTTGGTAGCAGTAAAAGAAGCGTTAGAAAATCCACTAGAATTATTATTGGATAACAATCCTAAAAAAGCATTAGAATTGTAATATCGATATACTTTGTCATCGCTTCGTCAATTTAGGCAAGTCTTTTCGTTTGACAAAGGAAAATTTCAATCCCGTCCTGTTTCTAAACACGACGGGATTTTTTTTGCTTTGTACACAAGTGTTATTAGAAAAAATATTTTTAGTCCGAAATTAAATCATTAAAAATGTGAATTTTCCTTTCACAATATTTAAAATTCAAAAAGAATCAGAACTCCTTGTGAAGTTGTCAGTTTAAGCTTAAGTAATAGTATTTAAAGTTGTTTTTTGAATGTTTACTTTTACTTTAGTAAATACAAACAATGATTGTAGTAATCTACGATCGCTTTGCCTTTCATTAAAATATCAGCACCTATTATTCCATGAACACGTTTTGCTTTATGTTGTGTTAAAGCTTCGTTCACATGGGATAAATCAAAAATTACAACATCAAAAGCAATGTCCTTCCAAGTGCCTAGCTGTAATTGGTTTGTTGTGGCTATTTGAGTCAGCATTCCGGTAGCTCCAGCGCCTGAAGCTCTCGTTTTTGAGTTTTTTGCTTCCAATAAAAATAAGTCGACACTTTCAAATCCGACACAACTAGTTGAAGCGCCTGTGTCCAAAATAAAATTTCCTTTTACACCATTGATTTTTGCTTTGATCAAAAGGTGTTGCGTTTTAGTAATCTTAAATTTTACTTTTTTGTAATTTTCCTTTTTAAGAATTTCGTGTAGATTTTTCATTTTCGAGAGCGATTGAAAGCCAAAAATAAACCAATTAGAATCAAAAACCCAATACTATAAAAGATATAATTCACAGTATTTTTGTTGTTTCTAATTCACAAAAAGGCACAAAAGGACGCCAATAATACGATTTCTTGGATTTTTTTTGGTACTAAAAAAAATCAAGTTTTACATCTTAAAAATCTTTAATTTTATTTGTCTTGCAAAATGAAATTGTATCATAATGGGCTATGTAACAAGATTTAACAAAGTGTTTGGTGAAAGCATCAAAGGCTTTTAAAAGAATAAGAACGGCTTTGTGAATTTCTTTTTCTTTTGTTTTTAAACTGATACAGGAGGACTGCTAATTGTATAAGGAAATCTGGTAGAGTGTTATTAAATTCAAGATTTATTATAGGAATTAGATTATAATTTTCGCAACAAGTTCGTTAGAATGGCAAACCACTGAAATCAAATTTAATTAATCTTTGTTAAACCACTTTTCCGACTAGTTTTATTCTTGTAATTTTGCGCCCTTAAACCTTAGACTTGGAAACGAAAACAATAATTACCGATACACATACTCATTTATATTCTGAAGAATTTGATCAAGACCGAAATGAAATGATTCAAAGAGCAATTGATGCCGGAGTTTCTCGTTTTTTCATTCCGGCTATTGATTCGACTTGTACGGAATCTATGTACGAATTAGAAAAAAATTATCCGCATAACGTGTTCTTGATGATGGGATTGCATCCTACGCATGTAAAAGATAATTATCTGGAGGAATTGCAGCATGTGGAAGAAGAGTTGTCTAAAAGAAAATTCTATGCCGTTGGCGAAATTGGAATCGATTTGTATTGGGATAAAACCAGCTTGCCACAGCAGCAAATCGCTTTTAGAAGACAAATCCAACTGGCTAAACACTATAAATTACCCATTGTAATTCATTGTCGTGACGCTTTTGATGAAATTTTCGAAATTCTGGAAGAGGAAAAGTCTGCTGATTTATTCGGAATTTTTCATTGTTTTTCCGGGACGTATGAACAGGCATTACAAGCAATTTCGTATAATATGAAGCTTGGAATTGGCGGTGTAGTTACTTTTAAAAATGGGAAAATTGATCAATTCTTGAATCATATTGACTTGAAAAACATCGTTTTAGAAACAGATTCTCCGTATTTAGCGCCCATTCCTTATAGGGGAAAAAGGAATGAAAGCAGCTATATTGTAAATATTGTAAAAAAGTTGTCTGAAATTTATGATCTAACGCCAAATGAAATTGCGGCAATAACAACTGAAAATTCTAAAGCAATTTTTGGGATTTAAAATAAATTTATTTTATTTTAACTTTTTTTTTGTTCATTTGCCGACACAAACCTAGAAAACTAACAATGCAGAAATTTGACGCTATTCGACCATTTTATGATGCCGAAATAAACGAGGCTCTTCAAGATGTGATTCATCATCCGATGATGAAGGCATTAATGAATTTTTCTTTTCCAGATGTAGCTGACGAAGTTTGGAAAGAACAACTCAGAAAAACGCATTCTATTCGTGATTTTCAATGTAATTTTATTTATCAATCGGTTCAAAAGGTATTGGAAAAAAGTTCGGAAGGATTAACAACTTCCGGGTTCGAAAAATTAGAGCCTAATACATCTTATTTGTTTATTTCGAATCATCGTGATATTCTTTTAGATACAACATTGCTAAATGCTTCTTTATTTGAGCATGGTTTAGTGATGACGGCTTCGGCGATTGGCGATAATTTAGTAAAGAAATCTTTCCTGAAGACATTGGCAAAACTCAATCGTAATTTTCTTGTTCAGCGTGGCTTAACGCCAAGAGAAATGCTACAAAGTTCAAAACTATTGTCAGAATATATTGGTCATTTGTTGCTGCATGAAAACCGTTCGGTTTGGATTGCGCAACGAGAAGGTAGAACAAAAGACGGGAATGATGCCACAAATCCAGGTGTTTTGAAAATGCTGGGTATGGCTTCTGATGAAAAGAATTTGATGGATTACTTCAAAAAAGTAAAAATCATACCGGTTTCGATTTCCTATGAATATGATCCAACTGATGCTTTGAAAATGCCTCAATTAATGGCTGAAGCTAATAATGAAGTTTACATTAAAGAAAAAAATGAAGATTTCATGACAATTCTTAGTGGCGCTTTGGGACAGAAGAAAAGAATCCACATCCATGTAGGTAAAGTTTTGGATACAGAAATAGATGCAATTATTGTCGAAAGTGACACTTCAAATAAGCAAATAGTAGCATTGGCACAAGTTATTGACGATGCGATATTAAGTAATTACCACTTGTGGCCGACGAATTATATTGCGTATGATATTGTTAATAAGACCAATATCTATTCACATTTATATACAGAAAACGAAAAATCACTATTTGAACGTAGACTCGAAATGCGCATTGATCATGATAATCCAATAGCTTTGGAAGGTTTTCTTGCAATGTATGCGAATCCCGTTGTAAATAAATTAAAATATCAAAATGCAATCTAAAGCCAAAATACTTCTGATATATACCGGGGGAACCATTGGTATGAGAAAAGATTTTGAAACGGGTGCGCTCAAAGCTTTCAATTTTAGTAAATTATTACAAAGGATTCCGGAACTGAAACAGTTGGACTGCGAAATCGAAACTATTTCTTTCGAAAATCCTATTGATTCCTCTAATATGAATCCTGAGAAATGGGCTCAAATTGCTTCGATTATCGAAGATAATTATGAGCAGTGTGATGGATTTGTAGTGCTTCATGGTTCAGATACTATGTCGTATTCTGCATCGGCATTAAGTTTTATGCTCGAAAATTTGTCAAAACCAGTAATTTTTACCGGATCACAATTGCCTATTGGAGATTTGCGTACGGATGCTAAAGAGAATCTGATTACTGCGATTCAAATTGCGTCATTACGTGAAGATGGGAAAGCGGTTATAAGAGAAGTTTGCCTTTATTTTGAATACAAGTTGTATCGAGGTAATAGAACTACAAAAATAAATGCGGAACATTTCAAAGCGTTTACTTCGCCAAATTATCCTTCTTTGGTAGAATCTGGAGTGCATCTCAATATGAGTCCCGAATTATTTTTGCCTATACCAAGGATTAGAAAATTAAAGGTTCATAAAAATTTGAATAATCAGGTAGTCATTATAAAAATGTTTCCAGGAATAAGTGAAGCAGTTTTATCAGCTATTTTTAACATTCAAAATCTTAAGGGAATTGTTTTAGAAACCTATGGAGCCGGAAACGCCCCTACTGAAGAATGGTTTATAGATCTATTAAGAAATGCGATTAAGAGAGGGTTGTATATCATTAATGTTACTCAATGCTCAGGAGGGAGTGTTAGTATGGGGCAATATGAAACTAGTACCTCTATGAAAAATATAGGTGTGATTTCAGGTAAAGACATTACGACCGAAGCAGCAATCACAAAATTAATGTATTTATTGAGCCAGAAAATAGCGCCAGAAGACTTCAAAAGTATATTTGAAACGGCTTTGCGAGGTGAAATAGCATAATATTCAGATTTTACTTTTCTAAGTCACTTTTTTTTGTGTTCTTTGCAACCTTAAATAAAATAGAGAGGTGGCCGAGTGGCTGAAGGCGCACGCTTGGAAAGCGTGTTTATGGCAACATAACGTGGGTTCGAATCCCATTCTCTCTGCAAAGAAAAATGCTTCCTAAAATAGGAGGCATTTTTTATTTGTGCACTGCGCTGAAGGAAACTGCAGCAAAACTGTGACTAAGCGAATGTAAGTACTGTATAAGGCTTCCGTTGTAGGTTAATGGGCATGTGTCATAAAGCCCTATAGAAAGGAATTATTTTTCTCATACTTATAGTTTTTGTTTTTTTTATTTCGTGAATCATAATGGAAATTAGAGCGCTTGCAATAAAGGATGGATGCGTTTGAATTTCTCAAAATTTTGTTCGTAGATTTCTTTTGAATCTTTATTTGGTAGAAAAATTTTTCCGATTTTAGATTCCTTTGGAACGCAAATGCCGGTAGCTTTAAATCCAATTAAAACGGCGCCCCATGCAGACGCTTCAATTGTTTCGGCTACAATTACTTTCATTTGAAAAATATCTGCAACCATTTGTAACCAGAGATCACTTTTTCCAAAACCACCACTCGCCATTATTGTTGTTTCATGTCTTTTTTCGAAATCAGGAAGTAAGATTTCAGTAATGCTTAATAGTCCAAATAAAATACCTTCGAGTGTAGCCCGAATTAAATGTGCTTGAGTATGGATAATTCGGATTCCCAAAAGAGTTCCCTGAGCGGAAGCATCCCAGATGGGAGCTCTTTCCCCCAATAAATAAGGAACAAAAAGCAATCCTTCAGATCCTGCAGGAATCATTGTAGCCTGGTCAAACAATTCTTCGAAAGATTTGTCGGTTCTTAAGATGGATTCTTTCAGCCATTGCAAAACAATTGCACCATTATTAACAGCCCCTAATTTCAAGTATTGGTTTTCCATCAAATGATAACATTGCGTTCGCATTTGCGGATCAATAAAAGGCTTGTCAGAAGGCAAGCGCACTGCGCCACTGGTGCCAATGCTCAAAGCCATGCGTCCCGCTTCCATTGCTCCGGTTGCCAAGTTTGCCAAAGCACCGTCACCGCCACCAAGTATATAATCAAAACCATCGGATACCCCTTTGCTTTGGTGCATTGGATCCACTATTATGGATAGTTGATTTTCTTGTATTTCTAAGTAATCGAGAATTTCTGATTCCCATTGTAGCGTATGAATATTCATCAGTCCAGTACCCGATGCCATCGAGGAATCAATGACATATTCTCCCGTAAGATGATGCCAAACATATTCTTTGATACTAATAAATTTGAAAGTTTTTGAAAAATTTGTTGCGTCATGCTTTTTCAGCCAAGCAATTTTGGTCATTGGTGAAAAAGTATGAATAGGAATACCTGTTTTTTGATAAAAATTATTTCCTTGTTTTGAATTTTTTAGTTTTTCAGCTAATGAATAGGCTCTATTATCTGCCCAAATTAGAGCTTCAGTAAGCGGTTTTCCAGTGTTGTCTATTGCAATTATACTTTGCATCGCAGAACTAAAACTAATAAATTCAGGCTGGATGTCTTTTGTAATTTGCTGAATGCATTTTAAAACAGCAGCTACTATTTCATTAGGTTTTTGTACGCTCCAATCCGCTTGAGGGTGATACATTGGGTAGGACTGGCTAAATTCCCGAATTACTTTTCCGGTTACATCAAAGCATACCGCTTTAGTTGCCGTGGTACCAATGTCTATTCCTATGTAAAATTGCTCCATTTTTATGTAGATAAATTATTAGCCCACAAATACATTCAGTATTAATACCCCAATCAGTCCCATGGTTCCAATGATGGTTTCCATCACGGTCCAAGTTTTGAAAGTGTCCGAGATGCTAATCCCAAAATATTCTTTAAACATCCAAAAACCAGTGTCATTTACATGGGAGCACATCAAACTTCCTGCTCCTATGGACAGTACCATCAGCTCAGGGCTTATTCCTGAACTAACCACTAATGGTTGTACAATCCCGGCTGCAGTTAATCCTGCGACAGTTGCTGAACCTAATGCAATGCGAATAATTGTTGCCACAAGCCAGCCTAATAGCAAGGGAGAAAGTGTTGATGTTTCGAAAAAAATGGCTAAATCAGTACCAATACCACTATCGATAAGCAATTGTTTAAAAGCACCACCGGCTGCAATAATCATTATGATCATCGTAGCTGAACTAAGAGCCGAGCTGGATTTATCCATAATGTCCTGCATCTTCCGACCGCGATTGATCCCTAAAAAAACTACTGCAAACAATACAGCAATCAGCATAGAGGTGGTTGGGTTTCCAATGAATCCAAGAATATGACGTAAAGCAGAAGTTTCAGGTAGACTTAATTCGCTTATTGTGGCTAATCCCATTAAGATTATGGGTATTAAAGCGGCTAGAAAGCTGATGCCGGAAGAGGGCATTTCGTTTTCAGCGAATGTCTTACTTTCGAATAATCCTGCGGGTGGGTTGGCAACAATTTTTTTTATGAATTCTGGAAAAATAATCCCGGCAATCAATAAAGTAGGAATCGCGATTACCAATCCGTAAAGTAAAATTTGCCCAATGTCAGCTTTAAAAATTACGGCAATAGCGGTTGGTCCGGGATGCGGCGGTAAAAAACCATGAGTCACTGATAATGCCGAAGCCATAGCGATTCCGAGATAAATTATGGGCTGTTTAGTGCTTTTTGCGATGGCGAAAACCATTGGAATTAATATCACGAAACCAGCATTGTAGAACATTGAAATTCCTACAGCAAAACCAGTAAGTAACATGGCCCATTTAATATGTTTGATTCCAAAAGCACTGATCATTGCCGTACTAATTCGTTGTGCGGCACCGCTATCCGAAAGAATATTCCCTAGGATAACGCCAAAAGCGATAATTACTATCAGAGATCCTAAAGTACTTCCAATCCCTAGTTGTAGCGAATTAATAATATCAGGAAAGAGCATTCCCTTGGCAATCCCCACAAATAAAGAAGCGATTATCAATGAGATAAAAGCATTTAGTTTTACTGCAGAAATCATGACCAGTAATAAAAGGATACTTGCAATTAAAATCAATATAGACATAGTTGGGAATGGGATAAATTAGATAGCCGTCAATTCGTACGCAGTTTTTTTAAGTCAATGTAGTAGAAAGTTTCTGTCATTCGTTCTTCTCCACTGCGTGACCCCCAAATTCATTTCGAAGTGCCGCGACTACTTTTCCGGAGAAAGTGTCAGTCATTTGGGAACGGTAGCGCATCATAATTGAAAGTGCAATTACGGGAGTAGGAACCCCTAAATCTAAAGCAGTTTCGAGCGTCCATTTTCCTTCGCCTGAAGAATGCATTATTCCTTTTATACTATCTAAATGTGGATCTTTTGAGAAAGCATTCTCTGTTAGTTCCATTAACCAACTGCGCACCACAGAACCGTGATTGAATAATTTGGCCGTTTTTTCGAAATCAATATCAAATTCAGAATGTTCGAAAACTTCAAATCCTTCAGCGATGGATTGCATCATACCATATTCTATTCCATTGTGAACCATTTTTGTAAAATGACCACTTCCTGCCGCACCAGTGTATAAATAACCATTTTCTACGGAAATATCCTTAAAGACTTTTGCAACATATTCAAATACTGCTGCGTCTCCGCCAATCATCGTACAAGCACCATTTAAAGCACCAGAAGTTCCGCCAGAAGTTCCGCAGTCCAAAAAGTCAATACCAAGCTCCTTGAGTTGGGAATAGCGACGCATAGAATCTTTATAGTTAGAATTTCCACCGTCAATGATAATATCGTTTTTCCCTAAAAAGGGAATTAATGAAGTGATGACTGCATCTACAATTTCACCGGCAGGGACCATTAACCAAATAACTTTTCGGTCGTTTAGTTTTTGACACAACTCTTGTACGGAATATGCTGTGGTAATTCCTTTCGTGCCAATTTTCTTTAGAAAGTCAGCGTTTACATCTTGGGCTATTACTTCGTAACCATTTTGCTGTAAGTTAAGGGCAAGATTGAACCCCATTTTTCCTAATCCTATAATTCCAATTTGCATGACTGTTTCGTTTTAAGTGTAATTTAAAATTCTTTTGAGCGTTTAAAAACTTTCTAGTAAAAATATTGGTTTTAATTTTTTAACAAGCAATTTATCAGAAAAATATTTAAACTTTTATAAATCAATATGTTAATTGAAATTGGTTTTTATTTATAGTTGCATTTTACCGTATTCCTTTTTATTATTCCTTTATACAGGATGGGCAGGTGGGCTAATTGTTGTTAATTGAGCATATTCTGAAACAAAAACAGATTGTGACGGTGAATAGTTCAGAGGATTATGCTTAATTAGGCTACTGTTTATTAATAATTTGAGTAACAAATTTTCAATGTCCTCAGTAAAGCATTGCAACTTTCGAACAAATATTATATTTTGAAGCTAATTTTCATGAAATAGTTGTTTTCTGGAAGCGATTGTTGAAGGTTTTAAGAATTTTTGCTATAATTTTGCACCTTATTTTGAAATCGTACATGATTTAATGCAAAAAGAGAAGTAACCAAAGGTGCGGTTTTTATGATTTAATGGGAAAAAGCTTTTGACCACTGATAAATTACATTAAGCTCCTGTAATGAAATAGCGTTCGTCGATTTTAGAATAAAAATATTTTAATTGACGAATTGACAATTAAATCGACTTTAGAAATTATTAAAAAATATAAAAATAAGTACATGAAAACGGAAGAATTATTTAATCTGAAAGGAAAAGTAGCGATAATAACTGGAGGATCAGGGGTTCTAGGAAGCAGTATGGCAAGAATATTGGCGCAATATGGAGTAATTACAGGTATTGTGGGATCAACAATTGAAAAAGCAGAAAAAGCGGTTGAAGTAATTAAGAAAGAAGGTGGTGAAGCTTTTGCTGTCAAAGCAAATGTGTTGGATAAAGCAGATCTGGAAGAAATTCGTGATTTTGTTATTGAAAAATATGGGAAATTGGATATTCTGATAAATGCAGCTGGAGGAAATATTCCAGGCGCTACCATTGGACCTGATCAAGCGATTTATGATATGGCAAAGGACGATTTGCAAAAAGTATTGGATCTAAATATCATTGGAACAATATTGCCTTCTCAAGTATTTTCAGAAATTTTCGCAAAACAAAAGTCGGGAATTATCATAAATATTTCTTCGGCAACGGCCCAAAGACCCTTAAGTAGGGTAGTTGGGTATTCCGCATCAAAAGCGGCAATTGATAATTTTACGAAATGGATGGCGGTTGAATTGGCAGGTAAATATGGGGAAGGAATTCGTGTGAATGCGATAGCCCCAGGATTTTTTATTGGTGAACAGAACAGAAGCTTATTGCTGGATCCGGACGGAAACCTGACCTCTCGTGGAGAAAAAATTATAGAGCATACTCCGATGGGAAGATTTGGAGTTCCAGAAGATTTAGACGGAATATTATTATTTTTGTGTAGTGATATGTCCAAGTTTGTCACAGGAATAACGGTGAGTGTAGATGGAGGTTTTGGTGCATCAAGCATCTAAATAATTAATAAAGAGAAAAAATGGAACAGACATTAAGATGGTTCGGGCCTAACGATCCCGTTCAATTATCAGATATTTTACAAGCCGGAGCCACGGGGGTAGTAACCGCTTTACATCATATTCCTAATGGAGAGGTATGGGAAGTAGAAGAAATTTTGAAAAGAAAACATTTAATTGAATACAAAAACGCCACAGTAGGAGGTGAATTATCTGGTTTGACATGGTCCGTTGTTGAAAGTATTCCGGTACATGAAGACATTAAAAAACAAACGGGTGATTACCTGAAATACATAGAAAACTATAAGCAAAGTATTAAAAACCTTGCGACTTGCGGACTTCACTGTGTTTGCTATAATTTCATGCCGGTTCTTGATTGGTCCAGAACTGACTTAGCTTATGAATTACCGGATGGATCCAAAGCGCTTCGATTTGATTTTAATGCTTTTGCTGCTTTCGAATTATTTATTTTGAAAAGACCGGGAGCGGAAGAAACCTATAATAAAACTCAGATAGCTGCTGCCACTACTTATTTTGAAGCGTTAAATGACGAAGAAAAAATCAAGCTGCAACAGAATATTTTGGCAGGACTTCCTGGTGCCGAAGAAGCATATTCAGTGGAAGAGTTTCTTGCTATTCTAAAAGGATATAATCATATTGACAGAAAAAGATTAAAAGAAAACCTCTTTTATTTCTTGAAAGAAATCATTCCGGTTGCTGAGAGTGAAGGCGTTTTGATGGCGATTCATCCTGATGATCCTCCCTATCCAATTCTTGGATTACCAAGAGTGGTAAGTACCGAAGAAGATTTGATTGACTTACTTTCTGCCGTTGATTCGCAATCAAATGGTTTTACAATGTGTACTGGCTCTTATGGTGTTCGTGCGGATAATGATTTGGTGGGAATGGTGGAACGTCATGGGAATAAAATGAATTTCATCCATTTAAGAAGTACACAAAGAGATGCAGAAGGCAGCTTTTTTGAAGCCAATCATTTGGAAGGAGATGTAAACATGTACGGCGTAGTAAAAGCGATTTTGCAAATCCAAAAATCCCGCAACGTAGTTGTTCCTATGAGACCTGATCATGGGCATCAAATGCTGGATGATTTGAATAAGAAAACAAATCCCGGGTATTCCGGAATCGGACGTTTACGTGGATTGGCGGAACTAAGGGGTCTTGAAATGGGGATTGAAAAAAGTTTATAAGATTAGATTTTAAGCCTGAGAATATATTTATTAAAAAATATTCTGGACTTATTAAAAGTTTATTTATCAGCATTACCTATAATAAAACCATCAAATTGGTATATTTGTAATGCTGCAATGAGAAGTAAAAACTAATAATGTGTTTGAAATTATCAGCCAGCAATTTTAAACCCAAAAACAATATGCGGTTATTTCTTAATTGTTTTCTTTTCTTATCCGTTTTCAATCTTTTTTCCCAAGAAAATGTGATTGCTGAAAATGATCCAAAAGTCAAAATTGATTCCCTTTATAGAGAAGATCAGTTTTATTTTGGATTTACATACAATACTTTAACGAACAAACCGGAAGGTTTATCGCAGAGCAAATTGTCAACTGGTTTTTCTGTCGGCTTTCTTAGGGATATGCCTATAAATAAAAACAGAACCATTGCAATAGCGTCCGGAATAGGTATTTCTTATAATGATTACAATCAGGATCTTGCGATCTATAAATCGGATCAAAACTTGGTTTATTCAATTATCGATGCAGAAACAGTCTTTAGTAAGAATAAGTTTTCACAACTATTAGTGGATGTTCCCATTGAGTTCAGATGGAGAACATCGACCTATGAGAACTATAAGTTTTGGAGAATATATGGTGGCGTTAAATTCAGTTATTTAATTTATGACCGATCCATTTTTAAAGATGATCAGGGGAAAATAATCGTTACGGGAAATAAGGACTTCAATGATTTTTTATATGGTGTTTATATTTCATCGGGCTATAATACGATAAATGTATATGCCTATTATGGTTTGAATTCATTATTTAAATCTGCCAAAATTGATGGTCAGCCCATAGCTATGAAATCCTTTAATATTGGAATTATTTTCTATATTTTATAACCATAAATATAACAAAAGCAGTTGCGGTACGCTTCCTAAAAGAAAACCAAGAATCAATTCTGAAGGAGTATGGGCTTTCATTTCTAAACGGGATGAAGCCACACAGCCATTTATAAGTATTAAAACCGTGATCATAAAGCTATTTTGGATTTGATAGTGCAAGCTTAATCCCATAACAAAAACGGTTAGGGAGCTTATACCCATCATATGAAGACTGGCTTTTGTCTTAAAAAAGGATAATACTAATGCTTGCAGAGTACTCATCAATGCTCCCAAAAAGAAAAAATGCAATTCGGGATATCGGTCCAAAGTGATGCTTTTTCGAACTAATAAAATAAGGAGAAAACAGTGAATTATCAGTGGTATTTTTCGTTGTGAGACTTCAGCTATCATTATAGAATCGATTCTTCCCGCAGCCCGTAATACTAAAAAAAGCAGAATGGGAATGATTACCGTAACAATTAAGATTTGGAATAAAATGAAAAGTTTTTCCTGATTGACAAAAAGAGAAAGGTTGAAAAAAAGGTAAACCAAAGCCGCCATTATCGGTATGAATATTGGGTGGAAAATATAAGAGAATATTGGCAGGATTTTTTTCAAAATTTCAAGTGTTGTTTGTACTAACAAATATAACGATTCTGATAAAATAGTTAGTGTAGATTTATGGTGTTTTTAACTTTTATACTGCTTTAAAAGGGGATTTCGTTCGGATTTTATTAAACAGGGAATAGCTATAAATTGTAACGTTTCGAAGTCTTCATTATGAAAAGAAGTGTTATTTTTGAAGAAGTTTTAGAAAGAAACCGATTAATTGTTGCTTATACAAAATTTTCGATTCTTTCTTTTCTATGTAACAGTTCATACCAATCAGTAAAATTAGCGTCATTCGCGTTGCAAATCAATGAGTCTAAAAATCCAAAATATTATCCCTCAAATTCAGGCTAAATTTGTAGGCGACAACAGTGCCCTTTCAATTGATACTATTTCTATCGACAGTCGCTCGTTGCAAAATGGTATGCAAACCTTGTTTTTTGCATTGGTTGGAACCAATAATGATGCACATTTTTACGTAAAAGATTTAATTGAAAAAGGTGTTCAGAATTTTGTTGTTACCCATATTCCTGAAGATTGTGAGGGTAAAGCCAATTTTCTGGTTGTCGAAAATACATTACAAGCCTTGCAAAAAATCGCAGCGTATTATCGAAGTCTTTTCTCTTTTCCTATTATAGGATTGACCGGAAGTAACGGTAAAACTATAGTAAAAGAATGGCTGAATTTTCTCCTAAGTCCGGATTATAATATTATTCGAAGCCCAAAAAGTTATAACTCACAAGTTGGAGTTCCGTTGTCGGTTTTGGCTATCAATGAGCAACACAATCTTGGACTTTTTGAAGCTGGGATTTCTACGGGTTCAGAAATGGAAAAACTGAAGCCTATTATCAAGCCAACGATTGGGGTTTTAACAAATATTGGTTCTGCACATGATGAAGGTTTCGCCAATTTAGAAGAGAAAATAGAAGAGAAAATGCGCCTTTTTGAAGATTCAGAAGTGGTGATTTATCAAAAAAACGAGTGTGTTGCTTCCTTTATTACTAAGAAAACAAAATCATTTTCATGGAGTTTTGACTCCAAAGATGCTGATGTCTTCGTCTTTAATACAGTAATTAAAAATGGCAGCACTACAATTCATTATCGATATAAACAGGATCCATTTGAATTAGCAATCCCATTTCAGGATAAAGCATCTGTTGAAAATGCGATTTCGTGTTTGATGGTTTTGTTATATTTTGAATATGATACAGTAACGATTCAGAATCGAGTGAAATTGTTGTATCCAGTCGAAATGCGTTTGAAAGTTAAAAACGGAATAAATAATTGCAGTGTTATTGATGATAGTTATAGTTCCGATTTTCAATCATTGAAAATCGCCTTGGACTTTTTGGAAAGCCAAAATAAACGTCAAAAAAAGACGCTCATATTATCTGATATTTTCCAAAGTGGTCTGTCCAATGAGGAATTATACTCGAAAGTTTCCCAACTCATTATTTCTAATAAAATTACAAGGGTTATCGGGATTGGTGAAACTATTTCGTCATTCGAAAATAAGTTTACGAACTGTATTAGTTTTAAAAATACTGAAGCCTTTATTTCAAGTTTTGAAGATTTGAATTTTAGTGATGAAACAATTTTGATTAAAGGAGCTCGCACGTTTCATTTTGAAGAAATTGTAGCTTTACTAGAAGAGAAAAAACATGAAACTGTTCTGGAAATAAACCTGAATGCTATCAGTCATAACTTGAATTTTTTCAAATCAAAGCTGAAACCCAAAACTAAAATAATGGTTATGGTAAAAGCTTTTGGTTACGGAAGCGGTGGTCTTGAAATAGCCAAATTATTGGAACATCATAAAGTGGATTATTTGGGCGTAGCCTTCGCCGACGAAGGTATCTCGTTAAAAAATGGAGGGATTCATTTGCCAATTATGGTATTGAATCCAGAAACAACCAGTTTTTCGGCAATTATTCAACATCATTTAGAACCCGAAATTTATAGCTTGAAAGGATTACGAGCTTTCTTAAAAATCGCGGAGCAAAAAAAATTGAAATATTTCCCTATTCATATAAAGCTGGATACAGGGATGCATCGTTTGGGGTTTGAGAACAACACGATTGATGATTTGATTGCAATATTGAAAGGAAATCAAACAGTTGAAATAAAAAGTATTTTATCACATATGGCGACAAGTGATGATTTGGAATTCAAAGATTTTGCATATTCACAAATTGATTTATTTGAGAAACTATCCTCAAAGTTGATGTCGGAATTGCAAATACAACCCATTCGGCATATTTTAAATACTTCAGGGATTACTAATTATCAAGATTCGCAATACGATATGGTGCGTCTGGGAATTGGACTTTACGGAGTTTCAAATGACAGTGAGGAACAGAAGCATTTAGAAAACGTAGGAACGCTAAAATCAGTAATTTCGCAAATAAGGACCATTCCGGCGGGTGAAAGTGTAGGTTATGGTAGGCGATTTATAGCAGAGAAACCAACAAAAATAGCTACGATTCCCATAGGTTATGCTGATGGAATTTTCAGAGGATGGGGAAATGGGGTTGGTTTTGTAATTATTAAGAATGAAAAAGCAAGTATTCTTGGCAGTATTTGCATGGATATGTTAATGGTGGATGTAAGTGGAATTGATTGCAAAGAAGGTGATGCGGCAATTATTTTTGGTGAAAACCCAACTGTGAATTACATTGCCCAAAAATTAAGCACGATACCGTACGAGATTCTTACCAGTATTTCTCAACGAGTAAAACGGGTGTTTTATCGAGAGTAATTAGTAAGGTTAGACTGTTAATTGTATTAAAATTTTGATTAAATTCGTGTAAATTAAATATATTTTTTAACCTAAAAAAAATAATTATGGGATTTTTCGGCGATTTTAAGGCCTCTTTAATGAAAGGCGATGTATTGAGTTTAGCAACTGCGGTGGTTATTGGTGCTGCGTTTGGAAAAATTGTTGGTTCTGCTGTAGATGACGTTATTATGCCAATTGTAGGTTTACTTACTGGTGGAATTGATTTTACACAGAAATTCATCACACTGGATGGAAATAGTTATGAAAGTTTGGCTGCTGCGAAAACTGCTGGAGCTGCTGTAATTACTTATGGTAATTTAGTTCAGGCTATTATTAACTTCGTTATCATTGCCTTCTTTATTTTTGTTATTTTAAGGGCTGCTGAAAAAGCCAGGAAGAAAGAAGAAGTTGCACCTGCTGCTCCAGCCGGACCTACGCAGGAAGAATTGCTTACACAAATTAGAGATTTATTGAAAAAATAATACCCTTTGCAACTAAACCGCTTCCTATTGAGGCGGTTTTCTTTTAAATAGTTAAACAATGCCTTGTTGCATATCTAAACAACTAAGTGTTATATTTGTAACATTTTGTTATTTTTTGTGAACACGCTTGTTTTGATTTGAATATTACTTACTTTTGCTATTCAAATTTAGTACTCAATAATAAAATATACTATGAGAATAGCAGTTGTAGGCGCTACTGGAATGGTTGGCGAAGTAATGTTAAAAGTATTGGCAGAAAGAAATTTTCCTGTAACAGAATTAATTCCTGTTGCTTCTGAAAGATCAGTTGGAAAAGAAATAGAATATAAAGGTAAAAAATATAAAGTGGTGGGTATGCAAACTGCTGTGGACATGAAAGCGGATATTGCTTTGTTTTCTGCAGGTGGTGATACTTCACTGGAATGGGCTCCGAAATTTGCAGCAGCGGGAACAACCGTTATCGATAATTCATCAGCTTGGAGAATGGACCCAACTAAAAAATTGATCGTTCCTGAAATTAATGCAGGTGAATTGACTAAAGAAGATAAAATCATTGCAAATCCAAACTGTTCTACCATTCAAATGGTATTGGTTTTGGCGCCACTGCATAGAAAATATAATATTAAACGTGTGATTGTCTCTACTTACCAGTCCATTACCGGAACAGGGGTAAAAGCAGTTCAGCAATTAGAAAATGAATACGCAGGTGCACAAGGTGAAATGGCTTACAAATATCCAATTCACAGAAATGCAATTCCACAATGTGACTCATTTGAAGACAATGGATACACCAAAGAAGAAATGAAATTGGTTCGTGAAACTAAAAAAATATTAAGTGATAACGCTATTGCGGTTACAGCTACAGCTGTTCGTGTGCCTATCGTTGGTGGACACAGCGAAGCAGTAAATGTTGAATTCACCAGTGATTTTGATGTTAACGAAATAAGAAATATTTTGCATCATACCGATGGTGTTGTAGTTCAAGACAACAATGATACTTATACATACCCAATGCCAATGTATGCGCAAGGGAAAGACGATGTTTTTGTCGGTAGAATTCGTCGTGACGAAAGCCAGGAAAATACTTTGAATATGTGGATTGTTGCTGATAACTTGAGAAAGGGAGCAGCTACAAACACAATACAAATTGCAGAATATTTGATTGCAGCTAAATTGGTGTAATTAAATTAATTTTGACAGGAAGCGTTGCGCCGCAGCGCATGTCTATTCTATATAAAACTACAACTCTAATTTAGCGTTGTAGTTTTTTTGTTTTAAATAGAGGTTATATTTTAGTTTTATTACCTTTGTGGCGAATGAAAAAGAAACAGCTCATAATAAATCTTTTCTTTGCGAGTGCACTATTGTTTTCCATAGTGTTTCAATCGTTTCATGGATATGAGCATCTGGAAAAGAAATTTTCAGAAAAAGTCTGTTATCACAAGCATGATTCTAATAAGGCAGAATTAACCCATCAGCATAGAGGTTTTGACCATTGTTTAGTTTGTGAATTCACCTCCAGTAGTTACATTTCCACGGTTGATTTCTCCTATCAATTATATATCCAATACAAAGAAATACCTTATTTCTTTGCCACCACAGAAACGATTCTTTCGTTTTCCGGAAGTTTGTATTCCCATCGTGGTCCCCCAGTAAATTGTTAAATCCAATTCATTTTCCGTACAAAGTCAAACTTGTTTAGTTGATTTTTTATGGATGTATTTTTTATTTACTAAATAATTCCAGGCTCGACACTATCTCTTTTGAGTACGTTGGCTAATGGAACAATACAATAATTTTCAATGAAAAAATTTATTATAGCCCTATTTTTGGGGTTTTCGGCGATGCTTCAAGCGCAAAATTCGATATCAGGTGTCGTAATTAATAGTGCAAATCATCCTATAAAAGGAGTTTCGGTCTATGCATCAGAATTGCATAAAGGAACAACAACCGATGAGAATGGAAAATTCGCATTTACCAATCTCCCTAACGGAAAATTAAAACTCACCTTTGCTTTTATAGGATTTGGAACGCAGCATAAAACCATAAGCAGTTTGCAAAAAGAAAACATACTAGATGTAGTGCTCGAAGAAACAATATTTGAGATGGATGAAGTGATTGTTTCGACTGCTTTCAATAAAATACAATCACAAAATGTGATGAAGGTGGAACACGAAAGCATCAAAAATATGCAGCGAAAAGGAACCGCAACTTTGATAGAGGGACTGGCTACTATTCCAGGTGTTTCACAGGTTTCTACAGGAACTTCTATTGGTAAACCGGTGATTCGAGGTTTGAGTGGGAATCGTGTTTTAGTTTATTCTCAAGGAGTTCGTATAGAAAATCAACAGTTTGGTGACGAACACGGATTGGGATTAAATGACTCAGGAATAGAAAGTGTTGAGGTGATAAAAGGACCAGCTTCTTTGTTGTATGGTTCGGATGCTTTGGGGGGCGTTTTATATTTTAATCCCGAAAAATTTGCTGATGCCAATACGTTTAAAGCTAATTTCAGTCAAAAATATTTCTCGAATACCTTAGGCAGTAATTCTTCATTGGGAGTGAAAACATCTAGTGATAACTGGAAGTTTCTTGCTCGAGGAAGCTACAATACACATTCCGATTATAAAATTGCAGACGGTGCGCGGGTACTTAATACCCGCTACAATGAGACGGATTTTAAAACAGGAATTGGGCTCAACAACGCCAAATTTTCAAGTGTATTGCGTTACAATTACAATAAACTCGATTTAGGGATTCCAGAAGATGGTATTACAGTACAAACCAGTAGTAAAAAACCAGAATTTCCAAAACAAGGCGTCTTTAATCATTTGCTGAGTTTGAACAATGTTTTCTTTTTCAAGAACTCAAAACTGGATGTCGATTTGGGTTATATTGTCAATGATCGAAGCGAATTTGAAGATAGCGATGTTGCAGTGTTGCATATGAAACTAAAAACATTTAATTACGACGCAAAATATCATCTGCCTGTAATTGGGAAAGTAGAAACTATTTTTGGAATTCAGGGAATGCACCAAACCAACGCCAACTCAGGAGAAGAATATTTAATTCCGGATGCGATTATAAATGATTTTGGTGTTTTTGGAACCGCTTATTACCAATGGAAAACGAATGTGCTCCAGGCTGGTTTACGTTTTGATAATCGAAAAATCAGCACCGAAGCATATGGTATTGCTGGAACGGAAGGCTCTTTTGAAGCTATCGAAAAATCATATGACAGTTTTAATGCTTCGTTAGGATACAAAACGAATCTGACCGATGATTTGACTTTACGACTGAATCTTGCTTCTGGGTTTAGAGCGCCAAACCTTGCCGAACTAACTTCCAATGGTGTTCATGAAGGAACGAATCGCTATGAAGTCGGAAATCGTGATTTGAAAACCGAGCAGAACATACAAACTGATTTGAATTTGGAATACAGAACGGATCATTTCGAGTTTTTTGTAAACGGATTTTATAATCATATCAACAATTATATTTATACATCACCAACCGGTGTTGTGATCGATGAAAACGCGGTTTTTGATTACATTCAGAATGATGCCAAATTGTACGGTGGTGAAATTGGATTGCATTTTCATCCGCATCCTTTGGATTGGTTGCATTATGAAACCAGTTTCGAAACCGTTACGGGGAAGAAGCAAAACGGTGAGTATTTGCCCTTAATTCCGGCTAACAATTGGAATAACACTATTAGAACAGAGTTTAAAATCAAAAACTGGCTCGAAGATGGTTTTGCCACTTTGAATTTTTCTACTACTTTCAATCAAAGTAATGTAAGTGGTTTTGAGACGAAATCCAATGGTTATTCCTTGGTGAATATCGGTTTTGGAGGAAAGGTGAAACTAGGTAAAACAGCTTTTGATATTAACCTTAATGGTAATAATTTACTGGACAAAAGATATATCGCCCACCTTTCCAGATTGAAAACCGATGGAATTCCTAATATAGGAAGAAGCTTTGTTTTTGGGCTAAATTTTACTTTGTAACACTGCAGTATAAGGAAAACATAAAAACGCTATTCTAGAGTAGCGTTTTTTGAAAATTTATGGAATGCAATTCATAGGAATAATTTATAAGAACATTGCAGCAAGAATATTGTAACAAAAAAGCAATTTCATAGACTACTATTATCTTACTACTTTCCTTGATATAAAACGCTAAATTATTTGTCTATTTTTATAATGAACTAAAGCACGTATAATGAAAAAATTTTTTTTAATAATGGCAGTTTCAACTACTATTTCATCTTTTGGTCAAAACCAAAACCCAATAAAATATCCAACTACAAATAAGGGAGAAACGGTCGATGTATATTTTGATACGAAACTTCCTGATCCCTATCGCTGGCTCGAAGATGATAAATCTGCCGAAACCGGGGCCTGGGTAAAATCTCAAAATGAAGTAACCTACGATTATTTAGCTAAAATTCCATTTCGCAATGCGTTAAAAGTAAGGATGGAAAAATTGTGGAATTATGAGAAAATAGGTGCGCCTTTTATCGAGGGTAATTTTACATATTACTCCAAAAATAATGGCCTACAAAACCAATCGGTGTTGTACAGAAAAGACAAGAAAGGAAAAGAAACTGTTTTCTTGGATCCCAATACTTTTTCTAAAGACGGAACCACTTCCCTTGGCGGACTGGATTTCTCCAAAGACGGTTCTAAAGTGGCATATGCCATTTCAGAAGGCGGAAGTGATTGGAGAAAAGTCATAATCATGGATGCAATTACCCAAAAAATAATTGAAGATACCATAGTTGATGTTAAATTCAGTGGCATATCTTGGAGAGGAAATGAAGGGTTCTATTATTCCAGTTACGATAAACCAAAAGGGAGCGAATTGTCGGCAAAGACAGACCAACATAAATTGTATTTCCATAAGTTAGGAACCTCGCAAAAAGAGGATCAGATTATTTTTGGTGCCGAGCAAAAACGACGTTATGTAGATGGCAGCGTTACGGAGGATGATCATTATTTGGTCATTACAGCATCAACTTCCACGTATGGAAATGAATTGTATATACAAGATTTGACAAAACCCAACAGTCCTCTTGTGACTATTGTTGATAACTTCAAGGGTTCTAACTATATAATTGATAACGAAGGTGAAAAATTATTCATTGTAACTGACTTGAATGCACCTAACAAACGCATTGTTACCGTTCAGGTCGAGAACCCAAAACCGGAGAACTGGAAAGATTTCATTCCAGAAACGGAGAATGTATTATCTCCATCCACAGGCGGAGGATATTTCTTTGCTAATTATATGAAAGATGCCGTTTCAGTTGTGAAACAGTACGATTATTCTGGAAAGCTGGTTCGTGAGATTCAATTACCGGGTATAGGAACAGCAGCTGGTTTTAGCGGAAAGAAAAAAGAAAAAATACTCTATTATTCGTTTACCAATTACGTCACTCCAGGCTCTGTCTATTCGTTTGAACAAAAATTGGGAATCTCTACGGTATATCAAAAACCAAAAGTAGATTTCAAGAGCGAAGAATATGAGTCCAATCAAGTGTTTTACACTTCTAAAGACGGGACCAAAATTCCAATGATTATCACCCATAAAAAAGGATTGAAACTCGACGGGACAAATCCAACAATGCTGTATGGTTATGGTGGATTTAATGTGAGTTTAACACCAAGTTTCAGTATTGCTAATGCCGTATGGATGGAAAACGGAGGCGTTTTCGCGGTTCCAAACTTGCGTGGTGGAGGCGAGTATGGAAAAAAATGGCATGATGCAGGAACCAAAATGCAAAAGCAAAATGTATTTGATGATTTTATCGCAGCTGCAGAATATCTGATTGCTCAAAAATACACTTCCTCTCAGTTTCTTGCCATCCGTGGCGGATCAAACGGAGGGTTGTTGGTGGGCGCCACTATGAGCCAGCGTCCGGAGTTGATGAAAGTCGCTTTGCCAGCCGTAGGTGTCATGGATATGCTGCGCTACCATACTTTTACCTCAGGTGCAGGTTGGGCATATGATTATGGAACATCACAAGACAGTAAGGAAATGTTTGATTATATTAGGGGGTATTCTCCTGTACACAACATAAAAAAAGGAATACAATATCCAGCAACGATGATTACTACTGGCGATCATGACGATAGAGTAGTGCCGGCGCACAGTTTTAAATTTGCTGCCGAATTACAAGAAAAACAGACTGGAAGCAACCCGACCCTAATCCGAATTGATATCAATGCAGGTCACGGTGCAGGAAAATCTGTAGCGGCAACCATTCAGGAAAATGTAGATATTCAGGCATTTACTCTGTATAATATGGGTTTAAACATATTGGAGAAGGCAAATAACTAAGACTATTCAGTTATTTAGGAACTATTTCCCGCTTTATGGCTTTATCCTTTTTTAGTTAATGAAAATGACCTCAAAAAAGATAAAGCTGTAGTCGGAAGTAGCGCAATGGAAAGATTTGACTCCTTGCTAAAGAATTACGCAATTATAGTAGTACAGCTCCTTTGTTTTTTTTTACACAAAGACAGCAACGGATAGCGAGAAAAAGTTTCGAAAAATAAAATGCTATTTTTTCTTTAAAGCATCAATCTCCTCATCACTTGGTTCAATGATGTCAATTTTTGGCTCGATGAAATCCTGTTCGTTTGCCAATGTTTTATTCAAGGTCAGCACCAAAGCAGGAAGCAACATTAAATTTGACAGCATTCCAAATAATAAAGTCAACGAGATCAATCCGCCAAGAGCGATTGTTCCTCCAAAACTGGACAGCATAAATACAGAAAAACCAAAGAATAATACGATGGAAGTATAAAACATACTTAAACCGGCATCCGTAAATGTAGCGTAAACGGATTTGCGTATTTTCCATTTATTTTTCTTTAATTCTTCGCGGTATTGTGACAAGAATCGGACCGTGTCATCAACCGAAAGCCCAAATGCGATACCGAAAACCAATATTGTTGACGGTTTCAACGGAATGTCCAGAAAGCCCATAATCCCGGCGGTTAACATTAATGGTAATAGATTCGGGATAATGGAAACCAGAACCATTTTTAAGGAACGGAACATAAAAGCGACCAAAAGTGCTGTCAGGAAAAAGGCAAAAAGCAGAGAAGAAAGTAAATTGTCCAGTAGGTAGCCGGTTCCTTTTTGGAAAACCAGTGCTTTTCCCGTAATGGTAACCTTATACTGGTCTGAAGGGAAAATTTTATCGGCTTTTTTGCGAATCTCAGCTTCAATTTTGGCAATATTGTCCCCGCTTTCATCGCGCATAAAAGTGGTAATCCGCGCATATTGTCCTGTCGCATCCACGTAGCTTTTCATTAAATTGTCTTTCGAATTTTTAGTGGCATTTTTTGCATACGACAATATAAACGATTGTTCTTGTGAGGTCGGCAGTTCATAATATTCTGGATTTCCATTATAATATGCTTGCTTAGAATATTTAACTAAATTGACAATTGAAATGGGTTTTGACAGTTCCGGAATTTCGTCAATGGTTTCTTCTAGTTCTTCCATTCGCCTAAGCGTGGACAATTTCATGACTCCTTTTTTACGTTTGGTGTCAATCATTATTTCCAGGGGCATAACGCCATCAAATTCTTTTTCGAAGAAAACAATATCTTCAAAAAACGCCTCTTTTTTGGGCATGTCTTCAATTAAGCTACCCGAAATGCGCATTTTGTAAATGCCAATAATGCTAATTACCAAAAGGATAACTGCAACCACGTATATCGAAAATCTATTATATTTTACGTTTCTCAGAATCCAATCCATAAAAACCTTAACGTAATTTCGATCTAAATGCTCAATATGTCTGTCTTTTGGAGGTGGGATGTAACTATGAAAAATAGGGATAACAATAATGCACAAAAAGAAAAGTGCCATGATATTTATCGAGGTTACGACACCGAATTCTAATAATAATTGATTATTTGAGGCAATAAATGTAGCAAAACCAATGGCTGTAGTAAGGTTAGTCATCAGTGTTGCCATTCCTACTTTAGTAGTAACACGTTGGAGAGCTTTGACTTTATTTCGATGGACTTTGTACTCCTGATGGTATTTATTGGTTAGGAAAATACAATTTGGAATCCCGATAACGATGATTAGAGAAGGAACCAGAGCAGTTAAAACTGTGATTTCGTAATTTAATAATCCTAAAAATCCAAACGACCACATGACACCAATGATTACAATAATCATTGAAATTAAGGTCGCTCTAAAACTTCTGAAAAAGAAAAAGAATAGCAATGAGGTAACCAATAATGAAGCTCCAATAAAAATTCCTATTTCGTTTAATATCGTTTGTGCATTTAGTGTTCTTATGTATGGCATTCCAGAAACACGAAGATCAATTCCGGTTTCTTTTTCAAATGTTTCTACTGCAGGAACTAATTTGCCGAGAATAAATTCTTTTCGCTCAGCAGTGTTTACAATTTTTTTGTCCAGGTAAACTGCGGAACGAATACTTCCCGATCTTTTATTGAAAAGTAATCCTTCGTAAAAAGGTAAATCGTTGAAAAGTTCTCTTTTTATTTTCTGGAGATAGACTTTGTCAACAGTTTTGGTTTGATCAACAAAAGGAACCAATTCGAAGGTTTGGAGCGAATCGTTTTTCTGTAATTTCTTTAAGTCGTTTAAGGAAATAACCAAATCAACCGCCTTGTCTTCTTTAAGGCTGTTCATTAGTTTACTCCAGGAAACGTAGGCTTTTGGAGTAAAAATAGCATTGTCTTTTACGCCTAGGATGACTAGATTTCCTTCTTCGCCAAATTTATTCAAAAAGGCATTGTATTCTATATTTACAATATTGTCGTCCGGTAATAAGTTGGCTTCAGTAAAAGTGAAATGGATATTCTTCCATTGCATCGCTAAAAGGGCTGTTATCGCTACAATAACGGATAACATTAAAATTCTATTTCTAAGGACAACTCGAGCTATTAATTCCCAAAATCCTAAACTAAACCATTTAATCATAAAACATATTTAACGGCGGTAAAGGTAGTCAAAACCGCCTTAAATCATTTGTTTTAAATAAAACTTTTTGGGGTGTTATCCGTTCAATTCTGGAGGTTTTTTATTTTATAATATATTAATTTTATGGGATATAAATTATACATTTGAATTTCTCATCTTTGTTTATTTAAAGACAGGAAAGTCCACAGAAAATTATATATGAAGAATTATAAAAACACAATATTTTATTTAGGTGTAACAGGTGGTTTTACCGCATTAATATATTGGATTATAAGTAGGGGAGAAAAATTAGAAGCAAGTGAAACTATTGTAATGCGTGCCAGTAGAAATGGTTCGTGGAATGATTTTATAGCTTCGATGCAACACAATTTTCAGGACCCGCTGGCTATTCTTTTAGCGCAAATTATTACGATAATCCTTGTGGCTCGTTTTTTTGGTTGGGTTTTCAAAAAAATAGGGCAGCCATCCGTTATAGGAGAGATTATTGCAGGGATTGTTCTTGGACCCTCTTTATTGGGAATGTATTTTCCGGAATTTTCAAGCGCTTTGTTTCCCGTAGAATCATTAGGAAATTTAAAGTTTTTAAGTCAAATAGGATTGATTCTTTTTATGTTTGTCATAGGAATGGAACTCGATATTAAAGTGTTGAAAAATAAAGCTAATGAAGCGGTGGTGATAAGTCATGCGAGTATTGTCATTCCATTTGCCCTCGGAATTGGATTAGCCTATTTTGTTTACAATCGATTTGCTCCTGAAGGAGTGAAGTTCCTTGCTTTTAGTTTGTTTATGGGAATTGCACTAAGCATAACTGCATTTCCTGTTTTGGCAAGAATCGTTCAGGAAAGAGGGATTCATAAAACGAAACTAGGAGCTATTGTTATTACGTGTGCAGCTGCCGATGATATTACCGCCTGGTGTATTTTAGCTGTCGTAATCGCGATTGTAAAAGCGGGAACTTTTGTTAGTTCCTTATACATTATTTTGCTGGCTTTAATTTATGTTGCGGCCATGATTTTTATTGTAAAACCATTCTTGAAAAGAATAGGGGATTTATATGGCTCTAAAGACAGTATAGTAAAACCTGTCGTGGCGATTTTTTTTCTGGTACTTATTCTTTCGTCTTATGCTACTGAAGTGATTGGTATACATGCGTTGTTCGGTGCTTTTATGGCTGGAGCTATTATGCCCGATGTTCCAAAATTTAGAACAATATTCATAGAAAAGGTAGAGGACGTTGCGTTGATTCTTTTACTGCCTTTGTTTTTTGTGTTTACCGGTTTAAAAACCGAAATAGGCCTTATCAATGATCCGTATTTATGGAAAGTTACCGGTTTTATTATTTTGGTTGCGGTAGTAGGAAAATTTTTAGGAAGCGCATTAGCCGCTAAATTTGTAGGTCAAAGTTGGCGGGACAGTTTGACTATTGGTGCTTTGATGAACACGCGTGGTTTAATGGAGTTGATCGTGTTGAATATTGGGTTAGAGCTTAAAGTTTTGACTCCTGAGGTTTTTACAATGATGGTTATCATGGCATTAGTAACAACTTTTATGACAGGGCCAGCATTGGATTTAATCAATTATGTATTCAAAACTAAAGATGGTGTCGAAATTTTAGAACAAGCAAACCATAAAAAATACCGAATTTTAATTTCGTTTGGCAATAACGAAAAAGGGAAATCTCTGTTGCGAATGGCTAACAGTTTTATAAAGAAACAAAAAGCAAAATCTAGTATAACAGTAATGCATTTGTCATTAAGTGATGAGGTGCATACGTTCAATATGGAAGATAAAGAAAAGAATAGTTTTTATCCAATTGTCGAAGAATCGCAACTGTTGAATCAAGATATTACCACTATTTTTAAAGCGACCCTTGATATTGAAACCGAAATTGCTGATGTCGCTAATCAGGGCGATTACGATTTATTGTTGATAGGCTTAGGGAAATCTATTTTTGAAGGGACAATTCTCGGAAAAGTGATTGGTTTTACAACAAGGATAATTAACCCGGATCGATTGATTGATAAATTTACTGGAAAAGAAGGATTATTCGAAAATTCCCCTTTTGATGAAAGAACCAGACAGATTATTTCTAAAACTAAAATGCCAATTGGGATTTTGATTGACAAAGAATTGCAAAATGTTAATCAGGTTTTTATTCCGATTTTTAGCGCTGAGGATTCATTTTTGATTGATTATGTTCAAAAATTAATTTACAACAACAATTCTAAAGTTATCATTTTGGATGTAAACGGATATGTAGAAAGTAATTTTGTCTTGAAAAGTGCTATAGATTCTTTAGAACAAAAATATCCGAATAACATTGGTTTGGTTACGGATAAAACAATTAAAAAAGAATTTTTAGCCAAACAGGATTTAATGTTAATTAGTCTCGAAAGTTGGAAAGAACTCGTGGATTCTAGAAGTGTTTGGTTGAGTGGAGTTCCTTCAGTTTTAATTTTAAAGCACTAATATGAACTGGGTTTTATTGATTATCGGTGGACTTTTTGAAGTCGGTTTCGCAACTTGTTTGGGTAAAGCCAAGGAAAGTTCAGGTGCTACAGCAACATTGTGGTTGGGCGGATTTTTAATTTGTTTAACAATAAGTATGTTGTTGCTTTATAAAGCTACACAAACATTGCCAATAGGAACGGCTTATGCAGTCTGGACAGGAATTGGCGCAGTGGGAACAGTTCTGGTTGGAATTTTTGTCTTTAAAGAGCCGGCTGATTTTTGGAGAATTTTCTTTATCACTACTTTAATCAGTTCGATTATTGGGCTCAAATTTGTGTCGAGTCATTAAATATCAAATTGTTTTTTTTAAAGTAGTTTTAAACCTGAAAGATGAATAGAATTCAAGAAAATAATGGTGTGATTTATATGTTTCTTACGATTATCATGATACTGATAATACTGCTTTGCTATCTTGTTTATCGTGTAATTCAATCGGGAAAAGCGAAAGAAAGAGCAGAAGAAAAGTTTCGTTTTCTTGAATTGAAAGTAAATAAGTTACAGTTGGAAACATTGGAATCCAAACTCAATCCCCACCTTTTTAAAAATATTCTCAATTCAATTCAGTCACATGCATATCAGACCTATTTTGCCTTAGATAAATTGGCGAATGTGCTGGATTATATTTTATATGAAAGTCAAAAAAAATTGGTTTCCCCAAAAGAAGAAATCGAGTTTGCATTGAATCTTATAGAAATCAATAAAATTAAAGTTAGTCCGCTTTTTGAATTGAAAGTAAAAACTAAAATCAGTGAAGGTGAAATACTCTATGAACAACGTCTTTTAGCACCTTTAATTTCGATTGATTTAATAGAAAATGCGTTTAAACATGCTGATTTGCAAAGCGCAGATGCCTTTATTTCGGTTTTATTTGAATTCAAAGACAATTGTTTTTATTTGACCGTTTCAAATAAAATATCAGATAAAAAGACATTGAAAAAAGAACGAGGTGGCATTGGGGCTGCCACGTTGGAGCAAAGGTTGAAAATTATATACAAAAATCAGTTTAAACTCGATAAATTTGTAGAGAATGACATTTATATTGCGCACCTAAAAATAAATCTTCTTGAATACAAAACTCAAATGCTTGCTGCTGGACGATGAATTGCCAGGATTGACCTATCTGAAAATGCTATGCGAGCAAATTCCAGAAATAGAAATTGTAAAAGTATTTAATGATCCAGAAAAATTACTGGCCGAAATTCCGAAACTCGATTTTGATTTGTGTATTTCAGATATTGAAATGCCCGGAATTGATGGTTTGACTCTTGCGGGTTTACTACAGAATAAACTAGTCATTTTTGCCACTGCCTATAAAAATTATGCTGCCCAAGCATTTGATATTGATGCGGTTGATTACATTCTAAAACCGGTTACAAAGGAGCGTTTACAAAAAGCAGTTGCAAAGGCTTTAGAACGATTTGATAAACCTTCGAATATTAAAAAATATATTCATTTAAATACTGATAAAGGAAAGGCATTGTTGTATTTTCATCTGATTGTATACATCAAGACTGCAACGACTGACAGTAGAGATAAAGAAGTGTTTCTTGTTGGTGGCAGCTCGCTGATTTTAAAAAATATTAACTTTGATTCGCTTTTAAGTCAGCTGCCAAAGGCTGATTTTTGTAGAGTGAATAAAAGGGAAATTATTGCGATTACCGCTGTTAAGTTTTTCAATCATAATGAAATTACGCTGAACCATCACGATCAAAACGGAAAAGTCACCACATTAATTTTAAGAGAAACCTATCGTTCTGATTTTTTAATAAAAGTCAAAATCTAACTTATTACAAAGTTTTCCAATCTTGTTACATACGGCAGAAATTACTCTGTATTTCTTTTTATTTCTCAAAAATCGCTTCCCATATTTGCATCGTAAAAGAAGGTAATTTAAAAAAGAGTTGTATGCGAAGTATTAGAAATTCGTTTTTTTATTTGATAATTATTGGTGGATCTTCCGCCTTGATGTATTGGATTATTCTGAAAGGGAAAGTGTTGGAGAAAGGACGAAATATTGTTTCTCATCATATAGAAAATGGACATTGGAATGATTTTCTAACGTCGATGAATCACAATTTGCAACATCCGTTAGCCATTCTTCTGGTCCAAATCATCACTATTATTTTTGTGGCTCGATTTTTTGGATGGGTTTGCAGAAGAATTGGCCAGCCAACAGTAATAGGGGAGATGATAGCGGGGATTGTTTTAGGCCCTTCTTTAATCGGCATGTACTTTCCTGAATTTTCGGCAATGTTGTTTCCAAAAGATTCGCTAGGCAACTTGCAGTTTTTGAGTCAAATTGGATTAATCCTTTTTATGTATGTTATTGGGATGGAATTGGATTTAAAAGTGCTTAAGAATAAAGCACATGATGCTGTTGTTATCAGTCATGCCAGTATTATTATTCCGTTTACTTTAGGTTTAGGACTTGCCTATTTTATTTACCATTCTTTTGCTCCTCCAGGTGTTGAATTCCTGTCTTTTGGATTGTTTTTGGGGATTGCTATGAGTATTACTGCATTTCCGGTTTTGGCTGGTATAGTTCGTGAACGAGGAATTCATAAAACTAAGTTAGGAGCAATTGTAATTACATGTGCCGCCGCCGATGACATCACGGCATGGTGTATTCTGGCAGCAGTAATTGCTATTGTAAAAGCAGGATCTTTCATGAGTTCTTTGTATGTTATTGCACTAGCTATACTGTATGTAATTGTGATGTTAAAAGTGGTTAGGCCTTTTCTAAAAAGAGTTGGTGATTTGAATTCCACAAGAGAAAGTCTCAATAAACCGGTTGTTGCGATTTTTTTTCTGACATTGCTATTGTCTTCTTACGCATCTGAGCTGATAGGGATTCATGCTTTGTTTGGGGCATTTTTGGCTGGAGCAATTATGCCGGAAAACAATAAATTTCGTACTATTTTTATCGAAAAAGTGGAAGATGTTTCAGTTGTAATCCTACTTCCTTTGTTTTTTGTTTTTACAGGTCTAAGAACCCAAATAGGGTTAATTGACGACATTTATTTATGGAAAATTACCGGATTGATTATTTTGGTTGCAGTAGTCGGTAAGTTTTTTGGCAGTGCACTTGCGGCAAAGTTCGTTGGACATAGCTGGAAGGACAGTCTGTCTATAGGTACATTAATGAATACAAGAGGTCTGATGGAATTAGTGGTGCTGAATATTGGATATGATTTAGGTGTTTTGTCAACCCAAATTTTCACGATGATGGTTATTATGGCATTGGCAACCACTTTTATGACCGGCCCGGCTTTGGATTTAATTAATTATATTTTTAAAACTAAAAGCAGTAGTGTCCCAGAAGAGATAAGTAATAGAAGTAAATATAAAATTCTAATTTCTTTTGCCACTGCAGACAAAGGGAAAACGTTGCTAAAAGTGGCTAATAGCTTAGTTAAAAAACAAAGTGGGAATACGATCGTTACCGCAATGCATTTGTCACTAAGTTCAGAGTTACATTCCTTTGATATCAAAGATTACGAAAGAGAAATATTTTTACCGGTTATTTCGGAATCGGAAAATTTAAATCAAAAAATCATCACCCTTTTTAAAGCATCAAATGACATTGATTCTGATATAGCTGATACGGCTAATCATGGTGAGTATGATTTGTTATTAGTTGGTTTGGGGCAATCTATATTTGAAGGAACATTACTGGGTAAAGTACTTGGTTTTACAACAAGAATCATTAATCCGGATCGCTTAATTGATAAATTTACAGGGAAAGAAGGCCTGTTTGAAAATTCTCCTTTTGATGAAAGAACAAGGCAAATTATTGCTAAAAGTAAAATGCCAGTTGGGATTCTGGTCGACAAAGAATTAGAAGAAATTAATCAGGTTTTCATACCAATTTTTAGTGAGGAGGATGCTTTTTTGATTCAATTTGCTCAAAAATTGATACACAATAATGGCTCTCAAATTACAGTTTTGGATGCTGTTGGTCATATAAGAAGCAACCGAGAAATTCAAGAGGGGATCCGTTCCATAGAACAAGTAGCACCTAATCACATTATGATGATGCAGGACAGAACAATAAAAAAAGAGTTTTTAGAGCATCAGGATTTGATGATCATTAGTTTGGAAAGTTGGAAAAAACTACTTGATTCCCATAGTATTTGGCTCAATAATACACCGTCGGTATTAATTATTAAGCCATAAGAATATTCAACTGATACAAACTAAAGTCTGATAACTGTATAAAAATCTGGAGAAATTTGTTTTAGTTTAAAGCCCTAAATTGAGTACATAACTTATTTTAACAGCTATGTTATCTTCAAATTTAGGAAGTTGATTGGGGCCATAACGATAAAATCCGCTTAATCCCAGACCTTTATAAATTTGATTGAGTTCAATTCCGGATTCAAAATAACCTTCGTTCAGCGTTTTGTAATCCAATCCAATGTGTTGTTCCGGTTTTTGTAAATTTCCCCAAGCCATTCTGGAGACAAGAATCAAGGAAGGTTTTATTTTTTTGAATAAGGTCACTCGACTAAAACCATGTTTGAACTGAAAAAATGCATATTCACTGGAAAAAAACTCATTAAAAAACATCGTTTCAAAGCTATTTTTGCCCGAAAAAGTCATTCTCTGAATAATGGTTTCTTTAGTAATATTATTTGGAGAAGTATTGTACAAGTGGGTTAACGGAACATCGCCAAAAGCATATCCTGCTTCAAAAAGCAGGCTTGTTTTTTGACCGTTCAAATATTTTTTTTCATACTCCGTTTTGAAATCTATTTTGCTAAACTCAAAATCATTTTTCCATATTTTCGGCAAGGATTGAGTGTATTGAAACGTAAATTTTGGAAAACGTTTTTCTACTTCGATTCTTCCTGTGGGGGTTTGCATATAATCGCTGAATGGATTCCAACGTAAAGAAATCATGGCCGTTGTCATAATGTAATTGGAATAAAGCTTTCCGTTCACGTTATATATATAATCGAATTTGGGTTCAACATAAGTACGGGAAAGTTCCCAGATACTTTCAGTTTTTGGGATTATTTTCGTTTCTAGAAATGTTTTCCAACTCACATAATTATAAAATGTACTTATGTTTATGGGTCTTGGGTCATAAATTTTAAAAGCTTTTTTATCAATAGCAAACACGGTACTTGCAATTTCTCGAACGTCATCAGTATAGGAAACTCCAATCCAGGAATTCGAAAATTTGCCTACTCGTGTGGCCATTCCCAAATTATATTTGAAATTCCCATCTTTTGTCCCATAAGCAGAGTAGCCTTCGATTCTAAATTTCTTTGAAAATTGTTCATTCGTGACTCCGCCAATTCCCAATCGAAATCCTTCATAATTGTTGTAGCTAAATAATTTACGTAAGTCTAAATCAAATTTTCCCAGGGGTAAATATCCATTGATGATTTTTCTGCCGAAACGGATGCGGCTTTCAATTCGTTTTTTGGAAGAAATGCTATCAAGAGCCAAATATGTTTTTTGGACTCGATTGTCTAAACTGTATTTTCTATAGGAATTCCAAAAACTTTCGGGTTTGTTAATCGCATCATCATTGATTTCGATCGCAACAGCTGATTTTTTAATTTGAACAGGGATATTGTAATGAATATCGAAGTTGTTGCTTTGTGAAAGCAGATACGTGTAATCAGATGCTTCCTTTTTTCTTTTTTTGAAATCCTTTTCCACATCACCATCAAATTGAATGGTTCCGCCAAGTATTTTTATATCATCATCATTTTTGCCTTTTACAATTTTAAAAGTTTTATCCGATGGAAACCATAAATCTTCAGTAGAAATGTACTTAAAATCATGTATTCCACTAATGTCAAGGACTCCTTTTATTCGCATGATCGCTTTAGCTACAGCAAAATTATTTTTGTCAATATAAAGTACTCCTTCTAGTCCGGATGATTTTCTTTTCTTTTTGTTTTTAAAATAAATCATATAGGTGTTTCTTCCCTCTATAGGTAAAGAATCCAGTAGTTTATAATTGTAATCTTGTAGTGCATCATTGGCAATAGGGCTATTGTATTTGGTTTCAAAAAGCTCGTATCGGGAATCATAAACAGAAAATGACTGTAAGTTAAAAGCGATGATTTCATAAACAGGTTGTTTGAAACCGGCCATTTTTGTACCCAATATTGTTTCTTTTAATTTAGTATTATTGAATTGATATTGCGATACCTTTTCTGTTTGAAACAGATGCTGTTGTTTTATGATTTCTTTAAATTTATAGTCAGAAGAGTCGATTTTAGTGAATATTGTCCCGAAGGATTTTTTGACAAAAATAGAATCAATTCTTCCGTCAATAGAGTCAGAATTAGCAGTTACAATAAGCTTGTTGTACGATTTAAACTCAAAACTAGTTAGCTTTTTTTGTGGGTTATTGTTGTTTTTGGTTTCAATTACCTTTCTTATAATTGCCAAAGCCTGGTTTTCATTTGGAACAATAACTTCATTCAAATCATTTGTTCTTTGGGAAAGCACCACCAGGTAAAAATTTTTATCTTTTTCAACGGAAACGCTAGATCTGTTATAACCAATATACGAAACATCGAAGGTTGAAATAACGATTGTAGATAAAATACTAAATTTGCCGTCAACATCTGATATTATGTTTATTCCATTATTTGTGGTAATCGTTGCAAAAGGGAGTGGTTTATTGGTTGCAGATTCTTTTATAATTCCATTTATCTGAAATTGCGCATGAAGCGAAAGCGTTAAAAAAAAGAACAACAAACATAATTGCTTCATAAATACGGTTTATTACAAAACGGGTACGGTCTCATTTTGTTGCGGCAAAAATAAGAATAAAAAATCCGCTTCGTTATTTTGACGAAGCGGATTTTTGATATTGATTTATGGAAACTTAAACCTTCATGATTTCAGCTTCTTTTTGAACCAGAAGTTCATCTATTTTCTTGATATAACTATTGGTTAAGTTTTGAACATCTTCTTCAGCACTTTTACAAATGTCCTCGGATGTTCCTTCTTTTTCTAGTTTTTTAATATCTGAATTGGCATCTTTTCTGGCATTTCGAATACCAACTTTAGCATCTTCTGCTTCTACTTTGGCCTGTTTGGCAAGTTCACGTCTTCTTTCCTCAGTTAATGCAGGAACACTTATGATAATTACATCACCGTTGTTCATTGGATTAAAACCAATGTTTGCAACCATAATTGCTTTTTCAATTACATGTAGCATATTTTTTTCAAAAGGCTGTAATGTAATTGTTCTTGCGTCAGGAACGCTAATTTTTGACACTTGTGAAAGCGGTGTAGCTGAGCCATAATAATCTACAAAAACACTTCCTAGCATTGCTGGTGATGCTTTTCCTGCGCGAATATTCAAAAATTCTTTTTCTAAATGCGCAATAGAACCTGTCATAGATTCTTTAGTGCTATCTAATATAAATTCAATTTCTTCAGTCATAATCTTGATTGTTTGATTGTTAGATTCTTAGCTTTTGGTTATTTAAAAGGCTAACAATCTAATTTGTCTTTTTATATATTTACTACAGTTCCTATATTTTCTCCGTCGCAAATTTTCAACAGATTACCTACTTTATTCATGTCAAAAACTACAATTGGTAATTTATTTTCCTGGCTCAAGGTAAATGCAGTTGTATCCATTACATTCAATCCTTTTCTAAGAACGTCGTCAAAGGAGATAAAATCGAATTTTATTGCTGATGCGTTTTTTTCCGGATCACAATCATATACACCATCAACGCGAGTTCCTTTCAGAATTACATCGGCGTTGATTTCCACACCACGTAAAACGGCAGCTGTATCCGTTGTGAAATAAGGATTTCCAGTTCCTGCACCAAAAATTACGATTCTACCTTTTTCAAGATGACGAACCGCTCTTCTTTTAATATAAGGTTCCGCTATAGACTCCATTTTTAAGGCAGTCTGTAAACGTGTTTTCATTCCTTTGTCTTCTAATGCTCCTTGCAATGCCATTCCGTTAATAACAGTGGCAAGCATTCCCATATAATCGCCTTGTACTCTGTCCATACCTGCACTTGCTCCGGCTACACCTCTAAAAATATTTCCACCACCAATAACGATAGCAATTTCTACTCCTTTTGCATGAATTTGCTTGATTTCATCGGCATATTCAGCTAGTCTTTTTGGGTCAATTCCGTATTGCAAGTCGCCCATTAAAGCTTCGCCACTTAGTTTTAGAAGAATTCTTTTGTATTTCATTTTTGTATTGAGTTGATTGGTGCAAATATAGACATATTCTGTTTTTTAAAAAAAGTGTTGCTTAAATTTTATAAATTAAGTTTTTCGTAGGATTTTTTTGCGGCTTCATAGCCAATGTTGAATACTGCGTCCATCTTTATTTTGCTGGTTTCAAAAGTACTGTAAAGACACAAATCTTTTGGTTCTATGACCCAATCACAAATATTGAATTTATGCATATTTGAATTCGCCGAAAGGATGTCAAAAGCTCGTGTAGTAACTGCTTTAATGGAACTTAGGTCTTTGGCTTCAATTTTTTGAATCGGACTCACATAAACTCCGATAATGGTGTCGCATTGTCCTTGTAGAATGTCGGTTGGAAAATGATTTAATATGCCACCGTCACTGTATAGTTTTCCTTTAATTTCAAAGGGTGACAAAATTCCCGGAAATGCTGAAGAGGCTAAAATGGCATCAATGATTTTTGTTTCAGGCCCAAATATTTTTAGTTTTCCTCTAATCATATCCGTTGCTGTAATTTGAATTGGGATTTTTAGGTCTCCCAATTCCGCATTTTGAAAAATAGTATAAAAATAACTTTTAAAATATTCGGAATCGATTAGGCCCGCTTTCTTGAAAGTAAAATGTTTCCAATGAAAAAGGTATATGGACTTAAAAAATTCCAGGATTTCTTCAGGTGTTTTTCCCCATGCGTACAATGCACCAACAATTGATCCGGCACTTGTTCCGGCCATTCGAGTAGGATAAATGTTTTTTTCTTCTAAAAATTTAATGGCCCCGGCGTGCGCTAAACCTTTAGAGCCTCCGCCAGAAAGTACCAGCCCTATCGATTTTGTTTTTAAATCCATCTTTGCTATTTGTTATAAAATTACTCTTTTTGCGGAATTCAAAGTGATATATGTCATATTTATAGCTTGATTTTATGGTAACTTTGTGAAAATAAATAATTCATTATGAAAATCCATGTAGCTAAAGCATTGTTTAAGAGTCACTCCTATTCTGAATATAGAAAACTAGTTTCAGATTTATTACTTGTAGGTAAATCAACCGGTAATGAACAATCTGAGGATTTGACACATTACAGTTCCTTGAATGAAACGCGTATGGATCGTTTGGATAAAACGATGAAAATTACGGAGGAAAATAGTCTAAAATTAAAAAATTTAGAAAAGGAATACATTTGGTTAGTGATTTCTGAGGGGTGGTGCGGAGATGCAGCGCAAGTACTACCGATTCTCAATAAAATGGCTATTGCTTCTGAAGATAAAATAGAAATGAAAATTGTTTTGCGTGATGAAAATGAGGAACTGATGGAGTTGTTTTTAACAAATAAAAAGAAAGCAATTCCTAAACTAATTGTAATTAATAAAGCAACGGGAGGTGTGCTTGGAAGTTGGGGGCCAAGACCTCAGGGCGCTACTGATTTGATTAATGCCTACAAAAAAGAATTCGGTGTAATTGATGAAACGATAAAAACCAACTTGCAATTGTGGTATTTGAAAGATAAAGGATTGGGTGTTCAGCAGGAAATACTTAATTTAATGCAAAATCTTTAATGTAAAAACCATATATTGATAAAAGTTTTTTATCAAATAGTTAAGTTTTTTTTGGGATTATTTTTTTTGTGTATTGAAAAAATAATTGTAAATTGGTGACTGCTAACCAAGTCTATCTTATTTAATTTACTTTTTTTAGGGTGTTTAATATTGTGTCACAATTTAAAAAAAAAACATCGTCATGAAAAAGCTATTTGAAAGGGTTTATGATTATTTATCGCGTTTACTGTTTGGAGGTAAAAACGTAACTCATTATTAAACCAATGGCAAAGCCAAGTAGACAAAAGAGTATGGATTAAAACTACTTTAAATTTTAGAAAAAACACATCGCAAATTCATTTAGTATTTGTCATGTGTTTTTGCTTTTTTATTATAATCGAGGTGTTAGACTTTCCTCGAATAAAGTCACGTCCATAGCCTCATTTACATCATAATCTCCAATTTTTGTTCTACGTAAAACGATTAAATGAGAACCTGAAAACATAGCTTTTCCAAAATCGTAAGCTAAAGAGCGGATATAGGTTCCTTTACTGCAAACCACTCTGAAGTCAACTTCAGGAAGTTCAATTCTAGTAATTTCAAATTCATGGATGGTCGTTTTTCTTGTGGCAATTTCTACCGTTTCTCCAGCACGGGCATGTTCGTACAAGCGTATGCCATTTTTCTTTATAGCTGAAAAAATAGGTGGTTTTTGGTCTATTTCTCCCAAAAATAGCTTCAAGGTTTCGTGTATTAAAGCTTCATTGATATGTTCTGTTGGGAAAGTTTGATCAATTTCGGTTTCTAAATCGTATGAAGGCGTAGTGGCTCCAATATAGAAAGTTCCAGTATATTCTTTGGCTTGGCCCTGCAGTTCTGTAATCCTTTTGGTAAATTTTCCGGTGCAAACCAATAGTAATCCAGTTGCCAGAGGATCCAAAGTTCCGGCATGCCCAATTTTTATTTTCTTTAGACCTAGTTTGCTTTTTAAAGCCCATTTCATTTTGTTCACGGCCTGAAATGAAGTCCAATGCAATGGTTTGTCAATGAGTAAAATTTGTCCGTTATTGAAATCTTCGGGTGTTTTCAAAGGAAGTTATTTTTGGTATGAAAAGTAAATTAATAAAAACACACCTACTATTATTCGGTACCAGCCCCAAGGTTTAAAACCATATTTTTTGATGATTTCGATAAAGAATTTAATAGCTATAATAGCAACAATAAAGGCTACAACATTTCCTATCAGGAACAGTTGTATGTTTTCGTTAGACTTTAGAATCAATTCGTAGCCTTTCATTTGTGAAGATTCATAGGTTTTCAGGAACACAGAATAACATGTTACCGCCATCATTGTAGGAACTGCTAAAAAGAAAGAAAATTCAGCCGCGGCATGTCTTGTTAATCCTTGTTGCATTCCGCCAATAATAGAAGCAGCAGAACGGCTTGTTCCCGGCATCATCGCTAAACATTGCCAAAAACCAATGGCTACGGCTTTTTTTACAGTTATATCTTCTTCTTTAATAATAGTTGGGCTTTGAAAACGACTGTCAATAAAAAGTAAAATAATTCCACCCAGAATTAATACAATGGCGATAGGAATCGGGTCTCCCAAAACAGCTTCAATTTTATCATCGAATAGTTTCCCCAGAACTAAAGCTGGAATTACCGCATAAATAAGCTTGAGATAGAAGCTGATGGCTACACTTCGGGAAGAGAAATTAAAAAATTTCTTCCAATACAAAGCAACAACCGCCAGAATGGCTCCAAATTGAATGGATACTTGAAAAAGTTTTACGAAATCGTCCTCCTGGATTCCAAAATAAGAACTGACAAAAACCATATGCGCCGTTGAAGAAATCGGAAGATATTCCGTTAATCCCTCGATAACGGCAATTAAAAATGCTTGCAATATATTCATTTACGCTTTCTTTGGATTTTTTAGAATGGCATAAACGGTAATTCCAAAACCGATTAAAACGGTAGTGGGTGCTAATCTAATTCTTCTGAAACTAAAGATGTCTTCGCTGAACACATTTGGATCATTGCTTCCTCCTCCAGACATTAGTATAAATCCCAAGCCGATTACTCCAATTCCAATTAAGAGAATTTTATAATTTATTGTATCAAAAAGGAATTCATGTTTTTGGTTGTTATCTTTCATTTAGGCTAAATTGTAATGGTGTATTTAAATCTGAAATCGTTATCTGAAATTAGTAAAGGTCGTCTGTTCTCAAATTCAAGAAACGTTGTGTGGCAAAATACGTGCTTAACCAAGTAATTAAGATACCAATTCCCAAAACAGCTAGTAAGACCAATCCAATTAAAGCTTTGTCTTCCAATATACCAAGATTAGGAAAATTTGTTTCAACGTAAATCAAAACGCCAATTAACGCGAAAACTGCGAGTCCTGCGCCAATCATCCCCAGTTTTATGCTTCGCATTACAAATGGTTTTCTGATGAAAGCTTTAGTGGCACCCACCATTTGCATGGTTTTAATTATAAATCGGTTGGAATGTATTGATAAACGCAACGAACTATTAATCAGTAGTACGGCAATGAAGGCTAAGAATCCGCTAATTATTAGAATCCACATACTTACTTTTTTGATATTATCATTGACTAAATTCACTAATTGTTTATCGTACACTATATCTGAAATCATAACGTTTTTGCGTAAACCGGCTTCAATTTTTGCAATGCTGTCTTTAATTACATAATCCCCTTTTAAGTGAATATCGTATGAATTTTGCAATGGATTCTCACCTAGAAATTCCATAAAATCCTCCCCAATAATATCGGTATGTTGTTTAGCTGCAGCTTCTTTGGTTACGTAATCATATGATTTTACAAAACGACTTGATTTTAATTCGGATCCAAAAGTCTTCAAAATACTGTCATTCGCTTCATTTTTGAAAAAAACCGTCATGGCGATATTTTCTTTGAAATCGTTGGCTAGTTTTTTAGAATTTATAATGAAAAGACCCAATATTCCTAATAAAAATAAGACTAAGAATACACTTAGTACTACTGAAAAATACGAGGAGATTAACCGGCGTTTTTGAAAATTATCAAAGGAAGAACTCATAGTTTGCTGAAATTATTGGGTAAAAATAATAAAGAATTTCTTTATTTAAAGTTAATAACGCTCAAAGTTTCAACTTTCGTACAATAAACGTAAATTTGGCACCTAAAAATAGTCATCGTGAGAAAGCCTTTGAGACTTTGTTCCTTTGCAACTTTGCAACTTTTATAAAAATGAAATACAATCCGAACGAAATAGAAGCCAAATGGCAGAAGTATTGGTTAGAAAACGCAACGTTTAAAGCCGAAAACAACTCAGCAAAACCTAAATATTACGTACTTGATATGTTTCCTTATCCATCTGGAGCGGGATTGCACGTAGGGCATCCGCTTGGATATATCGCTTCTGATGTTTATTCTAGATATAAAAGACACCAGGGTTTTAATGTTTTGCACCCGATGGGTTACGACAGTTTTGGTTTACCAGCGGAACAATACGCTATCCAGACGGGTCAACGTCCTGAGGATACAACTTCGGTGAATATTGATGGTGGTACCGATAAAGAAGGAAATAAAATTGCCGGATACAGAAAACAACTGGACAAAATTGGATTTTCATTCGATTGGAGCAGAGAAGTCCGTACTTCAAATCCGGATTATTACAAACATACCCAATGGATTTTTATCCAATTATTCAATTCTTGGTATAATAAAGACAGTGATAAAGCCGAAGATATTTCGACTTTAGTTTCCATTTTTTCAACAGATGGGAATGCGAAGGTCAATGCAGTTTGTGATGAAAATATTGAAACGTTTGCAGCAAATGTATGGAATGCTTTCACAAAAGAACAGCAGGAGAGAATTTTACTGCAATACAGATTGACCTATTTGGCTGAGACTGAAGTGAACTGGTGTCCCGGATTAGGAACGGTTTTGGCAAATGATGAAATTGTAAATGGTGTTTCCGAACGTGGCGGTTTTACTGTTGTTCGTAAAAAAATGACACAATGGAGTATGCGAATTTCAGCTTATGCAGAGCGTTTATTACAAGGGTTGAATGATATCGATTGGAGTGAAAGTATCAAAGAGAGTCAAAGAAACTGGATTGGAAAATCCGTTGGAGCAACTGTGGAATTCACTGTTCAAAATTCAGAAGCTAAAATTGCGGTTTTCACGACAAGGCCTGATACTATTTTTGGAGTTACGTTTATGACATTGGCACCAGAGCATGAATTGGTTGCACAAATCACCAGTCCGGAACAAAAAGCAGAAGTTGAGGCCTATATAGAAAAAACTGCAAAACGTTCCGAAAGAGAACGTATGGCTGATGTGAAAACCATTTCTGGAGTATTTACAGGTGCTTATGCAGAACATCCTTTCACCAAAGAACCAATTCCGGTCTGGATTGGGGATTATGTTTTGGCGGGTTACGGAACAGGCGCAGTTATGGCAGTTCCATGTGGTGATGAAAGAGATTATGCTTTCGCGAACTTCTTCAAAGGTCAAAACGGCATGCAAGAGATCAAAAATATTTTTGCAAATGTGGATATTTCGAAAGTTGCTCATGGTTCCAAAGACAATGTAATTATCGCTAATTCTGATTTTCTAAACGGAATGAGCTACAAAGAAGCGACCAAAGAAGTTATCGTGGAACTCGAGAAACTAAACCAAGGAAAAGGAAAGACGAATTACCGTTTGCGAGATGCCGTTTTCTCTCGTCAGCGGTATTGGGGAGAACCATTTCCTGTTTATTATGTGAATGGCTTACCGCAAATGATTGATGCGAAATATTTACCAATCATTTTGCCAGAAGTAGAGAAATATTTACCAACAGAAGAAGGTTTGCCACCTTTAGGAAACGCTTTAGTATGGGCTTGGGATAGCGAAACGAATACAGTTGTTAATACAGATTTAGTAGACAATGTAACAATTCATCCTCTTGAATTGAACACCATGCCAGGTTGGGCAGGAAGTTCATGGTATTGGATGCGTTATATGGATGCACAAAATGAAAACGAATTTACGAGCAAAGAAGCTTTGAAATACTGGGAAAGCGTTGACTTATACATTGGCGGAAGCGAACACGCTACAGGACATTTATTATATTCCCGTTTTTGGAACAAATTTTTGAAAGACAAAGGTTTTGCGCCAACTGAAGAGCCATTCAAAAAATTGATTAATCAGGGGATGATTTTGGGGATGAGTGCAATTTCGTATCAACTAATGTCTACTGATGACTTAACGATTTTTGTTTCAAAAGAAATTATTGATAAAGGAGACAAGTATACCAGAGATAAGATAGAAGAGTTTTACAAAAGCATAAATAAAGATTTACCGTCTCTAATCAAAATTAATATATCTTTTTCATCGATTCATACCGATGTTAGTAGTATTAATACTTCCGATGAACTTGATATAGAAAAATTTAGAAATTGGAGAGAATATTACGCTAATGCTGAATTTATTTGTGAAGAAAACGGAAAATTTATAGTCGGTCGTGAAATTGAAAAAATGTCAAAATCCAAATACAATGTCGTAACACCAGACGATATTTGTAACGAATATGGGGCGGATACGTTGCGTTTATATGAAATGTTCTTAGGACCTTTGGAACAAGCTAAACCATGGAATACAGCAGGGATATCAGGGGTTTTTGGTTTCTTAAAAAAATTGTGCCGTTTGTATTTTGATGATAATGGTTTGATTATTACCAATGACGAACCAACAAAAGATAACCTGAAATCATTACATAAGACTATCAAAAAAGTAGCGGAAGATATTGAGAGTTTCTCTTTTAATACCTCCGTAAGTCAGTTTATGATTTGTGTGAATGAATTGTCGGCTCAAAATTGTCATTCTCGTGCAATCTTGGAACCATTAGTGATTTTGATTTCTCCGTATGCACCTCATATCGCTGAGGAATTATGGTCGTTATTGGGAAACACAGGTTCGATTGCAACGGTTGATTTTCCAATATTTGATGCACAACATTTGGTAGAAAGTAATAAAGAGTATCCGGTTTCTTTTAACGGAAAAATGCGCTTCACTATGGTTTTGCCTTTGGACTTAACCAAAGAAGAAATCGAGGAAATTGTAATGAAAGATGAAAGAACAATCAAACAATTAGAAGGCAGAACACCAAATAAGGTGATTATTGTTCCAGGGAAAATTATCAATTTGGTTCAGTAAATTCTGTTATTTCACTGCATGCATCAAAATCCAAAATCCAAAATCATTTTTGGGATTTGGATTTTTTTATTTGGATTTCATGGATGCCAAATTGACATTGTAAAAAAATGGTTCAGAATTTGATGATTGTTTTATAACTTTAAACTTTAAAATTAAAAAAAGGAAAATATGGGAATGGGGTATTTAATTCTTGCTGGAGCAATTATGCTCTTTAGCTGGTTAGTTAGTTCAAGACTAAAAAGCAAATTTGAACATTACTCTAAATTACAATTGCAAAACGGAATGTCCGGAGCTGAAATCGCCGAGAAAATGCTTGCCGATAATGGAATTCGAGATGTAAGAGTTATTTCTACACCGGGGCAATTAACGGACCATTACAATCCGGTTAATAAAACAGTAAATTTAAGTGAGGCGGTATACAACCAACGAAATGCAGCTGCAGCTGCTGTTGCGGCACACGAATGTGGTCATGCTGTTCAGCATGCCGTAGGGTATCAATGGTTGACTATGCGATCTAAATTGGTGCCGGTTGTAAATGTAGCATCGACTTATATGCAATGGATTTTGCTTGCAGGGATCTTGATGATAAAAACGTTTCCATCGTTGTTATTGATCGGAATTATAATTTTTGCTGCAACAACTTTATTTTCGATTGTTACTTTGCCTGTAGAATATGACGCGAGCAATCGCGCATTAGCTTGGTTGGAAAATAAAAGAATGTTGACACAACAAGAACACGCTGGTGCAAAAGACTCGCTGAAATGGGCTGCCAGAACCTATGTCGTGGCTGCTTTAGGGTCAATTGCAACACTACTGTATTACGTTTCGATTTATATGGGCGGCAGTAGAAGAGATTAAGTTTTGTAACTATATAAACCGTCTTGTTCATTTTAACAGGGCGGTTTTTTTGTAAATTAACGGCTAGTCCAAAAAACTAAAGTTGAATCTGTCTGTCGATTTGTTGGTCTAGCGAGATGAAGGTTTCTGTTCTGGAAACACCTTCTATAGCTTGGATTTTTGTATTGAGTAAATGCATTAAATGTTGGTTATCCCTACAGATAATCTTGATTAAGATAGACCAGTTTCCAGTGGTATAATGGCATTCTAATACTTCGGGAATTTTCTTTAAGTCCCTTACGGCTTCTGGGTTTCTGGCAGCTTTGTCTAAGTAAATTCCAACAAACGCCATTGTGTTATAGCCTAAAATCTTATGATTTACAGTAAACTTAGAGCCCGAAATAACCCCGGACTGTTCTAGTTTTCGCAATCGCTGATGAATAGCGGCTCCCGAAATTCCTATCTTATTGGCGATTTGCAGGATTGGTTTTCGAGCATCTTCCATTAGGTCACGTAAAATTTCTTTATCGATACCGTCGATTTCTACTATTAAGGAGTTGATTTTCATAAGTTGCTATTTTAAACTAAAAAAGTAAATTTAGTTTGGATTGATAATCAAAATTAAGTAAAAAACAGTAAGTAAATAGAAATAAGTAGTTTTAATTAAAAATGGAGCATTAAAAAAGCCACAACATAATTGTGGCTTTTTTAACTTTATTTTCAAGAGTAATTTTCTATTTACCTTTATTTGCTTCTGCGATATATTTTTCTAAAGCCATTGTCATAGATGGTGTTCCCGGAGTTGGGGCCATAATATCTATACGTAGTCCATGCTCTAAAGCCTCTTTCTGAGTTGTACTTCCAAAAACTGCAATTCTGGTATTGTTTTGCTCAAAGTCTGGAAAGTTCTTAAACAGTGATTTTATTCCCGTTGGGCTAAAGAAAGCCAAAACATCATAATATACATCAGCTAAATCAGATAAATCACTCATGACTGTTTTATAAAAAACGGCTGGAGTCCAGTCTACTTTCAATGCATTTAGCGTTATTGGCGCATCAGCGTTCAATTGATCTGAAGCAGGTAATAAGAATTTTTCGTCTTTGTATTTTTTTATCAGTGGAGATAAATCGGCAAAATCTTTAGGACCTACGTAAATTTTACGTTTTCTATACACTACATATTTTTGCAGATAAAAAGCAATTGCTTCTGATTGGCAAAAATATTTTAATCCTTCAGGAACTTTAAAACGCATTTCGTCAGCAACTCTGAAGAAATGATCAACAGCATTTTTGCTTGTTAAAATAATTGCCGTGTAATGATTAAGATCAATTTTTTGAAGTCTAATCTCTTTTGCACTAACGCCTTCTACATGAATAAAAGGTCTGAAATCAATTTTAACTTTATGCTTTTGTTGAAGCTCAAAGTAAGGGGAATTTTCCACTTTAGGTTCGGGCTGTGACACCAAAATTGTTTTCACTTTCATATTTTAACATTTTCTACGCACTCCCTTTTGTAAACCAATAATACATAAAATAATAGGGGGCTATTTCAAGTGCGCAAAGATATAAAATAAAATAAAACAACTTACCGAATATTAAGTTTTGATAATTTTTTATTGAAATTAAATACGTCAATACGTTCGTTATCAGCACAATAGAAATAATAAATAATGGAATATTTCTTGATATTGAGTCGTAATAGAACAAAATGATATTGATTGGAAGTATAAATAATCCAATATAGGTCCTGTACGTTACTTTTTGAAGGTTAAATTGTTCTACAAATTCCTCCATATTGAAGGCTGTTCCAATAATTTTTTCTATTAGATATTTTGATAAAACAAAAAACATAAGGAAAGTAATTATTTGAATGTATAAAATCCAATCTGTTTTTGAAGCAAATCCAAAATAACTCAGAGAGAGTTGAATAAAAAATGCAAAGGAAATAACCTGAACAAAAAATAAGGCAACGGTAAAGCCGCTTTTAAGGTGACTGCTGTCTCTATATATTTTGGTATATTTATTTGAAAAAATTAAATTTGCAAAATCACCAAAACGATTTTCAAAAACGGATTTGGTAATAGCAATAATAGCAAAAGATAACACAAATAAAAGTGTGGCCCAGTCTTTATTTTCGGTTATTCTTGGATGAAGTACATATTCAATCATAGTGATACAAAATTACTAATTTTTTGCATCATTCTTTTTTATTATAAATTTATTATGAATCAAATGGCATAAAAAGTTTACTTTTGCGTTGAAATTACTCAAAATATGAACGATTGTATTGTTATAATTCCTACCTATAACGAAATTGAAAATATAGAAAGCATTATCAGAACAGTGCTTTCTCAACACAAGCCTTTTCATGTTCTTATTATTGATGATAATTCGCCTGATAGTACTGCCGATAAAGTAGTTGTGCTTCAGTCTGAATTTAAAGACAGATTGTTTTTAGAAAAAAGAGCTAAGAAATCGGGGTTAGGAACCGCTTACGTTCATGGTTTTAAATGGGCTTTGGATCGTAAATATGATTTTATTTTCGAAATGGATGCAGATTTTTCGCACAACCCAAATGATTTAGAGAAATTATATGATGCATGTCGTTTTGGGGATGCTGATTTAGCAATTGGTTCCCGTTATGTAACGGGTGTAAATGTGGTTAACTGGCCTTTAAGCCGTGTATTAATGTCCTATTTCGCATCTGTTTACGTTAAGTTAATAACCGGAATGAAGATTCATGATGCTACCGCAGGTTTTGTTTGCTATAAAAGACAAGTGCTGGAAAGTATCAATTTAAATAAGATAAAATTTGTTGGATATGCCTTCCAAATTGAAATGAAATACAGAACCTACTGTAAGAAATTCCAAATTGTCGAGGTTCCCATCATTTTTACGGATAGAACAAAAGGACAATCAAAAATGAGTAACTCTATAATTGTTGAAGCAGTTTTTGGGGTTATTTCACTTAGATTAAAAAAATTAGTCAACACATTATAAGAAGAAGATACGATGAACAGGATTTTAATTAAGAATGCCAAAATAGTAAATGAAGGAACGATTTTTGAAGGCGATGTACTAATTGAAGATGACTTAATTGTTGAAATTGCAGAAAGCATCAGTGCAAAATCTTCTCAATGTAAAATCATTGACGCCGAAGGGAATTATCTAATTCCGGGAGCGATAGATGATCAGGTTCATTTTAGAGAGCCGGGTCTTACGTACAAAGGCGATATAGAATCAGAATCTAGAGCTGCAGTTGCGGGAGGAATTACTTCTTACATAGAGCAGCCCAATACCGTTCCTAATGCTGTAACTCAAGAGATTTTAGAAGAAAAATATCAAATTGCTGCGGAAAAATCCTATGCAAACTATTCTTTTATGATGGGCGCAACAAACGATAATTTGGAAGAGGTTCTTAAAACAAATCCAAAGAATGTTGCAGGGATAAAAATCTTTTTAGGATCATCAACGGGAAATATGTTGGTGGATAATGAAGCTACTCTAGAAAAAATATTCTCAAGTACACCAATGCTTATTGCGGTTCATTGTGAAGATGAAACCACCATTAAAAATAATTTAGAAAAATACAAAGAAGAGTTTGGCGAAGATGTTCCCGTAACGGTCCACCATCTTATCCGAAGTGAAGAAGCCTGTTATATTTCATCTTCGAAAGCTATTGCTCTGGCTAAAAAAACTGGAGCACGTTTGCATATTTTTCATCTTTCGACTGCCAAAGAAATGGATTTGTTTACAAACAAAATCCCATTGGAAGACAAAAAAATTACTGCTGAAGTTTGTGTTCATCACTTATGGTTTACCAATGATGATTATGCAACCAAAGGAAATTTAATAAAATGGAATCCAGCGGTAAAAACAGCCAATGACCGAAAAGTATTATGGGAAGCGCTGCTTGATGACAGAATTGATGTGATTGCGACGGACCACGCACCACATACACTGGAAGAAAAAAAATTACCATATCTTAAAGCTCCTTCTGGCGGGCCTTTAGTGCAGCATGCTGTTGTGGCAATGTTTGAAGCGCACCATCAAGGTAAAATCAGCATTGAAAAAATTGTTGAAAAAATGTGTCATAATCCTGCTAAGATTTTTAAAATAGAGAAACGTGGTTTTATAAAAGAAGGGTATTATGCCGATTTAGTTATAATAAATTCAGGTTTGCCATGGAGTGTTAAAAAAGAGAATATTCTTGCTAAATGCGGATGGTCGCCATTTGAAGGATTTACTTTTAAGTCCAGAATAACCCATACTTTTGTAAACGGGCAATTAGTCTATACCGCTTTTAAAGTGAAAGAAATTCGTGCAGGGAAAAGATTGTTATTTGACAGATAAAAGGTAAAAATGAAGAAAATAATATCACTTTTAGCGATTATCTCAGTATTTGTTAGCTGTAAGGAGGAAGTTTTAAAAAAACCGGATCGTCTTATAGAAAAAGAAGTGATGCTCAATATTATGTATGATTTATCCTTGCTGGATGCTATTAAATACCAGAATCCGGCTTCTATGGATACCTTTAAAATAAATCCGAAAAAATATATTTATAAAAAATATAAAATTGACAGTCTGCAATTTGCTAAAAGCAATACCTATTATGCTTCGAATTATGAGGAGTATACAGCTATTGTTGTTCAATTAGAAGATAGGTTAACTAAAAAGAAGGAAGAGATAGCCTCTTTGATTAAGGCTGAAGAAAAAAAGAATAAGAATAAGAAAAAGAATAAGAATAAGAAAAAACCAGCTTCGCCAACAACCAAACTAATAGATTCATTAGAAATCAATCAAAGGAAAAGGCTTTAGTTATAAAGCTGAAATTTCTTTAATGTATTGGTGAATATCCAAAAAATCAGTTTTTAAAGCCGTCGTAATTTTTTCATTAGAATATTCATTTTTAGAATAAGATGCTTTTGCAGTAGCGCTCGTCAGCTCTCTCTTTTTCCTAAAAACATTCGAAAGTATCCATTCAATCCTCCAGCTAATTTCCATAAGTAAAGGTCTAGCATGAATGGTAGGTCTTTTTACGTGAAGAGAATCGGCAATGCTGTTCAATAGATCACGGAATAGGATGTTTTTTGCAAGTAATGTGAATCGTTCATTGTGAATTTTACTTTCCATTAATAGAGTTGCAATTCGTACTACATCAGTGACGGCAACAAATCCAGAACTTCCCAAAGTGTAAAATGACAATCCTTTTTGTACTTTTATAAAAAGTCGCCCGCTTCCCTGTTCCCAAAAACCAGGGCCAATAATAATACCTGGATTTATAATTATCACTTGCAATCCTTCCTGTTGTCCACGCCATATTTCCATTTCTGCGCCATATTTAGAAATGGCATAATCGCTATGAGGCTTTTCAGGATTCCATTCGGTTTCTTCTGTGATAATTTTTTCGTGAGATGCTAAATCACCAAGAGCGGCGATTGAACTCACAAAACACAGTTTTTTTACAGCGTTTGCCACACAAAAATTGACAATGTTTGCGGTTCCTTCAATATTAGTTTTTCGAACTAAATCTTCGTCTTTTGGATCAAAAGAAATCAAAGCGGCACAATGATAAACGTAATCGATTCCTTCAAAAGCTTTTTCTAAAGCAGGAATGTCAGTAATATCAGCTTGAATCCATTCGATAGCACTAAATGAATCCAATTTTTTGTATAAATCAAATAGGTTTTTAGTCTTTTCTATACTTTTTGCATCGCGAAAAATAGCACGGACATTTTCTCCATTTTCAATTAAATGAAGCAATAAGTGTGCGCCCACTAAACCTGTTCCTCCTGTGACTAAAATCATGCTACGAAAATACGAATAATTTTTTTCGAATAACCTAATAAACAAATAACCGAATCCACAATAAATTTTATCTTTGTGCAAATTGATTAAAAAAATGAAGAATTTTATTGAAGAAGTAACTTGGAGAGGTATGCTCCACGATGTTATGCCTGGTACAGAAGAACATTTGATGGAACAAATGCGTGTGGCGTATGTGGGAATTGACCCAACTGCCGATTCATTGCATATAGGACATTTAGTGGGAGTAATGTTATTGAGACATTTTCAGTTGTCCGGACACAAACCATTAGCTTTAGTGGGTGGTGCAACAGGAATGATAGGTGATCCGTCAGGAAAATCGAATGAAAGAAATTTACTTGATGAAGCTACATTGCGTCACAATCAAGAAGCTATAAAGGGGCAATTATCCCGTTTTCTCGATTTTACTTCTGATGCGTCAAATGCAGCAGAGTTAGTGAATAATTATGACTGGATGAAGAATTTTTCATTTCTTGACTTCATTCGGGATATTGGAAAGCACATCACAGTAAATTATATGATGTCGAAAGATTCGGTAAAGAAACGTTTGTCTTCTGAAGCTGCTGAAGGAATGTCATTTACAGAGTTTACGTACCAATTGGTTCAAGGATATGACTTTTTACATTTGTACAAAAACAAAAATTGTACACTACAAATGGGTGGAAGTGATCAGTGGGGAAATATTACCACAGGAACAGAATTAGTGCGTAGAATAGCAAGTGGAAAGGCTTATGCATTGACTTGTCCGTTAATTACAAAAGCGGACGGAACAAAATTTGGAAAGTCAGAAGGGGGAAATATTTGGTTGGACTCCGCCAGAACTTCTCCTTATAAATTTTACCAATATTGGTTAAATACATCGGATGTTGATGCGGAAAAGTACATTAAGATTTTTACTTTCTTATCAAAAGAAGAAATAGAGGTTTTAACTGAAAAACATAGAGAGGCACCACATTTACGTTTGTTGCAAAAACGTTTAGCAGAAGAAATTACGGTGATGGTGCATTCTGAGGAAGATTTAGAAAATGCTATTAAAGCGTCTAATATTTTGTTCGGAAATTCTACTTCGGAGGATTTGAAACAATTGGATGAATCGACTTTTTTGGATGTTTTCGATGGTGTTCCTCAAGCGGAAATTACTAGAAATGAAATTGAAGCGGGAATTACTATCGTTGCTGTTTTGAATGAAAAAACAGGATTTCTAAAATCTAATGGCGAGGCGAGACGTGCTTTGACTGCAAATTCGATTTCAGTAAACAAAGAGAAGGTTGTCGAAGATTTTGTGCTTTCCGCCAAAGATTTAATTAACAACCAATTTGTCCTGTTGCAAAGTGGTAAGAAAAATTATTTTGTAGTGAGAGTGGTATAGTTTAAAGCGCCATCAAATTACAAACTCGAATATCAGAATTATCAAAACGTCCCAACATCTCGAAATAGAGTTGTTGGGATTTTTATGTGTGCTTCGGATCTCATATCTACAGGGTGTAAATCCCGAACGAGACTGCCAATGGGAGATAGCTAGCCAATAATAAGAGAGCTATCGTGAGGCAGAACCTCAAGGAAGCTGAAGAACAGAAAGGTAGCCCTGAGTGGCTTTCGATTTGCAAAGAAGAACGCAATCAGATTACGAGTCTGAACGAATTATAATTTCGGCAATTTGCAAAAATCCTGTAAACAGGAAAGACGAATTGCGGTCAGTTATGGATTTCGTTCAAATGCGATGCCTACTAACCAATTTATTTTGTGATAGTTATAGTTTTTAAAATTAGGATTTCAATAATTTTAGTAAAATATTTGCCTGTATTGTTGGCTTTTAATAAATAGATATGAAGAAAATACTTGTAAAATTTAAATTGATTTTCGTAGCATTAATAACGATAACAACTTTTTCTTGCAGTACTGCGCAAAATTCAGAAAATCCTGTAATAGTGCCTACGGCGACAACAACTTTAGCCTTTTCAAAAGGAGCTGATGTTGGCTGGTTGCCCCAGATGGAGGCTACAGGATATAAATTTTATGATGCGGATGGTTCTCAAAAAGATTGTTTACAACTGTTAAAAGACAGAGGAATTAATACTATACGTCTCAGGGTTTGGGTCAGCCCTTCAAATGACAAAGCTAGTGGGCATTGTAGTAAAGAAGAAACTGTAGCGATGGCTGTGCGTGCTCAAAAAATGGGAATGCGAATCATGATTGATTTTCATTACAGTGATTCTTGGGCTGATCCCGGAAAACAAACCAAACCAGCAGCTTGGGTCAAACATAGTTTTTTAGAATTATTAAATGATGTTTATCAACATACTTTTGATGTTTTGAGTGCGCTAAAATCTGCAGGCGTAACTCCGGAATGGGTACAGGTTGGAAATGAAATTCCAGGAGGAATGTTATGGCCAGAAGGGAGTACTTCAAATTGGACTCAATTGGCACAATTGCTTAATAAAGGATACGAAGCAACAAAAGCAATCAATTCATCTATTAAAGTTATTGTCCATCTTGATGAAGGAAATAATAATGCAAGATTTAGAACCTTTTTTGATAATGCAAAAGTCAATAACGTAAAGTATGATGTAATTGGTTTATCTTATTATCCATATTGGATAAAAACTGATTATACAAAGACTATTGCAGATTTAGCCAATAATCTAAATGATATGGTTTCCAGATACAATAAAGATGTTATGGTTGTTGAGGTTGGAGGGGATTTTACTTTAGTCCAAAACACCCATGATATGTTAGTTGCCGTTATTGATGCGGTAAAAAATGTGCCAAAAAACAGGGGGCTTGGAGTAATTTATTGGGAACCTCAAGGAGCGAAAAGTTGGAGTGGCTATCAATTAAATGCGTGGCAATCTGATGGAAAACCATCAGTAGCCTTAGATTCTTTTAAATAAACCTAATTGCTGAAAACCTATAAAAATCATCAATAATAAAAATACTTTAGATTGATATAGTCATCGAAATTAAAAGTTAATTTTCGGTTCTGATTTCAAAACGAGAAAAGAGTAATAGTTCTAATAAAAAGATTATGAATTAGTTGCTAAAATATTAAATCACCATCAAATTACAACCTCGAATATCAGAATTATCAAAACGTCCCAATACCTCGAAAGAGTTGTTGGGATTTTTTTTGCCTAAATCCTGAGTTGCAATAAAAGAACAAGAATTGATATTAGCCAAATCGATTATGTTAATTCCTCCTGTTTTTTCGTCTTGAATATATGTCAAAGCATCTTCGGTATCGCGAATTAGTATTTGCATCCAAGAAGGGCATTCAAATACGCCATTTCCTAAAGAATAAGCTTGGGAAAGTAATTCTGTCATTCCATATTCAGAATGAACAGCTGAAACACCAAATCCTTTACACAATTGTTCGTGTAATTCTTCTCGAATCATTTCTTTTCGCTTGCCTTTCATTCCACCTGTTTCCATGATAACGGTATTTTGCAGTTGAAAAGAATGTTTTTCGATCAAATCTAGTAAAGCGTAAGTAACTCCTATTAAAATGACATTTTGTCCAGCTTGATCTAAGGCAGTGAGTTTGGCTATAAGCTCGTCATGATTGTGAAGGTAAAAACCGCTTTCCGGATGATTAGAAAGTGTAATCAAATCCTCGACCATATAAATCAGCGAAGATCCTTCTCTTTCAAGATAAGAAGGAAGTAAAGCCAAAATAACATAATCTTCAATGTTTCCATAAAATTGAGAAAATCCTTTGCGATAACTTTCTTCATACAAGGATGCATCAGTGACTAAATGCTTACTGGTAATCATCCCGGTTGTTCCACTACTTGTAAAGGTTTCTTCAATTGCGTCTGTATTAGAAACTACCTGATGACTCTTGAAGAACTGAATGGGTAAAAAGGGAATTTGAGATAATGATTTTACTTTGTGCGGGTCTGTTTTTAAAAAAACACAAAATTCTTGATAGACCAAGTTGTTTTCGTATTGGAAACGGAACACTTTTAACGCTATTTTTTCAAATTGCTTTTGGCTCGAAATGGAAAATATATCAGTAGCTGGAATCAAGAAATGTTTTTTACAAAAGTAAGTAAAAAAAATGTTAGCACTTAGAAACAGAAACGCTTTGGAAACGAATTTCTTGAATTTAATGAATGCTAGGGTATTTTTTTATAAAAAAAGCTCCAATTTTATTGGAGCTTTAAATTTTTTGTATGGAGTATTATCGTACAATTAATTTTCTTGTTGCCGATGCTTCATTTTCATTTATTTTTATGATATAAACACCTGAAGTAAGATTTGAGACATTTAGTTCTCTTGAACTAATCATTGTTTGGAGTACTTTTTTTCCTAAAACATCAAAGATAATTATCTCTTTATCTAAGTCGTTTTTCGAAGAAATGTAGACCTTACCATTGCTTACGGGGTTTGGGTACAAACTTAGGCCCTCTATCGAAGCAGTTTCTTGTGTTCTTGGCTGTTGCTTGTTTTCTTGAGCGGTGAGGCTCATAGAAAAGAAAAAAACCAATAAGATAATAATATAAAAGTAGTTTTTTGCCATGATTTTGATTTGTTATTGTAAATATATAAAAAATATTTCAAATACTGTACCACAAAAAAAAACATCCTGAAATTCAGGATGTTTGCTATAAAATAATTTAGTTTTTGTTATAGATTTCCTAGTAAATTAACACCATCAACTATAGCCCAAGCTCCAGGAGTCAATGCAGCTCCAGTTGCGGTTGTACTTGTTGTGAAATTTGCAGTAGGGAATGCAACCGTGAATGTACTTGCACCAGCACCAGTTAACGGAGTGCTATCTGCGATTCTAACGTTTAGCATTTTTATTTTACCAGTTAGGACTTGATTTGTATTTGTAGCGGCATCTTGTATTCTAACAGCAACAGCGCCTGGAGTCGTTGAAGTATATCCGGAAATTACTATATTAGTGTATTCGCCGTTACCTTCTTTTTTGAATTGAACTGCATCTACTTCAGTAGGGTTTCCAGCTTCAGTAACCGTTCCGGCTGCTCTTCTTAAAGTGATGTTAGAAACTTTTGGAAAAAAGTCATTATTCACACTTTTTGCTTCGATTTCCATTCCAAAATTACCAGCTCCAGTTTGATAAGCGTACCAGTTAGTATTCGCTTGACCTTGCCATCCATCTTGCCAGTCAAAAGAATCATCTGTGTTTCCATAAGAAATAAGGTTTTTTGCACTTACGGTTCCGCCGTAAAATTCAAAACCATCATCTGCTCCTTTGTAAGCTACAAGGTTTTCTAACACTGTTCCTGAACCTACCGAGTAGAATGAAAATCCATTCATTTCAGAATTTCCATCAAGGATTTTTTTACCTGCATACTCTACACGAACATATTTTAAAGAGCCACCGTTGTGAGCTGCATTTGTGCCACCATAAACAATGTTTGTACCATCTTCAGAGGTAGCTGTTGCTATTGGAGTTCCAGTAGTAGTTTTTCCAGATACGATAGGAGCGTCTCCAAACATGATTATTCCACCCCAAGAACCTGCAGTTTTTGATTTTTCAGTAAATACAACTGGTTCTGCTGCAGTACCTGAAATATTTAATTTTCCTCCGTTTTCTACTAATAAAGCATCTGCGCCATCAGTTACATCCGCAGTTATTACTGAACCAGCTTCAAAGGTTAATGTTATGCCACTTTTTACTCTAACTGTTCCACTAATTGTATAAACGCCTTTTGCATAAGTTTTAGCCGCTGTAACGTCACCCGTTATATTACCTGTTGCTATTGGAGGAGTAGTTGTTACTTCGTCGTCGCTTGATGTGCAACTTGTAAAAACTAAGCTTAATAAGGCAAGGCTGAATACTAATTTTTTCATTTTTAATGATTTTAAAATTATAATTTTTTTTGTTAATTATTATATTCAAAAGTACTTCATACCTTTTTTATTTCAGTTACCTAATTGTTATTAAAGTATTATATAACAATGAATTTCATGTAAATTTTATGTTACTTGTTTAAAATAAGAAAAGAGCCCTATTAGCTCTTTTCTTATCCTTTTTAAAATGTGTATCCTAAATTAACAGAGAACCCGACGCCCTTTTTGTATTCTCTTACAATTAAAGAATCTTCTGTAATATTCAGCGTGCTTTTGCTTCCCAGTTCTTTTTTATAACTTGGATTCAATATGTTGTCTACGCTGAATTTAAGTTCAATGTTTTTTGAAATAGAATTAGACCAGACAAAATCTAACTTGCTGAAAGATTTTTCATAAATGTGATCAATTCCTGATGAACCTACCGCAAAAATTCTATCTCCATAAACGTTATAAACTAATGTCATGGAGTTTTTCCAATCTTTGTTTAGAATAAAATCATATTTCAAATCTGAATTTATTAACCAGCTTGAAGCGCCTTGTAATTTACGATTTGTGCCGTTCTCTAATTCGTTTCCTTGCTTATTAAGATCAATCTTTACATCAGTGCTCATCAATGAAGTATTGAAACCGAAAGAAAAGTTAGAAAGGGATTCGCTGATTCTATCCAATTGAAATAACATTTCAATTTCTGCTCCAAAAATAACTGCTTGTTCTGAGTTTTTAAAGGTTGTGATTTGTCCACCACTATTTGCAGTTGGTTTGAAAACTCGCTCGATTGGATTGTTAATCATTTTTCCAAATAATCCGACAGCAAACAATTCCTTGTTGTTTGGAAATAATTCATATTTGAAATCCACATTATAATTCTCACTATCTTTTAAATTTGGATTTCCACTTTCTGAAGTCCCATCTGCATTGATGTAATTTATTGGTAACAACTCCATGGCTACAGGACGAGTTATGGTTTTTGCCAAAGAAAGTCTTAAATTACTGTTGTCATTTAAAATACGTTTAGCATTTATCGATGGTAAGAGGTCAATTTTATCATCAGATTTTTTGCGGTAAGCACTTCCAAAAGGATCACCTTGTTCTCTGTATTTTATTTCACGAATAGAACTTTCTGCTCTAATTCCTGTATTCACATCCCATTTTTCTCCAAGATTCAAGAATAAATTGAAATATCCGGCATTTACGAACTGATTTAATTTCACTTTGTAATCGCCATTCGATTCTTCTTGTACGTAAACAATTCCGTTATTGACATCGTTATTGATGTTCTCGCTTATAGTGTTTAAGTTAGCCGTATAGTTTTTTTCAATATTTTTTCTTCCGGAAAAGAAACGGTAGCTGGATTGCATGTCATTAAGAAAACTGTTGTATCCTATTGATAATTTATTCAATTCTTCTTTGTTTCCAAATTTCAAATTGTATTCTAAAAAAGAAGAATAATAAAAATTTCCTTTTACATCAAGATACTGACGATTCAAATTATTACCACCATAGGACATATTTATTTCGTCGTCATTTACTTTAGCGCCTGTGATGAATTTTCTGTCTGGCTGTTGAAAAGATGTTTTTACGTAAGAACCTCCAGCTTTAACAGTATGTTTTCCATCTTCAGTCAATTTATAGTCACCGAATAATTGGGTGTTCCAATAGTTTGATTCTTCATATTGGTTTAACCTAATAAGATTATTGGTTTGATTCGCTAAGCTATTGGTGTATCCTAATTGGTCTTGAATTTTACTTTCAGTAGCTTTAATTAAAAATGTATTTAAGTTTACATTCAATCGTTTTGTTTTATATTTCAATCCTGCTAATCCGGAAAAAGTCGTTTGATAGCTGTATTGTGTATTGTAAAGATTGTTGTCGTAATTCCCTTGTCCAAGATTGAAAGTTCTGTCAACACCTTCTCTAAAAGAGTATTTGTTGTCAAAATTGAAAGACATGATGTAGCTGATGTTTCTTTCATTCTCCAAATTAAATTTTTGAGCATGTAAAAATCCAATACTGGAATTCAGAGGGCTTTTTGTCTGGTCAACATCAAAAGAATTTTTACCGTATGCATTTTCATATTCAGATGGAGACAGTTTTTTTCCTCCTGGAACAGATCCAAAAACACTTGGCAGTTCTCTATCCTTACCTATAAGCCCTAAAGCTCCGTTTGTGGAATTAGCATCGCTTGACAGTAGAAATTTCTCTAGATTATTGTTTGTAGTGTAACCAAAACCAATATTTAATTTAGTGATGTTTTTTGGTTGAGGTGTTTCAATATTAACTGTTGCTCCAGCAAAATCTCCTGAAATGTTAGGGTTGAAAGTTTTATAAATATTCAAAGCGCCCACTACATCCGTTGGGAATAAATCCAAAGGGATGATTTTTTTGAAAGGGCTGTTTGAGGGAGATTGTAAATCATTTATCAATAGATTATTGTATCGGTCCTCTAGTCCTCTAATAAATAATCCTCTACCGTCTACTTTGGTAATTCCGGTTATTTTTGTCAAACCTTCTTCAACGTCGCTGACTCCTTTACGGGCCATTTCCTGAGCCCCAATACTTTGTTTGATTACCACAGCTTGTTTTTGGTCTAGCAGTAATGCTGTTTCTTTTTCTCTACTTGCGGTGTTTTTTATAACAACATCTTCGAGTTTGTAACTTCCTGAGCCAATTGCTTGATTTAAATTTACAGTTTCATTTGCAGTTACAGTTACAGGGATTTCTACAGATTCATAACCAACAAAGCTAAATTGAAGCGTGTAGTTTCCGGGTAGTACTGCTAAAACGTATTTACCATCAATGTCAGTATTAGTCCCTATACTTGTTCCTTTAATAAGTACATTTGCAAATGGCAATGATTGATTGTTTGAGTCTTTGTCTGTTAAGATTCCAGAAATCGTACCTTTATTCTGTGAAAAAGAAATAGCTGTTATTAACAACGCTATAAACAATATTCTAAATTTCATTTTTTGTGTGTTTAATTTTTATGCAAAGTAAAGTCCGATTTGTAAAGTAAAAGTTACTTGATCATTACCATTTAGTTTCGTGAATATTAATAAATCGTTAACATATTAAATTACGGTGAATGTGATTTTTAAACGATTCTTTTATTGTTATATTTACAATCGGAATTGAAAATCACTGAGTATTGTCAGGTGTGAATTCAATTAAATTAAATAATTTTTCTATTTATGAAAAAAAGAAATACAAAGATTTTACTAGTTGATGATGAACCAGATATTTTAGAAATTGTAGGGTATAATCTTACTCAGGAGGGATATCAGATATTTACAGCTGCAAACGGAAAAGAAGCAATAGCAAAAGCAAAAAAGGAATTGCCTGACCTTATTATCATGGATGTAATGATGCCAGAAATGGATGGAATGGAAGCTTGTGAAAATATTAGAAAAATTCCTGAATTAAATAATGTGATTATTACCTTCTTGACAGCAAGAAGCGAAGATTATTCCCAAGTAGCCGGTTTTGATGCTGGTGCGGATGATTATATTACAAAACCAATTAAGCCAAAATTATTGGTTAGTAAAGTGAAAGCATTATTGCGACGCTTGAAAGAGCAGGAACAAAATAGTGAAACACTTAATGTAGGAGGAATTGAGATCAATCGGGAAGAGTATAAAATAAGAAAAGACGGTGTTGAAATAGCTTTGCCTCGAAAAGAGTTTGAATTATTTTATTTGTTGGCTTCAAAACCGGGAAAAGTGTTCAAACGCGATGAGATTCTGGATAAAGTTTGGGGAAATGAAGTTGTAGTTGGCGGAAGAACAATTGATGTTCATATTAGGAAATTACGTGAAAAAATTGGAGAAGATTTTTTCAAAACGATTAAAGGAGTAGGTTATAAATTTGAAGTATAACTAAATATACTTTTTTACAAGAATACGAATTTCTGCAAAAGTGAGGCATAAATGTGATGAAAATAAATTTTAAGAAAACCTATAAATTTGCCATAAAATCTGCTTTGTTCATTAGTCTTTTTGCTACTGGATTCGTCCTATTAATGGTGTTGCTATTCTTTGGATCTAAAGTTAATAACTTACTGTTGTTTGGAATCGTTTCTCTTGTCATCATTTATTTGTTTTCTTTTGTGGTTTTACAATACCGTGTTGAAAGGTTTATTTACAGACGTGTCAAAAAAATATACGATGATGTCTCCTTGCTGGAATCCAGTTCATTTATAAATCAGCCCATTACGACTGATATGGAAACGCTGACTCGGGAGGTTAAGAAATTTGCCACGGATAAAAAATTGGAAATAGAAATGTTGCAGGTTAGAGAAGAATATCGAAGAGAATTTCTTGGCAATGTCTCCCATGAACTTAAAACACCTTTATTTACAGTACAAGGTTATTTGTCTACTCTCATTGATGGAGCGATGGATGATAAAGCAGTTCGGAAAAAATATTTAAAACGTGCCGAAAAAGGCGTGGAACGATTAATCTACATTGTTGAAGATTTAGATATGATCACAAAATTAGAATCTGGTGATTTGAATCTGGAGATTTCTGATTTTGACATTGTGGAAGTTATTCAAAACGTTTTCGATTTATTGGAAATGAAAGCGGATAAAAAGAAAATAACATTGGCTTTTGAAAATGATAGGATACAACCTATTCTAGTGCGTGGAGATAAAGATAAGGTACAGCAGGTTGTAGAGAATTTAATTGTAAACTCCATAAAATATGGAAAAGAAGCCGGACTTACAGAAGTTGCTATAGTTAATTTGACGAAGAAAAAGGTTTTAGTTCGAATAACAGATAACGGTGAAGGAATAGAGAAACAAAATATCCCAAGGCTTTTTGAGCGTTTTTATAGGGTAAATAAAAGTGGTTCGCGTTCAGAAGGAGGGTCAGGTTTAGGATTGGCAATTGTAAAACATATCATAGAAGCACATAAAGAAAAAATATATGTAGAGAGTGAGTTTGGTATTGGATCTGAATTTTCCTTTACAATTGAAAAGGCCAGATTGAAAAAGCCGGAATTGGAACAAAAGGCAAGTTAAACTGCTTTATATCAAAAGTTTAAATCTTATAATTAATTTAATAAATTTTAAAAAAAATCTTACGAAACTAGGTAGTTAATCTTTACGAAACGATAATTTATTATCAACATAACACTATGTTAACATTAACTTAACATAACAGCTTCACCTTTGCAAAAAAATAAATCATATAACAAAGATGAAAAAAATTTTATTTGCAGGTTTTTTTGTTCTATCAAGTGTTGTCAATGCGCAAGATATAAAGAAAGATGAAGTAACAAAAGAAGTAGTTCGTGTTTTGGACTCTATAAATAAAGTAAAGGTAGCAGAAGAAAAAACGAAGGTTAAGAAAGAACATTGGTACGATAATATAGGAATTAGAGGTTATGTACAGGTACGCTATAATGGGTTGCTTTCTTCTAATGATAAAGTTTCCTGCGATCAATGTGACAAATCATGGGGTACAACTTCAACAGATGTTGATGCAAAATCGAATAATGGTCTTTTTATAAGACGAGCACGTATCGTATTTTCGGGACAAATTCATCCCAACGTATATTTCTACATACAGCCGGACTTTGCAAGTTCTCCGACATCCGGTGTGAATAATTTCGCTCAAATTAGAGATGCATATTTTGATTTATCATTCGATGCCAAGAAAGAGTTTCGTTTGAGAATTGGACAAAGCAAAGTGCCTTTTGGATTTGAAAACCTACAATCCAGTCAAAACCGTTTGACATTAGATCGTAATGATGGGTTGAATAGTGCTGTGGCTAACGAGAGAGATTTAGGAGTGTTTTTTTACTGGGCTCCAAGTAAAATCAGAGATCGTTTTGCAATGCTGGTAAAAGATGGATATAAAGGTTCTGGAGATTATGGAGTATTTGCATTTGGGGCCTATAATGGTCAAACAGCCAACAAGTCTGAAGCAAATAGAAACTTACATGTGGTGACAAGAGTAAGTTACCCTTTTGAGGTTGGAGGTCAAATTATAGAGCCAGGTTTGCAAGCTTATACTGGAAAATGGGCTTTTACTAATGAACTTTCTTCAGGGGTGACTACATCAGATAAACTATATACAGTGGACCAGCGCATCGCAGCCTCTTTTATACTTTACCCTAAACCTTTTGGAGTTCAAGCGGAATATAATATTGGAAAAGGACCTCGCTATGATAAAATGACTAATACTGTAGAGTCTTCCGATTTAGAGGGCGGTTATATAACTTTAAATTACAAATGGGATTTACCTAAACATCAATATATTTATCCTTTTGCCAAATTCCAATATTATGACGGTGGAAAGAAATTTGAGAAAGATGCCAGAAGTTACGTGGTAAGAGACTACGAATTAGGAATAGAATGGCAGCCAATCAAAGCATTTGAATTAGTAGCAGAATGGGTAATTGCTGATAGAACATTTGAAGACAGCGCGCTTCCAAATAATAGACAGCGTGGAAATTTATTGAGATTACAAGCGCAGTTCAACTTTTAATTAGGAAAAAAACGTTCAAATAATAAAGATTGAATAATACTAGCTTAACATACAGTTAATATAGGATATGTATTTTTGTCGAAAATTTAAATAAACTTTAAAATGAATAAAAGTAAATTAAAAATAGCAGCAATTTTGTTAGTCGTAATGGCTATTGGATATTCATTTACTTCTTTGAGTAAAATAACAATCAAAGGTTCAGACACGATGGTGATTTTGTCACAGCAATGGGCTGAAGCTTATATGAAAAAACACCCGGGAACAACTATTCAAGTGACTGGTGGAGGATCAGGAGTTGGTCTTGCGGCATTAATCAATGGTTCTACTGATATCGCAAATTCAAGTCGTCCTATAAAGCCGTCTGAATTAGAAAAAATAAAAGCGAAATACAAAAAAAGTGGTGTTGAGATTGCATGTGCAAAAGATGGTTTGTCTGTCTTCTTGAACAAAGGAAATTCAGTTTCAGAATTGACAATACAACAGTTAGGTGCTATTTTCTCTGGAAAAATAACCAACTGGAAGCAAGTCGGCGGAGCTGATGCGAAAATTCAATTGTATGGTAGAGAAAGTAGTTCAGGTACTTTTGAATTCTTTAAAGAGCATGTAGTGAAAGGTGATTTTTCTCCAACGTGTCAAACGTTGCCAGGAACAGCTGCTATTGTAAATGCAGTGAAAAAAGATAAATATAGCATTGGTTATGGTGGTGCGGCTTATGCTGAAGGTGTGAAAGATTGTAAAGTGAAGAAAGATGCTAAAAGTAAAGGTGTTTTGCCGACCGCAGCAACAATAAAAAACAAAACATATCCTATTTCAAGATACTTGTATATGTATTTGAAATCTAAGCCAACAGGTGAGACTAAAGCTTTTATTGACTGGGTTTTGGGACCAGAAGGACAAAAAATGATTACAGAAGTAGGTTATTTTCCTGTAAAATAAAAAAGCATAAAAATATCCCTCTCTTTAATTATGGAGGGATATTTTTTTTTAAAAATTTATGAATTCTTAAATTAATTAAATGAATTCTCCACTTCCAAGTAAACAAACTTTCACCAAAGAGAGTTTAAAAAAACAATTCAGGTTTTCAGAGTTCCTAGCTGAGAAAGTCATTTCTTTAGTAGCTTTCTTGTCGATAGCTATTATCTTTTTGATATTTATTTTTGTTTTCAAAGAATCACTGCCATTATTTAGTTTTGGTAAAAAAGACAAAGTGAAGACCGAAATACAAACAACTTCAGATGTAAAAGTAGAAACCTATGACGGAGCGGAAACTTCAACAGAAGTAATTCAGCCAGAGACATACGGAGCCCCTACAGAAGACCTAGAGCCTGAAACCTATGGAGCTCCAGTCGAAGATTTGAATCCTGAAAAAACAACGGATCAGGAAGTTGTTATTGACGAAAAAATCACAGAGAATAAGGAGGGCGCTGATAAAACTTGGAGCACTTTTTTCTCAACAGAATGGGTTCCGGTTTCCGATAATCCACGTTTTGGTTTGATAGCATTACTTATCGGGACTTTAAAAGTTACTATAATTGCCATGTTGATTGCAGGTCCTTTAGCAATATTAGCTGCGGTTTACACTTCTTGTTTTGCTTCTAATCGAAGAAAAGAAATCATAAAGCCTATTATCGAAATGTTAGCGGCATTTCCATCAGTTGTAATCGGTTTTTTTGCTATGATGGTTTTGGCTACTTTTTTTCAGGATATTTTTGGATATGATTCGCGTTTGAATGCTTTTATAGGAGGAGTTGCTATGGCATTGGCAGCTATTCCAATTATTTACACCATTTCAGAAGATGCTTTGTCGGCAGTTCCTAAAACGTTTACCGAGGCCAGTTTAGCACTGGGAGCAAGTAAGGCACAGACTGCATTTTTTGTCATTCTTCCCGCTGCAACTCCCGGTATTTTTGCCGCTATATTGTTAGGCATAGGTAGAGTCTTTGGCGAAACAATGATTGCATTAATGGCAACAGGGAATGCAGCGCTTTTGTCTGCAAATCCTTTTGAAAGTGTGCGAACTTTTGCGGCAACGATTGGGTCAGAAATGGCGGAGACTGTTTTTGGGGAAACTCACTACAGTGTGTTATTTTTTATTGGATCTTTGCTTTTCATTTTTTCATTTATATTAAATGCGGTGGCAGAATTTTATGTCAAAGGAAAATTAATTAAAAAATTCCAAGGTAAGTAAACATGGAAAAAGCTATAAGTGTATCAGAAAATCCATTTTTTAAGACTAAAAAAAAGGGTGGAGATATAAAAGAAAGCGCAGTTGTCGGATTGACACAAATCGCAGTTTTTATAATTATTGCCATCTTGTTTGTAATTTTAGGTATTATTATTTACCAAGGGCGTGAAAAATTTTCATGGGAATTTATAAGTTCTTTTCCAACCGATGGTATGACCAAAGGAGGTATTTTTCCTGCTCTGATAGGGACTTTTATATTAGTTATTGTCATGTCGATAGCGGCAGTGCCTTTCGGAACTATAACGGCCATTTATTTAACGGAGTATGCCAAAGAAGATTCGAAATTTGCTGCAGCAGTACGATTTTCAATTAGAACATTAGCAGTTGTACCTTCTATTATTTTTGGTCTTTTCGGACTTGGATTTTTCATCCAATTTGTTGGAACAGGAATGGATTCCGCTTTCAATGATGGGGAATTACATTGGGGACAGCCAAATATTCTTTGGGCAAGTTTGACTATGGCTTTGCTTACTCTTCCAGTGATTATCGTTTCTGTGGAAGAAGCGTTAAAAACAATCCCGAGAGAACTAAGGGAGGCCAGTTTGGCTTTGGGAGCTACAAAATGGCAAACCATTAAAAAAATAGTTTTTCCAGGTTCTATTTCTGGAATTATGACAGGAACTATTCTTGCTGTAAGCAGAGGTGCGGGAGAGGTAGCACCTATTTTATTTACAGGAGCGGCTTATTATTTAGCCACCCTTCCGGAGTCTTTGAGCGATCAGTTTATGAATCTAGGATACCATGTTTATATTATGTCCACACAATCTTCGGATGTAGAGAAAACAATGCCAATCCAGTTCGCAACTACATTAGTTTTGTTAATTCTTACTTTATCATTAAATCTGGTGGCAGTAATTATCAGATCAAGAATTAGAAGAAGAGCGAAATAGGTTCAAAGATAACAGCAAATTATATTAGAATTAATAAAGAAAAAATGAGAGATGTAAAAATAGAGGTTAAGGATTTATCGTTATATTATGGCGATAAAAAGGCCTTAAAGGAAATTTCAATGCAAATTCCGGCGAATAAAGTGACGGCATTAATAGGACCTTCGGGTTGTGGTAAATCTACTTTTTTAAGATGTATCAATAGGATGAATGACCTTATTCCGAGTGTGAAAATTACGGGCAGTATGCTTGTTGAAGGTGTGGATATTTACAATAAAGACGTAGATGTAGTAAATATTAGAAAAAAAATTGGAATGGTTTTTCAAAAGTCAAATCCTTTTCCAAAATCTATTTATGAAAATATTGCCTACGGCCCGAAAATTAATGGGATAAAAGACAAAGCACAGTTAAACGAAATTGTTGAAACTTCATTACGTCAGGCCGCAATTTGGGAGGAATTGAAAGATCGTTTGGATGATTCGGCACTTGGGCTTTCAGGAGGACAACAACAGCGTTTGTGCATCGCTAGAACATTGGCCGTAAGCCCGGACATTATTCTTATGGATGAACCTGCGAGTGCATTGGACCCTATTTCTACTTCAAAAATTGAAGAATTAGTTCATGAGTTGAAAGAGCAGTACACAATAATAATTGTTACCCATAACATGCAGCAAGCTGCGAGAACAAGTGATTATACAGGGTTTTTTTATATGGGTGAATTGATTGAAATGGGTAAAACTAATGCTATATTTACCAAACCAGAACAAAAACAGACTGAAGATTATATCACAGGAAGATTCGGATAAAAGGTATAAAAACGGAAATAGACTAAAAAGTGTATTTTGATTTTTTAATCTTTTAAATTTTTAAATATAAAAACATGGCATCACACTTTGAAATAGAATTAGAAAAACTAAAAAATGTAATTGAAAAAATAGGGAAGCTTGCGGAAATTCAAGTGAGTGAATCCGTAAACGCTTTACTGTCCGAACCCGTTGCTGAAGGTAAAGAAGTAAGGAAAACAGAAAATAAGATTGATAAACTAGATGTGAAAATCGATGAAATTTGTCAAAGTATTTTTGCTTTGCAACAGCCGGTCGCTTCTGATTTGCGTTTTATTATGTCAGCAATGCAAATTAGCAATGAGATAGAAAGAATTGGCGATTTGGCGATTAGTGTCATAAAGAAGGCTAAGAATATAAAAGATAAACATGACTTAATTGTAAAATTTAATATTGCGGATATAGCCAGACAAGTTGAGGTTATTACCATAAAAACGAATGAATGTTTTTTGACTCGTAATGAAAATACTATTGGTGAGATCTTTATTTTGAACAATACCATAAAAAACGAATGCGATGGTGCAATACATCATATCATCGACGAAATGAAGTCTAATTCTAAGACGGTGGTTTCAGGAACAAACCTTGTTATTGTTTTAAAACATTTAGAACGTGTTTCTGAGCATTGTACAAATATAGCAGAGTATGTATATTTTATGATTAATGCCAAAATTATCAAACACGAAAAATTTGGCGATAAGAAATAAGATAATTAATTTGGATAAAAATAATTTGCAACTAATTGTGGATTTTATAGAGAAGCACCCTGATTACATACTTTGAAAGTAAGGTAATCAGGGTGCTTTTTGATTGTAAAAGATTACAAGGAACTTGCCTAAGGATAATTATTAATTGTTTTCAAAAACCTGAAACAATGTTTTCCAATCTAATGCCGTATCTAATCGTGGCAGACCTTTGTACAAGTCAATTTCTACAAGGTTTTCTATTCTGAAATCGTTTTGTTCAGCATAAGGAACCAATCCTTCTTTTTTTAATTTTTTTGCCAGATATTCCTGTTCATATTGACCGGGAGTAGGAATGAAAAATGCCTTCTTGTTCAGTTTTGCCAGGTCCATGATGGTAGTATATCCGGATCTGCACAAAACTTTATCACTTGCGTTAAAAGTTTGTTCAAGTTGGCGCGTATTCATGAAATTATAGTACGTCACATTATTAATTTGCTCCTTGATCTGGTCTTTTTCTATGACCCCTTTTATGAAAACCACCATCCCATGATATTTCAATATTTCAATCTTTAATTTATCTTCTAATAAGCCTCGCTGAGGTTCTGGTCCAGATAAAATAATCATCAAATCATATTGTTTTGGAATGTCACGTTTTTGCATCCGGCTTAACGGTCCAATATATCTTGTTACAAAATCGGCTTTTTTCATATGTCCTAATTTACCGGTCAAATTTGGAGTTTCCTCTAAATCTGGAATCCAACATTCTTTGTATTTTTTTATAATATGCTGGTGGAGTTTACTGGTAATCCATGTCGTATTGCCAGTCATTACATTCAATTGATGTGTAATGAATACTGAAGGTACTTTTTGACTAAAGACCCCAAGCCTGTTATCAGATATTAAACCGTCAATGGAATATTTCTTAATCCATTTCTTTACTAACTTTTTCTCATTCCAAACGGCTTCAATCATTTTTGGGCAATTCTTCAATAATTTCCATTTAAAATTTTTGCCGTTTTGTGGATATTCTATTTCGTATGACGGTAGTTCCAGTGTTCTTAAGTAAGGGAATTCTTTTCTCAGTAATTCCAATGCAATACCATCTGAAGCGATTATAGGTGAATAATCATTCTCTTGCAAAGCCTTAATAATCGGAATGCAGCGGGTAGCGTGTCCTAGACCCCAATTCAAAGGAGCAATTAAAATAGTCTTATTGTTAGCATTCAAATCCATTTGGCGATGTATATATTCGTTATTTAAATTTGAAAGTTACTCAATGATGTGGTTTTTCATATTTCTAAGGCATTACCAAACTATTAATTTATTCTGGCAGATTTATATTTCTATTCCTGTTTTTGTCTTTTTCTAAAAAAACGAAATGTCGTAAAATAGTTTTAAATACTAAATTAAAAATAAGCCCTTAATTGTATATTTCCTGTATGAATAGTTTGGCTGGATTCACTTTTTCTGCCTTGATAATTTAAGTTTATATCCAAAAATTGGGTTATGTTTTTTTGCAATAGCAATCTCCAGGTCATGTTTTGGCCTGTCTGTAAACCTTCGAGCATTTGAAATCCTATAGAAGAGAATTCATTTCCTGTGAATTTATTTTGGTAAAAAGAAACTTCTCCATTGAGGGTTATTTTTTTCTCACCCGCATAAGAAAAGGAAGTTCCTAATCGATTTTGAAGGAGGCTTTCGGAATTTCCAATTTTATTTTCCTTATTTTGTAATTCATAAAATAAATCCCAACTAGTGTTTTTTGAAAACAGGTAGCTGATTTTTGGAATTAATGAATAGCCATCAATACGGTAGTTTTTTTCGGGATAATTCTCAGATTTTATAGTTGTCTTTATTGTTTTGGCAAAAAAACCAAACAGCCAACTTTTCTTGTGTAAATGGACGTACTGCAACTGATGAGAATCGTTATCGGATTCCTGATACCCAATGGATAACAAGTTTTTTGTTTTGTTTTGCAAATAGGAATACGTAATAGAATGGTTTTGTTTTCCTCGGTTATAGAACAAACTATTTCTGAAACTGGAATTCAATCCTAACACATTCGTTCTGTCAGATTTAAAAGGATTTAATTCAAAATTATCGCCTTCATTTTTTATTTTTCTATCTATAATAAAAGAAGTCTGATTATAAAAATAAGACAGCAGTTTTTTTATTCCAAGTTCATTTTGCCATTGATTTGGATTTAAGGTTACCGCTTGTGAAAACTTATTTTGATGTGTTTTTACATAAATTCGGTTAGGTAAAAATATTCGAATATATTTAGCCTGGTCAATAAATGGTGCAACTTCAAACTCCTGTATTTCCTGAATTCCATTGGCATTGTAATCATTCCAGGTATAGATGCCTTGCCCTGCCGGAACTTCAAGATAGGTGAATTCCTGTTGCGGAATACTTCCTGAATTGGTTTCATAAACAGTCGTGCTTTGAATCAATTGATTAAAAAAACGGTCTGAATAGACTATTCTGGAATTTAATGAAGATTCTTTTTTCTTAGTTGCATCCGCGAAATCAAGTACTCTGTAGTTTATATAAGCAGTTAAATCACTTTTCTTTGATTGTATTAGTCTTGATTTTAGAAAATACGTTTGAGATGCATTTACACGTTGGATCAATCCATTTTGTAGGCTGTCATTTTTTCGTCTCAAATATCCTAATTCGACAAAAACTTTAGTACTGTCTCCACGACCAGTAAAAAGACTATATTCTGTAAATTTTTGGCTCAAAGCCGAAAATTGATTGGTAGTTTTTATTTTTTCCTGATTGTCTTCTAATTTGAGGCTCGTGCCAATCCAGTTCTTACCAAAATGATAGCGGGTCTGTGTTTGATTCCTGTAAAATTTAGAAGAGGATTCGGTTCCATCACTTTTTAAGAAACTCCCCTGATTTTGAATGATCCAATTTTTCAGATGGAACTCTGAGTCTAGACTATGTCTGCTTCCGGAAAAACTTTCTGAGAAATCCAGTTTTTCAAATTGATAGTTTAGGAGTCCTTTATTTTGCGGATTCACACTTGGAATTAAGTCGAAATGTAGTCCTGAGACCAATAAGCTTTGATTTCCGATGACTGCGGTTCCTAAATTCCAGTCTCGATCAAATTCAATGCTGTAAAGACGTTCAACTGAGTGAAAATTTTTCTGAACAAATTGGTAACTGGCAAAGGCATCAACATTCCATTTTTTCGAAAATAAGCGCTGTTTTGCATTTATTTTTGCAGCCAAACCACGATTGTCAGAATCGTCTATTGAAGAGAAAAGATTTCGATCATTATTGCTGATTCCTATTTCGTAGTCAAAAAATGTTTTTTCTGTTGGTTTATATTTTCCTAAGAATGTTGCTACTTGAATTTTTGTGGGCGAGATTAATTGTATGATAGGATTATAATTCCCCTGAGGAATTGCATTTATGGGTTCAACATATTCGTAAATTCGACCAATAGCCGCCGAGTTTTTCAAAATATAATTTCCGATATTCGTTCCCACTAAACTAAATCGAACATTAAAGAGTTCCTCCTCCGGATTATTTGAATATTGAAAAATTTCTATCGAATTAATAGTAGTTTTTCGATACAATACTTTGTTATCTGAATAGGAATCTGCGTAAGCTGAAGGAGCCGTCATTAAGTCGGTATTGTCGCCAGCATGCACTAAAATTTGAGCTTGTTCTGGAGAAAGGTTTTGTTGTAGAGGCTGGCCTTTTAAATCACTTTCGGAGTATAAATAACCGCCGAAATTCCATTTTTTATTTTCATGTGATCCCCCGGCATAAGTAACAAATCGAGAATAATTTCGATCTGAATATTGGTATTCTATAGTAATACGCATTTCAGAAGTAATAGTGAAAAGTGGGGTAAACAAGATTTCGCCGGCATTGTAATCGATGGTGTAGTCATTATTTTCTCCTCGCTTTAATAAAACTCCATTTATATAAACCCGTTCTGAACCTGAAATAACTAGAACATATAATTCGCCATTTTGACCTTTTAATTTATAGGGACCCTGATTGCTTTCCTGGCCTATAAAATTACTTCTAGCATATTGCCCTTTGACTAGAGCTGCCGATGCGAAAATATTGGTTTTACTATCTTCAGTTTCAAAATCGAAATTGGTAGCGAGTCCCTGTACTTTTTTGTTGAAATTGAGGAACTGCGTTTTTTTATTTTCAAGAAAGATATCCCCGGCTCTAATGTTCCATTTATCACTAAAAAGTTCCATAAAAACATTGTCAAATTGATCTAACTTCTGCGAATAGCCTCCATCTTGCAGTGGAATATTACTATCTTGTAATGAAGCCCGAAGGTTTACTTTTTCAGATAGTCTTCCTGTAATTTGCAAATCTAGATTAGAGTTTAAAACGGTATTTTGATTGTTGCCAATAGTAACTCCACGTGTGATGCTTCCAGAAGTGTTTAGTCCGTCAAATGGGAGGTTTTTCTTAGCAATATCCGCCTCTATTTTATATAAATTCCCTAAAGCGGCTTCGTTACTGACCACTCGGCTCGAGTCGTAAATGCGATACTCTTTGGTTAGAATTTCAGGAAGTTTGAGATAATTAATCGTTATGGAATCGGACTGTTGAGTGAAATTTTCATTGAAGATTAAAATAGCTTTTTGGAAATCTACTTTATAAGAAGCAATGTCAATAGGTTTGTCATTGGTGTCAAGCACTTCAAAAAAGCTGGAATTTATACTTTGATTTTCAAGATAGAGAGTGTCGCGCGTAGCGGGTTCTTTTTTGGTTTTGTATAGCGGATTAGTTTCCTGGGCATGTAGTCCGGAAAAACACATCGTTAGAAACAAAAACACTACTTTTTTCAACATAGATGGTATAAACGTCTATGCATCAAAAGTAGTGTATTCTGTAAAACAATAGGTACAACTCAAAATTTAACGATAAAAAGAATTTTTAACTTTCTTTCGTTATGACCTGCATCGTCTCGCGGCTTACTTGTTTTAATAAAACAACTTTATTTTCTTCTACAGTTTGTGCCGCTTTATCATTGAAATGTCTAATGGTATATAAAGTAACATTTTCGTCAAATTCAACTTTAAATTTTTTCGAAAGGATAGCGTTCAAAGCTTTGAAATTTTCAAATTTGTCCTCCACACACACCGAGAAACTAATGGCTGAATTTTGAATCAGATTTACTTTTATTTTAAATTGGTGAAACAAAGCAAAGATTTCACTGATATTTTCTTCCATTATGAAAGAAAAATCTATTGACGAAAGCGAAATCAAGAGTTGGTTTCTTTTGACAATAAAGCAAGGTAAATAAGGCTCTAAATCTGCGCCTTTGGCAACACGTGTTCCTGGTAAAAGAGGATTAATAAACGATTTTACAAACAAAGGAATTTCTTTTTTTTGTAATGGTTGTAGGGTTTTTGGGTGAATAACAGTTGCTCCGTAGAAGGCTAACTCAATTGCTTCGCGGTACGAAATTTGGTTTAGCAAACTTGCGTTTTCAAAATATCTAGGGTCAGCGTTCATAACTCCAGGAACGTCTTTCCAGATGGTTACACTTTCCGCATTTAAGCAATATGCAAAAATAGCCGCAGTATAATCAGAGCCTTCACGGCCTAAAGTGGTGGTGAAATTGTTTTCGTCGGAACCTAAGAATCCTTGCGTAATATTTAAAATTTTTCTTTTTACATTTTTGGCGATATTCTTTTGTGTCAATTCCCAATCTACTTCTGCATCTCTATAATTTGCATCTGTTTTTATGAAATTTCGGACATCTAACCACTGCGTTCTTATTCCCATAAAGCTCATGAAATGGCTCAGAATAGTAGTGGAAATTAATTCTCCATAACTTACGATTTGATCGTAAACGAAATTATAATTTGGAGATTTATTATGAGCTAAAAAATATTCTAAGTCGGAAAATTGAGCGTTTACAGCAGCAAAAACTTCGTTCTTTTCTTCTTCAAACAAATCCATCAGAATCTGATTGTGGTATTTTTTTACTTCTTGAACAGATGAATTTAATTCAGCTGACTTGTCGAAATAGTTTTTTATTACTAATTCTAGAGCATTCGTGGTTTTTCCCATTGCAGAAACGACCAATAATACATCCTCATAACCTACTTTTTGTAAAACGTCATATACGTTTTTAATTCCTGCTGCATCTTTTACAGAAGCACCACCAAATTTGAATACTCTCATAATTTTTTAAACAAAAAAATTTGTAATTCTATTTTAATCTATTATCTACAAAATTGTTAATTCCCGCTTCGTCCATTTGTGCTACATACCAATCTCTTAGTACCTTTGCACCCGATTTTTCATAAAATTCGATAGCAGGAGTGTTCCAGTCAAGAACATGCCAGTCAATTCTTCTGACATTGTCTCTCTTGCCTTGTTTGATGATTTCAGAATACAAAGCATAGCCCAATCCTGTACCTCTCATCTTGTCCTTTACCACTAAATCTTCCAGATGGATTATTTTTCCTTTCCAAGTAGAATAGCGATAATAATACAACGCAATACCCACAATTTCTGAATCTACTTCGGCAACAAAAACATGAAATAAAGGAGTTGTGCCAAAACCATCACGCACTAAATCATCCACAGTTATAAGGACTGCGTCAGGTTCTTTTTCGAAGTCCGCCAATTCTTGAATAAGTCCTAGAACTGCTGGCATGTCTTCCCGATTTCCTTTTCTAATATTCATGGATTCTTATTTTAAATGGTTGAATTGCTCAAAATAAAGCATTTTCCATTCATTATTCAACTATTTTATTAGCAAATATACAATACTGGTAAACTAAGTAAATATTATTCAATTCATTTTCACAAAAAATCCGATATTTGTGACTTCAAACTAACTACAACGATTTCTTAATGGAAGAACGCAACAGAACACTAGGTGAATTTATCATCGAAAACCAAAACGCTTTTCAATATTCGTCAGGCGAATTATCCCGGATTATCAATTCCATCCGTTTAGCTGCAAAAGTGGTTAACTACAAAGTGAATAAAGCTGGATTAGTAGATATAATTGGTGCCGCTGGAGAACAAAATATCCAGGGGGAAGATCAGCAAAAACTGGATGTCTATGCCAATGATATTTTTATTCAAACTTTAATCAACCGAGAAATTGTGTGCGGAATCGCTTCTGAGGAGAATGATGATTTTATTACAGTTGAAGGAAGTGATAAAAGTCACAACAATAAGTATGTGGTATTAATGGATCCTCTTGATGGATCTTCTAATATTGATGTGAATGTTTCCGTGGGAACAATATTTTCAGTGTACAGACGCGTTACCCCAATTGGTACTCCGGTTACAATTGAAGATTTTTTGCAACCAGGTATCAATCAAGTTGCAGCCGGTTATGTGATTTATGGTACATCAACGATGTTGGTTTATACTACAGGTCATGGCGTAAATGGATTTACATTAAACCCGGCAATTGGGACCTTTTACTTATCACATCCAAACATGCAGTTTTCCAAGGATGGAAGTATTTATTCCATTAATGAAGGAAACTATGTTCATTTCCCACAAGGAGTAAAAGATTATATAAAATATTGCCAGCTTGAAGAGGGAGAGAGACCTTATACTTCACGCTATATAGGAAGTTTAGTTTCGGATATTCATAGAAACATGATAAAAGGTGGAATTTACATTTATCCGACAAGTTCCAAAGCTCCAAAAGGGAAATTACGTCTGTTATATGAATGCAACCCGATGGCATTTATTGTAGAGCAGGCTGGAGGTAAAGCCTCTGATGGTTTTGGAAGTATAATGGAAATTGTACCTACAGAATTGCATCAACGCGTTCCTTTTTTCTGTGGAAGCTATAATATGGTAGAGAAAGCGGAAGATTTTATGCACAAAGCTAAATTAAGCAAGTACTAATAACTACAAAAAAAGCTCCCAGATGGGTAGTCATGGTCGGAAGATTTTTCTTCCGACTTTTTTTTGTTTTATATTTTCAAAATAATTCATTTTTATTTATATATTTTAACAAGATTTTTCTTGTTTATTTTATGGAGGTTTTGTATATTTATTGCTATAAATCAGTAATTTATGGCGAATTTTAAAGATCACAAAGTATCCGTAAATGAGCTGCTAGGTTTTATTCCTGAAGCGCTCTTATCACATCTCTCCACTAGCACTAAAGTGGATCACTATTCAAAAGTGCTTCATGGTAAAAAAGTATTTTACCTGCTTTTGTATGCTATTCTCGACAATGAAAGACTTAGCCAGCGGACATTGGAAGATACTTTTAACTATTCAGGTTTTAAGGCTATTTTCAATTTAGATGAAGCCGAAACTGTCAGAAGGAGTTCT
>NZ_JBLVPS010000010.1:0-150125 GCF_048286515.1 Flavobacterium rhamnosi | reverse complement strand
CTACGGTATTTTGGACACCATATCAAATGATAGGCTATATTGTATGTAGCACTTCTGCTTTTCCTCCATCGCTTTTCCATTAAACAAATATATAAAAAAAGTATTTAATTGTCACTTGCATATCTAAAATGATTAGAAGTATCTGCATTTTCAATTCATCCCCCGTCTAAAGACCCAAGTGTATGGGGGCTTTCTTGAAAAGTTATCGTAAGTTCGGTGACAGAACCATTTACAAAAATGTGTGTCAGGTCTGTGTTTGCAATCAATAAAACACGTTCTAATTCATCACTTCCAAGTCCTTTTACAAAGATATATTCTTTTCCCGTTTTTTCTGTTGGAACAATTTTGATCAAAACCAAGATCTCTCCCAATCGGATTTCCTTCCGCATTTACAATTGTACTGTTACTTCCTCCAAAGGATCCCGAATTGACAACCACAGGTTTATCTGATTCAACTAACGCACCAATCATATTGGAGCTGTTAGAAATAGTGTTGCTGTAATTTTCTAAAGCTAAAACATAACTTTCATTTTTTCCTAAAGTAATAGTTATAGGTCCAGTTATAATAGTTCCATTTGATAATACAGATCCTATTGGAATATTTGAAATAGTGACTTTAGTGTTGTTCTCTGTTGATAGTATCGAAGCAAAATTTAAAAGATTTGGATCATAAGTCGGATTAAGCATCGCACCTAATCTAAATTCTTTTCCTAGGGCACTGTTGCCTTTTGACACAAGCCCTCCAGCATGATTAAAGGAATTGTTTTGAGAAGAAAATCCTGCATTAACCCTGACGCTTACGTAAATTAAATCTTCGGCTTCAACTATATATCCTTTATTTGTTATGATTCCAATGCTAGTTTTTGGAGTGAATAACTGCGTATTTTCGCCCTGACCTATAGCATAAATATAGGGAGAAGTATTGTTGACCACAGCAGTTATGGTAGCACCTCCGTTTTCTATAATTTTGAAATTAACATCGGTGTTACTTGGTGTAGAAATATACAAATAATGATCATTTGCCAAATTTGTTGCACAGGTTAGCGGTGGGATATAGTGGGTTTTACTAAACTGAGAAAAACAATTTATAGAAAAAAGAGTAAAGAATAAAAGTATTTTTTTTTTCATTTTATAAAAACAGGAAATTAAGCTTTATCTTTTTAATGAAAAATGTCCTTTCATTATTCTTCCATCTTCAAGAATTAGGGTAAACCAATAGTCATCGGAAGGTAAAGAATATCCGTTAAGAATTCCATTCCAGCCCGAATCGGTTGAACTGCTTTCTTTTAATAATTTGCCATAGCGATCAAAAATTGATAGTGTGGATGCTGGTAACAACTCAAGGTTTTTAATTTCCCAAAGATCATTATATCCATCCCCGTTTGGTGTGAAATAACGAGGATAGTCGAGAACATAAATTTTGAATGGAATGGATAGGCCGCAACCATTTTTATCTCGGATATAAGCCAAATACTCTCCTGGAGCTACTGCGTTGAAAAGGGGGGCGTCCTGAAAAAATGAACCATCAAGGGAAAATTCATAATTGCCAACTCCTGTATATGCTATCAAAACTGAATTTCGGTTTCCATCAAAATCATTTATAGTTGCTCCGGTAACAGTTGCAATTCCAGATGCGGAGACATCAAAAGTTTTAGTAGCAGTGCAACCATTAGTATTAGTAACCGTTACAGAATAATTACCAGAAGAGTTAACCGTAATTGTATTTGTTGTTGCTCCGGTATTCCATAAATATCCAGAAAAACCAGTATTAACAACTAGGTTAATGGAGCTGCCGTTGCATAAAATAGCGCTCTCTTCTTGAAAATTTGGCGGATTAAAGCTTTGCACTATAAGTGTTTCAGGGGTAATCGCATAGCAATCAGCACCATTTACAATTCTGGCATAAATAATTTGTTGGTTGGCAATAGTGTTATTAAAAATAGTTGGTAAAGGATTTTTTTGAGCAATAGCATCGGCGGAATTTAAATAGTATTCAACCACTAATCCGGCAGGCAGGCCACTAAGAACTTGTGGTGTGACTTGTGCATCTAAATCAAAATGATACAAACCATCCGGAACTGTATCGCCGTCACAAGTTGTAATTGGAGTTTGAGCAGCCATACTATTATTGGAGATCTGAAGTTGTACTTCTGCATAATTTGCACAACCGTAAGAATTTGTAGTACTGGCAAAGACAATTTGGTTAGCTGTCCTGTTTTGATAATTTGGTGCATTCGCAATTGGATTGATCTGGGCTTTTGCGTCCGCTAAAGATTCATAATATACAATGTTGCTTAAACCTGAAGCATTATTTTTTACCAAAGCATCAACTTGGGTTAAATCAAAAACACTAATTCCATCACTATTATCATCACATTGCGAAAGTGTTGTGTCATTTAAAATGATTTTTGGAACATATTCTACTTTTATTTCGTCAGTGGTCATACAAGTTGCAGGAGTCAAAGTAATTTCAACTTTATAATTGCCTGTATCCGTAACTATAAGCGATGGACTTGTTTCTCCTATTATTTCAATTGAATCTTTAAACCATTTGTAGCTATAACTTGCTGGTAATTTAGTGTCAATAATATAGCTTTCGCCAAAACAAATAGGATTATTGGTTGTTAATAGTCTGTCTGGTCCCAAATCTATTTTTGGAGAAAAACTACCTGCCTTGAGAAAAACTGCTGAGTCATAATACTGAAAAGTATCATCAGCAATTACTAATTTTATATGATAGGTTGTTCCGGCGATAACATTTGTTTGGGCATTCATTACAACAGTTTGGGCACTATAGTTAGTAGGACTGGTAGCAGAACTGTAGGCTCCAAAATAGTTTTCGTTTTTTGGAGGACAACCGCCGCCTACTCCAAATGGTGGAATTAAAGGATGGATATTTAGGGAGGAAACAGGGGTTGTTGTACCAGGAATTACCGCTAAATTTTGATAATTGGCTATGCTTCCCTTTTCTTTTATTAAAAATGAAAATCCATCAGAAAACCGACATGGAAAATCGTCCTGATATTCATTAGAAGCAAATATATAGTCAAAACTTATGAAATTAGTTAGCGGTGTGAAATCGAATTCTAAGATGGTAGCATTTATTGTTTTAAAGCCTAATTCAGCCTCTAAATCAGAATCACCCAACCACGAAGTGTCACCTCCACCTTGATTTCTTACAAAGGGGCCTACTGAATTTTGGCTGCTCCAAGTACTTAAAACTACTCCTTCGGTAAAAGGAAAACTACCCCCTTGATTATTAAAATAACCGTAACTGTTTTTTCCGGCAGTAAATAAATCTCCTGTCGCAATGGGGTTCAAAATAGTAGCACAAGAACTGTTTACTAAAATATTTTCAACAAGTTGTTGTGCTGTATAGGAGTCGTTTACTGAAATAGCTTGCGCTGTTGCACTAAAGGTAGAGCAACAAATGAAGATATAAAATAAGATTGTTTTTATACATTTCATAGCTCCGTAAAGATACTACAAATCTCTATTTTTTAATAAGCGGTAGGATAAGAATGTAAAAATGAAAGTCCAGCATAAAACGATTAGAACCGTTGAAAAATGTACACCATAATCTTTGCTGTTTTCCATTCCAATTTGTGTCCCAATAGATTTGATAATTGATAGTCGGGTGAATGGTTCCACAATTAAATTAGACATGGATTCTAATGGAAAAAATTGTGTAATGTAGGATGCATTATTGCTGTCCGGGAATATTTTAAAAGTTAGAATTCCTTTAGCCATTCCTTCAATAATATTCCAAACTAAAAGAAATCCAAGTGCAAATGCTGAGCGTTTAACTAATATTCCTAAAAATAGACAGAATGAGAAAAATCCGACTAGTTTTACGAAATAAGCCAATACGTATTCTAGATCTGAGAAAATAATACCAATTTCGGTATAAGAAGAAAAACTGTAACCGAGAAGCAATGACATTACAAATACAAAAACAGTTGATACTCCAGCAAATAAAATGATTGTGAGAAATTTAGAAAGAATAAATTCTTTTTTACTCATTCCGTCAATCAAATTTTGTTTTAATGTACCGTAACTATACTCGTTAGCCATCATTGATACGATAACAATCGCTAAAAATAATTTTAAAATTGCCGCAATGTAGGTGTTGAAATGCCATATGAACGGGAAGTTAAAAATGCCCATTTCGGCAAGATGAAGCTTGAAAATCCCAAGGTCAAATTTGATTGAGGCAATTAATGCAATAAAGGTTAACAGAATAAAATAAGTAAAAGTCAAAACGCTACTGGCTTTGTTTTTCCATATTTTTTGTAATTCTATTGAGAGAAGTCGTTTCATTATTTTAGTTTTTGATAGTTGATTTTGTAGCATTTGTTAATTCTAAAAATTGCTCTTCCAGGCTATTTTTGCGTTTAACCAAATGACTTAATACAATGTTTTTTTCAAAAAGATACTGATTCAACTCTTTTGCATCCCAGTCATGTTTTAAATAAACCAAAACTTTTCCGGCTTCATTCACAACACTTTTGACAGCAGGATGCTTTTTTAATACCAATATCAAATTTTCAATGTCATCTGCCTGCACCTCAAAGAATCCGTCATTTGAGGACATACCACCAACTAAACCGGAATATAAAATTTCGCCTTTTCTTAGAACCAGTGCATGTGTACATACTTTTTCTACTTCGTCCAAGAGATGAGAGGCGAGTAAAATAGTGGTCCCTTTTGCTGCTATTTGTTTGATTATATCTCGAATTTGATGAATCCCTTGCGGATCTAAACCGTTGGTAGGTTCGTCAAGAATAAGAATTTCCGGGTCATTCAGTAGGGCAGAAGCTATTGCTAATCGCTGTTTCATTCCAAGAGAAAACGTACTGAATTTGCTGTTTTGACGGTCTATTAGACCAACTAATTCCAGCTTTTCATTTACTTTGGCATAGTTAATTGCTTTGATTTTGCAAACCAATTCTAAATTCTCCTTTGCCGTCATGTAGGGATAGAAATTAGGTCTTTCGATAATGGCTCCCACTTTTTTTAGGGCTTCGTGAGTTTGCATTGAACCGCCAAACCAGCTGTATTCTCCTGAGGTTTTATTTACCACATTCAAAACAATCCCTAATGTTGTCGATTTTCCACTGCCGTTGGGACCGAGAATCCCATAAACATTGCCTTTGTATATTTCAAATGAAACGTCTTTCAAGGCTTGCACCGTGCCGTAACGTTTGTAGAGGTTTTTAATAGAGAGTATAATTTCCAAAGCGTTCGTTTTTAATTTTTATATAGGACGAACAAGGTAGGGATTTGTTACTATTAAATGGGAATTAGTTTATTTTGCCAATTAAGATGCAGAGCGCATTTAATTTTTCAGTAGTAATAGGCTTCATAATATAGTCTTTTATTGTATCGTGTTGTTTTGCCATTTCAATATCAATAGGGTCGATTGAAGAAGTGATAATGAAAATGGAAATTTCTTTTTTTATAGGTAGCAGAATAAATTCATCTAAAAACTGCCATCCATCCATGATGGGCATATTTAAATCAAGTAAAATTGCGTCTGGCAAATCGTCAGTTTCCGTGCAATTCTGCTTTAATTTATCTAATGCAGTTTGCGCGTTATAGAATGGATGAACATCCTCGCAAAAATTATTTTTAGACATAAGAATAGTCATCAATTTTACAGACATCTTATCGTCATCAATAATATACGTTAATTTATTTTTCATTTAGATACACTTTAAAAATGGAGCCTGAACCAACTTTGCTTTCTACCTCAATTTTTCCATCCATTGCCTCCAGTTGGTTTTTTGTTATAAATAAGCCAATTCCTTTCGCATCTTCGTTGCCATGAAACGTTTTATACATGCCGAAAATCTTGTGGCCATTTTTCTTTAAATTTAATCCTAAACCGTTATCCCTGAATGTTATTATGGTGTAGTTTTCATTGATTTCATAACCAATTTCTAAAATAGCCTTACGTTCAGGTGATTTGTATTTTATGGCATTTGTAAATAGATTAAGTAAGATACTATCTAAGTAAGCTGGGATTGCATTGACTGTTAGTTCTTTGGGGATTGTATGAGTTATGGTTATCTGACTTTCTTTGATTGCCAGACTTAATGCCTTTTTTGTTTTTTCGATTTCGTCCTTTAAACAAATCTGAGTCTTTTCAATATTTGTTTTCTGCTGAATCGTTATGATTTCATTTAAATATTCAATTGTTTCTGATAATTTTTCAATTCCTTCTTTAAATAATTCAAAATAAGAAAGCTTCTCGGTAATATTTTCGGTATGCTCAATTACATCTACAACCATTGCTAAATTGCTGGTGTGTGAACGAATATTATGAGAAACAATATGTGCAAAGTTATAAAGCTTGTTGTTTTGCTGACTGGTGACTTCTAATATGTGCTTAAGTTCAATCTCCTTTTCGATTCTAAGTGTAACATCCCGGCCGACACCAACAAAATTTATAAAATTGTTTTGACTGTCAAAAACGGTGGTAATATTCAGTTCAAACCAGTATTTTTCTTTTTTCTTATTGTAATTCAGAATAATGATTTTTATACTTTCTTTATCCCGAATTGCATCTCGCATTATTGCTGTAACTTGTGAATCTGTTTCAGGGCCCTTGGATAAATATCCCGGCTTTTGCCCTATCACTTCATTCATAGTTAATCCTGTCAGATCTAAATAAGCCTGGTTTGCCCATATTGCTTCTCCATTTGGATTCGCAATTACAATAGTGTCTGTAGTTTCTGAAGCTGCAAGAGATAACAATTTCAGTTTTTGTTCAATATTTTTTCGCTCACTGATATCTCGTATGAAACATACCAGGTAAGTAATTTGGTTGACCTGAAATTTTTTACCTGAAGCTATTTCCACAGCGATTGACTCCCCTGATTTACATTTTATAAAGGTTTCATTTACAACATAATCATCCTTTGTTAAATTATAAGCTAGAAAAATTCGGACTTGTTTTCTATATTCTATAGGGAATAACTCAGAATTGTGTACCCCTCTTAATTCAGGATATTTGTATCCGGTCAGGGATGTAGTTCTGGAGTTGCAATCTGTTATGATTCCATTAGAAGTATTAATGATAATAATCGCATCATTAGCACTGGAGAAAATGGAAGAGAGTTTTTCAACGTTTAATTGAAGTTCGTTGATTAAATTTTGCTCTTTTGTTATGTCCTGAAAAGTACCCAATAATCGAGTTGCTTTTCCGTCTATTGATTCGACTTGACAAATACATTCTATATGTTTGATATTGTTTTTCGCAGTGGTGATTTGAAATTTGTCTTCAAAAGAAATTTTTTCATTCACAGCTTTTTCAAATAAGAATTTTATTCTAGCTTTATTTTCGCCTTCGATATAGGTATTAATTCCATTTCCATAGGTAGGAATAAAATCTTGAGGTACTTCAAAAATCTCTTTTGACACTGAGTCCCAATAGATTTGATTGGCTAACAAATCCAATTTCCACACACCAATCTTTGCCGATTGTGCAGCTTTTAAATACAGCTCAGGCTTATTTATCATAGTAGGTATTAGTTTAATCTATTGAGGGGGTGTCAAATATAAATTAAATATATCTGGGTTGGGCTCTTTTTAACAAAAAATGACATTGCGTTTTAGAATTAGCAGACCTTGTTTTTATAATGTTCTAAAATTTAAAGGGTTATGTTTTAGTGCTTAAAAACGGATCCAATTATTCAATATGTTTTTTGGCAGGTGCGATTGTCCGGTTCGTAAAAATAGTTACTTTATAATACCGGGATGCTGCTAAAACCCAACATTTTGGAGGAGGTAAAGAAGTTCAGTATTATGCTGTTTTTGAATTCTAATTTGTTGTAATTTTGCACTAAATAGATTTCCAATGAGTGAGCCAATAATGCTTTTTAAAAAACCGACTTACCCAATAAACAATTCACTCTTGGATTATTTGGAGCGATTTGACCGAATATCTAAGGTGCCTATTTTTTATGATGACTTATTGCGATTTGCTGGTTCGGTACATGTATACGATAAAACCGATCAGGATACGTTATGGATTCGGGTATATTATAATGAATTTGAACGTAAAGAAATCGATTTGACTTTAATGAAAATCTATTCTCTTCTGCATTCCGATGGTAATCTTGGAATTATTAAATTTTTGAATGTAGATTCGATAGACTATTGCACTTTTGGAAATTCGAAACCATTTCGAATAAAAGTCCGAAACATTTTAAATGACAATTATACGCATTTCTATATCAAGAAGGCGGATGCTTCCCGTGTTTATGGATTAGAACTGGAACACATACTGTCACCGGATAAAATAAATTTTTTAGTATATAAAGACACTTTAATTGAAGAACATATCATGGGGATTGCCGGAGATGTGTTTATAAAAACGCTATTGGCTGATTGTACCGAAACTGAGAAATCGCAAATTGCAAAAGAATTTGTTAAGTTTAATGAGCGTTGTATGATTCGATTATTAGGAGATATGCGTTCGTATAATTATGTAATTGTTCCCATTCACGATTTTGATCAGGTAGTTTATAGAATCCGTGCGATTGATTTTGACCAGCAATGCTTCGAAGGAAATTTTAAAGTCTATCGCCCCCAATTTTTCAAGGAGAATTATCCGATGGTGAAATTAGTTAAAGAAAAACTTCAAAGCAGTTCGATAGAACAGTATAAAGATGAAGAGCGTGCAGTTTTAGCCAAAAGAATCCATTCCGCCGAGAACCGGATCAAGAGATTGTTACAAATTATGGGTTCTGATACTATTTCTACAGATGAACATTTGAATCAGCTGAAATTAGAATTGTACAGTTATACCAATGATCTAAATTTCAAAAAAGCTAAATCTATGGGAAATGTTATGAGTGCAGCCTTTGAATTTATAACCAGAAATTTCAAAAACACCAATTTATTCAATACCGGATTTTAGTCCCTAATTAACCTGTCATTACACTGCTTTGAGTATGAAAAAATGTATTTTACTATTAGTCGTATTTGTTTTATTTGCCTGTCAGCAAAATTCAGATTCATTATCAATGACTTATTCGTTACCTAAAAAGTTAAAGGAAGTTTCGGGGATTATTTATTCTTCACAAGATAATTTGTTGTGGATGTTAGAAGACAGCGGTAATTCGAATGTCATTTACGGGCTCAATACGGAAGGTGAAATAGAAAAAAATATTACAATCGAAGATACGCAAAACATAGATTGGGAAGATATTACAAAAGACAAAGAAGGAAATCTTTACATCGGTGATTTTGGTAACAATGACAATGAAAGAAAAGATTTGTGCATTTATAAAATAGACAAAAAAACATTGAATACAGAAAGTGCCATTCCAGCTTATAAAATCTCATTTGCATATCCGGAGCAAAAAGATTTTCCGCCAAAGAAAACACAAATGTTCTACGATGTGGAAGGTTTTTTTGAGATTAAAAATAATTTCTATCTCGTTACAAAAAACCGAAGTAAGGGATTCGATGGTACTGCATTTGTATATAAAATTCCAAATACACCTGGTTTTCACCAGGCAGTTTTAGTGGGTGAGTTTGAAACCTGTGATAATTACAATCATTGTGTAATCACAAGTGTTACCATAAGCCCTGATGCGTCTAAAGTTGCCGTTTTGACCCATGATAAAATTTTCTTATTTGAGAATTTTACAACGACTAATTTTTTAGATGGAACAAAAACGGCACTCGAATTAAATCATTTTTCCCAAAAAGAAGCTATTTCTTTTATCGATAATGACAGGCTTTTTATTGCCGATGAAAAAACTAAAAGTATAGGAGGGAACGTTTATGAGGTCAGTATCAAAAAACTAAAATCCAAATCCTAAGCCAAAAGCAATTCGGGCTTCCTCATTTGCGGCTTTAAAATAGGTGATTCTGGCCGTAAGTGCATTGAGTCCGTTGATCCATAATCCGCCACCAAAGGATTGGTGCCATTTATCCGAATCCTCTCCTTTTTGCCAAACTCTTCCATAGTCAAAACCGGCTAAGATTCCGTAAGACATCGGTATAATACTTCTTTTTATTTTTCCTAAGTTCCATCGTAAATCACTGCTCTGATAGAAGGATTGATTTCCTAAAAAGCGTTCATTTCTGAAGCCTCTCAAATCATAGTCACCCCCCAAAGTAGCGCCTTGATAAAAATCAAAATTGTCGTTCAATAGTATTTTTGCTTTCAAAATTGTAGCCAAAACGAATTTTCCGTTAGCATCAATTTTGTGATTAAAATTGAGTTTGCTTTCTAATGTCGGGAAATTTCTTTTGGTATCTTCCAAATTCATTTTCCAGCTTCCCGCAACAGAAAATCCCATTCCCATGGAAGGAAATGATGGAATGTCATAATTCTCAAAACTGTATTTTACTGTTGCTCCCGCAAATTGTTGGTTTTGAAAAACAGCAGGGTTTATATTTCCCGGTATGTCTACAAAGCGATTGCTGGTTTCTTCAACCATAATTCTTTCAAAACTGGTTTGAAACCGTATTTCGCTTCCGTGTTTTCCTACTTTTTTGATAGATGGCAAAACTTTCAGCATTCGGATGCGCACTCGATTGAAATCCATTCCGAAAGTTTCATCATTATTTACCGTCTCGTTTCCATATCCAAAATAATTAATGGTGAAATTTGGACTCGTGAATTGGCTTTCTAAATCCAAATCCCATTTGCCAAATAATTTTGGAAAATGAGCATCGTAAATCAGTTCATATCCATTGGTAGCAAAAAAATAATTGGTTTTTAAAATGTGTCTTTGCGTGTATGGATTTTGTTTGAAATCATTAACAATATATCCCGTTACAATACCAAACTTTACGCCATCATCAGGATTAAAGCCTATATTTGGAAGCGCTGAAAATGAATTGTATTTAGGTTTTTCGTAATCATAAAAACTGGTTTTATAGTCATCTGATAACAAAACTTTGCTTTTGGAATCTAAAGTATAAGTATTAGATTTTGACTTAAAATCATGGATTTTTATTTTTTTTCCATTTTCAACCGAATAAATATCGTTGTTTTGTCCTCCGATCAATCGGATGTTAATTCTTGATTTTGATGTTCCTTTTACTTCAAAAACATCGTCATCATCTAATCCATAAATCCATATTTTTTTTGTTTTTCCAACAATAAAATTTTTGGTGTAAAGCAATTCTTCACCTTCATTTTTTAATCGATATACTTCGATTTCAAGGTTTTTTTTCGTTTTTTGTTGGATGACAAATTTGTCTTTTTTATCTGTTCCAACAATTAAAACCGTTTTTTGTAATTCGTTGTAATATGCTGTTGCATAACGCTGCAGTTGTTTTTTTCTAACTTTTAATTTGCGTTTTATGTCGCTGATTGTTCCATCCTGAACAGCTGTAGGCAAATTGTTAAAGGCACCGTCGATATCCGAATCCGACAGGTTTTCCTGAATGTATTTTGCCTGTTTTATCCATTCATTCTGATCTGCAGTTTTTATAAAAGCAAGATCTAGCGGGTAAGGCTCACGGTTAAGCCATTTCACATTTTTAATTTTGTCTTTGAAAGATTGCATGTGGCGCAATTGTGCTTTTTTCATCAACACAAAAAACAAAGCCCCATCGTATTTGGTAAATGCCTGATCTCTGTCGCGTGGAATAGGTTTGTAAATAATTTTTCCATCTACTTTATATTCTCCCCAACGCCACTGATCCTGATGTCTGTCCCAATCTCCAATCAGCATGTCAAATAACCGGGCTTTGATGTAGGCGCTTTCATCAACTGAATATTTTTCATCTTTGTGGAGGTTTTTCATTAAATCTTCTGTACTGATAATCGCTGTTGGATAACCAAAGCTTTTGATGCCTATCTGGCTGTCTGTAGGACGTTCTTCAACCATGTACAACTCATTGCCAAAATTGACATTAAAATCTTTTAAAGCCTTATGCTTAGGAATATAATACAATACTGGATTGGTATGGGCTACGCCGATTTTCCCGGCTAAATTACCCACTGCTAATGGAGCGTAAGGATGAGCGGTAGTGTAAAAATCAGACAAGAGCTCTTCAGCGTACGTATCTTCAAATTCGTTTAGGATAAACTGGTCTTTGAAAGCCACCGACTGCAGAAAACGTGTTGCACTTTTTTTCAAGGCACGCATTACATATTCCTTCCCATTTTTGTCGAAGAGTTGCAAGGATTTAGACTGATGCCCACCTCCGGCACGTTTGGGTCTTAACCCTCCAAAAAGGGTGTCAATAGTTGTTGTTTTTACTGCTATTGGTAAACTGTAATATTTTCGATAGTGCTTTCCAAAGAAGAATTTATAAAAGATGCTTTTTTTGGTTTGTTTCTTTGAATATATAGAGGCAATAGTTGTCTTTGGAAATGAAGTTGGGAAGTTTTTAGTGCTGAAATCGTCTTTTTGATCAAGTATGAATCGTTCAAAAATCAGTTTTTCCTGGTTTTTTTCTTTTGCGTAATACGTTACTTTTGCCGCTCCGTTTTCATAAAATGATAGTTTTGCGTAACCATTTCCTCCATAAGAGAAATCATTAGGAAAAACGGCTTTCGCAGCTTCTGATTTTGAACCCGCACCACTTACTATTTGCTTTATGTTGTCTTTTTCAATGTACTGCAAATTATGATCATGCCCAGAAACTACAATGACATTGTCCTGGCTCTGTAATAGTGTTTTTATTCGTTTTATAAAAAGTGTATACTGTTTGTTTTGAATATCCTGCGGGCTTATTCCAGCTGTTTTTCGCACTAGATTAATAGCAGTGCCTACTACAGGAAGCGGAATCTTTTGTTCTAATGGGAATAATTGTTTTTCTAAAGAAAACTGGCCACCATGCGTTCCATTGCTCATTAAGGGATGATGGAGCGCCAGAATTACGGTTTTTTCCTGATTTTTGTTTAAAAGACTTTCTAACTCATTAAAAAAAGCTTCTCTTGATTTTATGGTACAATCATCGTTTATGGTGGGGCTTTTATCCCAGTCTTCCAGAAACCATTGACTGTCGATAGTAATCATGGTTAGGTTTTTATTGATTTCTATATCATCAATTCCACAACCTTTTCTTGGTAAAAATGATTTTTTATCATTTAAATATTCTGTTACAAACTTAGCTTGGCGTTCTAAACCCTTTATTCCGCTGTACCAGTCATGATTTCCCGGAATGAAAATCGTTTGACCCTTGAAGTTCTTGGATAGCTTTAGTTGGTTTGTTAATTTGGTTTCAGCAATAATTCGCTCTCCTGCATTATCAGTATTAGGCAATCCTTTCGGATAAATATTGTCGCCAAGAAATAAAAGAGTGGCGTTTTTAGTTGCTTTTTCTAACTGATGTTCCAGTAAACCAATGGTTTGCTGTGCGTTGTTTTCATTTGCATTCCCTGCGTCACCAATTAAATACAAAGTATGAGCAATTTTTGAGCTATCAGTTGCGTTTTGTGTTACGGGAGTTTTAATGTTTTTGCCAAATTGTGCGTGACGTGTGGCACACGACTGAAAAATAAATCCCGTCGCAAATAATATAAAAACAACTTTATTTGAAGTTATAAAACAATTATCCCGAAACAATTTCATAATTTAGTAGTATAAAAATTTCTTTATGACTCTTATAGAACAAGTAGAAAATTTTGTTAGTCAATTACTCAAAGATAAACTTTCTAATTCATATACCTACCATAATTTTAATCACACCCGTGATGTCGTTACCGCTGTTCGTACACTTGCTGACAGTGAGGGCATTACTTCTTCTGATAAAGAAGTATTGCTCGTCACCGCTTGGTTTCATGACACCGGTTATGTAAACGGCTGTGCCAATCATGAAGACGCAAGTATACAGATAGCATCTAGTTTTTTAAAAGAAAATGGAAAAAGTGAAGAGTATATCGAGAAAGTTGCCAAGCTGATTAAAGCAACTACCTATAATTATGTGCCGGAGACGCTTTTGGAAAAAATAATAAAAGATGCAGATTATCATCATCTTTCGACCGATAAATACACATCAACGTGCGAAGCTTTACGAATGGAATGGCAAACCATAGACAGAAAATTATATTCGGATGAAGACTGGATTGTGGAAAATTTAGATTTTTTAGTGAATAAGCATCAATTTTACACTGATTATGCCTTGAAAAATTGGCAACCATTAAAAGAGGAAAATATAAAACGCCTGCAGAAAAGAAAGAATAAAATGGAATTGAATAAGAGTAAGGAATTGGATAAAGAAAATAAAAAAAGAGACAAAGAAGAGAAACCCGACAGAGCAATCGATACCTTATTTAGGGTAACATTAAATAATCACACTAGTTTAAGTGGTATTGCTGATAGTAAGGCCAATATTTTGCTTTCGGTGAATGCCATTATTATTTCGATAGCACTTTCTACATTGATTCCTAAATTAGACAGTCCAAAAAATGTTCATCTTATGGTTCCCACTTTTGTCATGTTAATGTCCAGTGTTATTACAATCATTTTTGCGATACTTTCTACACGACCAAAAGTTACAAAAGGGGTTTTTACCCGACAAGATATTGAAGATAAAAAAGTGAACCTGCTTTTCTTTGGGAATTTCTATAAAATGCCTTTGGATGAGTACCAATGGGCTATGAACGAAATGATGAAAGACAAGGAATATCTTTATAATTCGATGATTAAAGATTTATATTTTCTAGGACTAGTGCTGGAGAAAAAGTACCGTTTGTTGCGAATTGCCTATAATTTCTTTATGATAGGAATTATAGTTTCAGTTGTTGCTTTTGTCATTGCTTTTAAAATGATCGGCGTTTAATTCAATTCATCCAGTAAGTCCTGATAGGAATAATTTTTTTGATTTTGATCTTTATTGTCATTTATCACTTTTACCCGTATGGCACGAAGACCTGAAACGCCTTGTAATTCTTCGACTTCAAATTGTTCGATAGTAGGTTCCAATATTTTTTTGAATTGTAAAAACTTTATGTAATTCAAATATTCAGTCTCTTCATTATTGTGGGAATAGACGATTGTAATCTTTTCTTTTTCGGTGATTCTGTCTTTAGTTCCTTTGATATTGGCTTTGTCGATACGTTTTTTAACCACCTCGTAACGGGCATTGTAAGTCCCATCAACATCGAAACGCTTTTCGTCCATTCTAAAGCGGATTGAAATAGCGGAGCTAAATACTAAAATCAAGGAAGTTACATCGAGTTCGTACGGCAATGAAGACTTGAGTTGATGGTGTTCCAATTCCATTTCGCATAACGTTTGCAACTGCCACAGTCTTAAATTATGAAGGTACATAACATCAAAATCTTTATTTGGAGTAATTGAAGCACCTATATAAAGATTGTGTTCCACTCCATCGGTTTTGAAGCGCTCATAATAATGTGGAAAAATATTTTGCGCTTCCGCTTGTTTTTTGTCTAAAACAGAAGCTAATTTTTTATTGATAATGGACATTGCATTATCAAATTTCTTTCTCGATTGGTAAAACATTCCTGTTTTTTCATCCAGGCTCTCAAAATATTTTTGTTCTAATACTTCTCCGGTGGAATCCGTTTTTGTATTTTTTAAAATGGGATGGATTTCATTTTCAATATAAAGCTGAATTTGCTGTTCCGTATCTGCTTTTAATGGAAATTCAAGTTGTTGGGACAGGGATTGTAATTCAAATTTTCTTTGTTCCAGTAAAACCAGATTCGTATTTAATTTTTGATTTTCAAAGATTTGAATTAAAGCTTCCAATTGGTTTTTTAAATCTTCTTTTACGGTTTCATTTCGATGCGCAGAGGAACCTTTAATATCGATTTGGCCATACAAAGGATATACTTCCTTAAAGACGATCTCCTTAAATATATAGTCTTTGTTTTGATTAGAAGTCTCGAAATATTTCAGTGCTTCTTTTCGGAATTTCCAATAAACACTGGGATGAATGGCGGTATATTCTCTTTGGATAATCGCTTCGACCTGATTTTTTTTATCTGTAGCATAACGTTCTGCTGTATCTATTAAATACGGTAGAATTAAATCTAATTTAGAGGCGTTTATGCTATTAAGTTCTCTGGGACTGGCAGAAACCAGCTCTACAACTCCTAAAAGAATATCGTTTTTAATAATTGGAGCAAAAATACAACTGTGGATGTTTTGTTTTAATAAATGGTTTCCAAGCTTTTCGTTTCCGGGTAGTACAGAAAATTTTTCAACATTAGAAATGGTTATTGCCTTTTTGTATTCCAATAAATTTTCAAACGAACAACCCAAGAGAGCGTTTTTACAATCCACTTCTTGCTCGAAAGGCAGAATAAAGCTACTAAGGCTTTGGTCGCTAAAAGCGGGCTTTACAAATTTATCTTCTTCAGGATTGTATATAATCAAACCAACCCTTAAATCGGCAATTTTGAAAATGGACCGAAAAATAGCCTCAAAATTTTCATTTAAAGTTATTTGCTCTTTTTCCGGTTTTAACAGATTACTTTTTAATTTGGAAATTGAACTTTCCGTAGTAGCATCAAAAAGAATAGCAATGCCAAAACCTTTTAGAATCCAACTTTCAACAGGGAATTTTTCTTTCCATAAATCGATATTATCATAATTGTCCATCAATAAGTCGATGTCATCCGGAGTTAATTCCGGAGCCTTATCTGTTGGTATAATTTCAATAAAGTCAGCATTGTACAAAATACGATATTGATTCATTATGCCTTTTGCATTTGGAATATCGTAAAACAAAGGTTTGTTGAAATCAATTTTTTGACCATAGAATTCATTCAAAATCAACGTGCAACTCATAATATAGAACTGATGGTAATCAAAATCGCGGATTGCCATGTCAAATAGTACCCCGGCATCAGTGACTATTTTTTTAAATCTTTCGGTATAGTTAAAGGTGAAATTCTGGAATGGAATCGTAACAGCTTTAATCTCATTCTTTGTTAAAGCTGTTGGGAATAAATCAGCAAGTAAATGTTTAACTAAGGTTTCATTTTCCAAAATTAAATTTAAGTTCTCAATACCGGTTCTGAATTCAGGAAAAGGCTCAATTTCTTTGAGTAATGCTTTTGCATAATTAGAACGATAATCCACATTACTAACAGCAATTTCCTCTAAAGCTTCTATTAGGATATGAAACGAAATCAGCGTTTTGAATGGGCTATCTTTAAAAAAATTATTATTCATCCTTTTTTGTTTTGCGAAGAAACAAATTTACGAATAAATCAAAATTAATAGACAGCAATTTGCTAGAATTATTAAAGTGTATTAATGTACTGAATTTAAGATACTCTTTCTCAATTTGTTTCTATGTTTCAACAAAAGCAGCGTCTTGATTAATAGCAGGATTAGCATCTTTTCAAGGATTTTAGTAGATTAATAAGTTGTGTTTATGGTATAAGTTAAAAAATAGATTTAAACAGCATGAATCCTTTTTTTATAGAACCCAATCAAGGTTTCGTTTATTTCTTTTAATTCTGGTGTAAGAAATGTTTTCTGACCATTTTCGTCATTTGTCAGTTCCAGATTGCATACCGTGCATTTATATTCCTTGAAATGATTTGTTACATTTCTAGTGGTGATAATTTTATGTCCAAATAGGGAACATAAGATTTTTTTGCTTAGAAATTTTTCTTTGATTTCGATTGGGTTCATAGTTGGATTATTAGATTTGGGTCCTTAAACGTAAGTAATAATCGTCTAAACGTCAAATAAAATCGATTAAATACATTTTATGTTAATAAAAACACAAAAATTCTTACAAAGTAACAAAACAGCAACTCTTTTTTGTAGTGTTAAGTCAAAAAAAAATCCTCAATTATTTTGTAATTGAGGATCAGATTTTACGTTTGTTTTTCTGAAATGGCAGTCCGAAATCGGTACCTATGATTTTTCTTCTTTATTGAAATAAACTAAGTAATAATACATTTGTTTTTCTTCATCCCATCCTTTTTCTACGAATTTTTCTGCGCTTTCCGGATTGATGAAATCCATTTTAATTTGAATGTGCGTATCTAAATTGATTACGTTTTTGATTGATTTTCTTGCATCTGAAACTGCCGCATTAGCAATAGGGAATGAGGTTACATCCTCAATACTATATTTTTCCCCTTTGTCTATTTTGTAGTTCTTGAATTCTGGAATCAAATCCGGATTATCTAAAACTTCGTTCAGGAAATTAGTCTCCTCGAATTGATCGTTTTTAGCAAAATAATTAACGGAGCGGTTCATGAACATCACTTCTTCCTTTTTGTCTTCTGCTGGAAAAACAACGTCTTTAGCAAAGTTCTGACAAAATTTTAAATACTTTTTGGTAATGAAATTTTCATCCTCAAAAGCATCAACGGAAAGGAAATGCTCCAGCCAATATCTGGCATCATAACGGTTGCTGTCAACAGTAAGAATTTTATATCCTTCTTCTTTTTTGTAATTAAAGATCAAACAGCCTTTATCTAATTTATTCAAACTTACACCTTGTTGTAAAATCATTTCCAAGTGTGTTTCTTTTTCCTCAAATTGTAAAAAATCAGCTTGTATTTCGCTTTTGAAAATTCCGATTGCATCAACAACGTTATTATCAATACTGATGTTACTCAAATAGGTTACATAGACCTCACCATTCTTGATGTGTGGATGATTTGATTGCTCAAATAAATGCTTTGTAATCTTTTTAGATATTTCGTGAATGTTACTGGGATTCTCAAAAACTTCTGTTGCATATTTGAACATATCATTGTAATCCAAATCAATTTCATGAGCAAATTGGAAATAGTTTTCTTCTTTTTCTCTAAATGGCTTAAAGAAAAATTCTTTCATTAAAGGCACAATTTCATCATTCAGATTAAACAGTTGTTCCGACAGAAAAAGGGCTTCGTTTCTACTTTTGTTACCAACTCTATGAATTGATAAGGTTTCGATGTGGGTATTATATAAATTGATCATATTTTATTTTTTTTTAGATAAAAGAACCAAGATAGAAGACAATAAAAAGGTCTTTCATCTTGGTTCTTGATTCTTAATCGTCTAATTTTTTAATTCCAATTTTCCTCAAACCCGAAGTCTTCAAAACTATCGTCTCCTTCAAACATATCCAGATCATCGTCATCTAATCCATCTTCAAATTCATTATGATAGTCATCGGCATTGTCTGACTCAAAGCTTTTTTCCATTGCCTCATCTGGCATTTCGCCGTGTGAAAAAATAGTTTCAGGATATAGATTTCCAATAACCTGCTCTTCTATTGCAGCTAATTCTACAAGGAATGTCCACATATTGATAAAATCATAAACGTAGATAATTTTGGTGTTTTGCTTGTCTAAAATATCCGATAAGAGATAATCGCTCATTATTTTTTGTTCACCTGGAACGTCACCGGTATCAAAAAGCGAAATCTCATCTTCTTGATTCCAAGTTTCATCACAAGTATAGAACGAAGCTACTTCCATCCCGTCGAAACCAAAGGAATTAAAGATAGCATTGTGTAAGTCTTCTAAAGTATCGTCTTCAAGTATTGCAATGTCTCTAAAAACATCTTCTTCCGCGTCTAGAATTACTCTAAATTTATAAACCATAATTTAATATTTGTTCTTTATTTATGTTTAAATATCTATAAATGAATTATTTGTGATTTTTTTGTAAAATAGCAGGAATGATTTTAGGGATGATTTTAGTAAAATAATCCAAAGAACACCGCCCATACTGAAAATCAAAATCGACTACAAATATACTCGAATTATAAGATTAAAAGCGAATTTCTATTCTAAAATTAAAGCGTATTTTTTATGTGGTGGTACTACTTGTGTAGCATTGAATGTCTTAGATATTTCAGGCAGAATAGTGTAATTGATTTAAGCTTTCGGCCCTTTCATCCTTATAACATTGATTGTACACCTGTACAGTATTGACAGGTTGTCAAAAGTTGATTGTTATTCCTGTCAAATAAAGTTTTTTCGATAAGGATTTTTCCTAACGTTAATTTAGGAGATGCTTTTTTGTATTTTACCGGCCAGTCTTTTTCTAATGATATGGTATTTTTTATGATTTGGATAAGACCTGTTCGTAGTCATGTTGTTGAAAATAAGTGCTATAATTAAAAGAATAAGAACACCACTTAAAACAGGATAAAGCACATACCAATACCCAAGAATTTTAATCTTTGGAGAACCTATTACAGCAATTAATGCCGTTGCTCCACCGGGAGGATGCAGCGTTTTGGTTATCTGCATTAAAACAATTGAAAATGATACCGCCAGTGGTGCCGTTAACCACAAAATTTCGGGTACAAATTTAGCGACTGTAACTCCTACGATTGCGGAAACCAGATGTCCACCAACAAGGTTTCGGGGCTGGGCCATCGGACTTTGAATTACGCCATATACTAAAACGCTTGAAGCGCCAAAAGATCCAATCAGATAGACCACATCAGAATGAAGCAATGTTTTAGATTGCACATAAGCGATTAGTCCAATACCAATAAATGAACCTAAAAAAGCCCAAAAATGTTCTTTGAAATCAACCAGAGTTTCTTTGTAAAGGATGTATTTGGTTTTACGATAATTCCTTTTTATTTTTTGAATTGGCATAAAATTTTATTTTGATAAACTCGTAGAATAGGAGTATACAGTGAACGGATAGATTATTTTTGCTGTATATTTTGAAATTAGACAGACAGCCAAAATCGGCAGGAATAATGTATAATCATTCGTTAATCCACAAACTAAGAAAATTGCGGTAAAAGGGGCATGAATGCTGGCGCTTAATACAGCAGCCATTCCAATTACCATAAAATTTAGAGGAATAACATTTGCGTCAAGATAATTATTTAATAGTAATGCTACGAGTAATCCTAAAAAGGCACCAATAAAAAGACTTGGTGCAAAGACACCTCCGTCACCTCCCGATGCAAGAGTTACCGAGGTGACTATTGGCTTTAAAAGTAGTATTCCGATTAGTGTTATTGCTAATGAAAATGATATTGTGACCTCGTTCGAATTAACAAAAATTGCTTTAATTGCATGGTATCCTTCGCCATAAAGCTCTGGAAAAAAGAATAGGGAGATACTCAAGATAAGTGATCCCAAAAGGATCTTAAAATAATGAATTTTTATTTTTGAAAATTCGGATTTAAAAAATAGGACACAGCGTGTGAGATAAACCGAATTCAAACCGGCTAAAATCCCTAAAAGTATAAAATAGGGAATGGCTCTTAAATGCCAAGTGGTGATTGTTACGGCAAACAAAGGTTTTTCATCGAGTAAAAAAACAAGGCCAAACGCTATGGTGACTGCTATCAAATTACTGATTAAAAAGGCTCGAGTTACTTTTCTGGAAATAACTTCAATGGCAAAAAGAATCCCGGCAATAGGACTGCTAAACAAAGCAGTGACACCTGCTGCAACACCTGCACAGATCAGTTCCGTTTTATATTGTCGGAATACGTTTTGTTTTCTTTGAGCAACAGATCCAATCGTAGCTGAAGCGACAACGGTCGAAACTTCAATTCCCGTGGATCCTCCAAAGATAACGGTCAATAACCCATTGATGAAATGAGATGGAATTTTATAATTTGGTAAGTTCTTTGATTTGGAATTTGTGCTTTCAAAAATCTCTTTCATTCCTTTGTTTTCCTTTTTCCTAAAAAGATATTCTCTGAGAAAATAAATGATAGACAAACCAAAAAAAGGAAAAATAATAATGAATAAAGGGTTTAATGAAGCTTTATGGAAAAATATTTCCTCGTAATACTCGGTTATCTTTTTTAATGAAATACCTAAAAATGCGGAAAGAAAACCAATTAAAATAGAGACAATAACTAATTTTTGAAATTTGATTAATTGATAATTTTTTTTAATTCGGGCGGTATTATTCATCTAAAAAATGTTTTGCAAACCTTAATTTCAGATAAAAATAAAATAGTTTATTTTAAAAACTAAAGTTTTTTGAAAGGATTACAAATTTAGATAAAGAAAATCAGAGTTGACCTGAAAAATCCATATAATCATTATTTTTTATGATTTTTTTAAGAATTACGCTTTTTCAAGTCCTTAGAATACGCTTATTTTTCATAAAACTCAATTGGAAGATTATCCGGATCAGCAATAAAAGTAAAACGTTTATTTGTTGTAGGATCCATTCGAATAGCTTCAGATTCAATATTTTTTGAAGATAAAAAAGCAATCGTCTGGTCTATGTCGTTTACTTCAAATGCTAAATGACGTAATCCAGTAGCTTCTGGTCCTGAAGTACGCATTGGGGGATTTATAAACGAAAAAAGTTCTATGATATAGACACCATTTAATGCTAAATCCAGTTTGTAGGATTGTCTTTCTTCGCGGTAAATTTCCCGAATGATTGTTAGTCCCAAAACATCTGTATAGAAAGTTTTAGATTCTTGATAGTCGGAGCAAATGATAGCGATATGGTGTACTTTGTTTATTGCGAGCATAATTATTTAAGATATGGTATCGGGAATAAATTATTTGTGGATTTTTCGCTAATAGCAGCAACACACAGTTGTTACTTAGTGAAGAAACAAAGGTAAAATTTATATTTAGATTTTGTGCTTTGAAAAATCATAACTTGAAACCAATTCTAAATCCGCCCCATTTATGAGGTTTTCCTGTTTCGAATTCCTTTGAAAGCTCAGAACGACTATATTCGATGTAAATGCCTTTGTATTGCATAACTATTCCAAAATTGTCTTGAAAAGTAAATCTTCTAATGTTTTGATTAGTAATTATATGAGGGCTTTTTTGATTGATAAGGCCGCCTTGTAAACTGGCATCATATCCAATAATAGTCGCAAAGCCTTGTAAGTAAGCATAAATTTGAAAACCATTTTTGTGTTTTAGGGAAGAAAATGGGGAATTGATTTTTCCAAAAGTAGTTGTAAATCCTCCAGATATATTTGTGTTCATCGTTCCCAATCGAAGTTTTACATTAGAATTTAAAGCAAATAAATTATTGAGTCGATACAATTGTTGCTCGTGAGCAATTTCATAATTTAGTATGATATCATTCTTGATTTGGTGTTGCCATCCATGCGGAACTTCATCACTGATCCATTCGTGAATTTCAGTCTGCATTTCTTTACCAAAAGCATAAGGGCCAATGATTCCGATACTTAGAATAGAAGAAAGTTTGGTTTTATGAATTGTGTCGGTTGAAACTAAGAATGATTTTAGCATTGCGGCCGCAGCAAATGGCCTGTCATTAGAAAGAATTTTGTCAGATTTGAGGGTTGTTGGTGTAAAGCCCATTTGTTCTAGCGCCAATCCGTACTGTTGTTCCCCTTTTTTTAATTTTTTAAACAATTTATTTATCGGATTCTGAATCAGTTTTGGACTTGCCAATTCAAAATTGGCACCCTGAGTGTAGTAATAATCGGTTGCAGTAAAATAGTCGTTATCATAATGATAACGAAAATAGTGTTTGCTTTTTATTTCTCTAAAAGATGCTGTATTGTCAATTCTTTGGGCAAATGCTAGTACAGATAAAAACAGCAAACTGAATGTATAATATTTTTTTTGTAAACTTTCCATTAGTCACTTAAGCAAAAAAAATAATATTTTTTTTTGAAATTTTAGCCTAGAAGTAAACAACAAAATTACTCATTTAAATTGTTATAAGTATCTAGTTTTCAAAATATTAGATATTATTTGTTTGCTAAAGTATTGCCGGAAAAAGCAAAAAATATTTTGTTTTTTATAAACGTTTTTTGCTATTCTTGAAAGAAGGTTTTGTGTGGTTCCAAAAAGAATTTATTGGTTCAGTTTTCGAATCACTTTTGCAGGATTTCCCACGGCGAGTGAATTATCAGGAATGTCTTTCGTTACTACCGAGCCAGCACCTATAACACAACCATTTCCAATAGTAATTCCTGGACAAATGACTGAATTTCCACCAATCCAGCAATCATCACCAATAGTGATAGGCAGCGCATTTTCTAGTGTTTTTCGCAGTTCAGCATCCAGTGGATGTGTGGCTGTGTACAACTGAACGCCCGGCGCAAAAAAAACATTTGAACCAATAGTTACTTTGGCACAGTCTAAAACAACACAGTTTACATTGAAATATACATTTTCTCCACAATTTATATTGTATCCGTAGTCACAAAAGAATGGGGGTTCAATGTAAAGATTTGCTCCTGCATTAGGGATTAATTCTTTTAGTATTTCTCGTGCTTTTTTTGTTACTCGATACTCGGTAACATTTAATCGGTGGAGGAGATTTTTAGATTTTCGTCTGTCTTTTACTAAAGTAGGGTCGCCAGCCAGGTAATATTCACCGGCAATCATTTTTTCTTTTTCCGTTATCATATTTTTTGAATTTAAGCTAAATGATTTTTTAGTTTGCTTTTCTATACTGAATCGATTAATGAACTGATTTATATTTTGTTTTTGGCGATTTTATCATGAATCTTTAACGTTTCCTGCAGTGCAGCGCTTCCATACCAAAGTGTAAGCTCCGCTTCGAGAAGCTTCGATTCTACTGCTGGGTCGGTCGCTACAAATTCTTTTGCTTCTTCGATACTACTGGCATTAAAAATATAAATACCTCTATAGCTTCTTTCATTTTTCATAAAAGGGCCGGCGACAACCAGCTTTCCTTCTTGTGCTAAGCGGTTAATATTAGCCATGTGTCCTTCAAATAGTTTTTTACTTTCTTCTTTTGAGGCGCTAGTGTTACTTCCAGTTTTCAATAAACAAAAAACATATTGCTTCATTCCGTACTCATCTGCTTTAAGAGATTTTGCAAGTTTCTCGTCATAGGTTGAGGTGGTTTCTTGAGAAAATGTTGAAGCGGTAGAAATTAACAGTAAAAGTAAAAAGATTGATTTTTTCATTTTTTTTCAGAAATTGATTGCACAAATTTAAGGTTTTTCATTATAAAAATGCAGCGATATAAAAGAATGCCTTAATTCCTCAGTAGTGGTAATAAACGACTCATCCTGGAATTTCTACAGTTCAGTAACAACTTTTTCTGGTTTTGCTTTTTTCAATAGATATTTGCTTGATTAAAATCAATAAAAATGAAACCAACGATTAATAAATATCAATTAACGACTAAAAAAAAGAGCAATAAGTTGTTTTTTACTTTTGCCATTTTAGTATTCAGTTTAACTGTTTTCTCACAAGCCACAGTTTCAGGGAAAATTGTTGACGAGAAAGGAAAGCCTGTTTCGGGAGCTAATGTTTTTATTGAAGGTACATATGATGGTGCCACCAGTAGTGAGGCCGGTGATTTTAATTTTACAACCAGTACAACAGGAAATCAGACGTTGGTTGTGAGTTTTTTGATCTTTGAAACTTTAAAAACAGTAATTGATGTTGCTAATTATCAAAATAAAACCATCAAATTAAGAGAAAGTGTTACCTCGCTTGATGCGGTGATAATCACGGCAGGAACTTTTGAAGCGGGTGACAAAGCAAGAGTTTCGGTGTTGAAACCTTTGGATATAGTAACTACTGCAGGTTCGGCAGGGAATATTATAGCGGCGTTGCAAACATTACCGGGCACGCAAACCGTAGGCGAGGACGGACGATTGTTCGTTCGTGGTGGTGAAGCCAATGAAACACAAACTTTTGTAGATGGGATTCGCGTGGCCCAACCCTATGGTGCAAGCACTAATAATTTGCCAACTCGTGGTCGTTTCTCTCCCTTTTTATTTAGCGGAATGTCATTTTCGACAGGTGGTTATTCTGCTGAATATGGAGAAGCTTTGTCGAGTGTTTTATTATTGAATACACAAGATGAAGCCGACCAAAACAAAACCGAAATCTCTTTAATGACCGTAGGTTTGGGTTTTGGAAATACACAGAAATGGAAAAAAAGTTCTTTAAGCGTAAATGCATCGTATCTCAATTTAGCACCCTATCAGGCAGTAATTCCTCAAAATGCGGATTGGAATAGCCCCTATCAGTCTTTGTCCGGAGAGACGGTTTATCGTTACAACTTCAACAATGGTATTTTGAAATTATATGCTGCTTTTGATGCATCTAAATTTGATATTAATCAGGAAAATATCAATGCTCCTGAGAAAACCAGAGTAGCGCTAAATAATGATAATTTTTATTTTAATTCTTCCTACAAAGGAGCTTTTGGAAACAATTGGCAAATCACTTCGGGATTGAGTTATGGTTATAGTAAAAATAAAATAAATCTTGATTTGGATAAAGTTGCGAATGAAGAAAATGCGGCACATTTGAAATTGAAATTGAAAAAAAGTTTTTCAGATCGATTGAAATTATCCTTTGGGGCAGATTATTTTATTACAAAATTTAATGAGGATTTCAAGGAAAATGCAGGTACTGATTTTACAAACGGATATGATTCAAATATAGCAGCCGTATACACTGAAGCTGATATTTTCTTTTCAAAAAAATGGGCGGCAAAAGTGGGTGCAAGAGCTTCTTTTAATGATTTGTTGAATGAAACCGCAATTTCTCCGCGCGTTTCATTGGCCTACAAATTGGCGAAAAACAGTCAGTTTTCATTCGCTTACGGTAACTTTTCCCAAACTCCAAATCAAGAATATGTCAAATATTCAGGGAATAACCAGTTTGAAAGCGAAAAAGCATCCCATTATATTTTGAATTTTCAATACAATAAAAACGGAAAAACGTTCCGGGCTGAAACGTATTATAAAAGCTATGACAATTTGGTGAAATTCGATACAGAAAGAGCCGAATATAATTCAGTTTTTAATACTAACGGCTCTGGTTATGCCAAAGGATTGGATTTGTTTTGGAGAGACGGAAAATCAATCAGGAATTTAGAATATTGGGTTTCCTATTCGTATATCGACACCGAGAGAGATTATAAAAATTTCCCATCACAAGTTACTCCTAATTTTGTTGCCGATCATAGTTTGTCTCTTGTTACTAAATATTGGATATCCGATTGGAAATCACAAATAGGCTTCACCAATTTATATAGTTCTGGAAGACCCTATAATAATCCAAATGAAACGCAATTTATGAACGGAAAAACAAAATCGTACAACAATTTGAGTTTCAACTGGGCTTATTTGTTGTCGCAACAAAAGATTTTATACTTCTCTGTTTCAAATGTTTTAGGAAGCCAGAATGTTTTTGGATATGACTACGCTAAAACCCCGGACAGCGTTGGTTTTTACAACAGAAAAGAGATTACGCCCACAGCAGATCGGTTTTTCTTTGTTGGGTTCTTTTGGACCATTAGCAATGATAAAAAAGACAATCAGTTGAAGAATCTTTAAAGTGTACGGTGGCAGGAGGGATGGTAGTGTCGGCTATACAATTCATCCATCAAAATCAACAGTTCGGTAAGTATAAATTTAATTAAAGTAAAAACAGAGATACTTTTGAAGTATAAATCAAAAAGTTTAAAATCATCATAATAACCATCATTAAAAACAAGAAATCATGACAAAAGTTATCACCGCAATCGCATTATTTGTATGCAGTTTATTATCTGCTCAAGGACAATTTGAACAAGGTATGGGAAAAGCATTTGGGCTTTGGAAAGAAGGGAAGACCACGGAAGCTTCTGATTTATTTGAAAGAATCGCAGGTGCTGAAAAAACAAATTGGTTGCCTAATTATTATGTTGCATTAGTTAACACAACAACTGCTTTTAGAACAAAAGACAAAGATCAAATGAATTTGTTGCTTTCAAAAGCACAGAATTCTCTGGATGCAGAAATAGGCAAAAATCCAAATAATGCCGAATTATTAGTTATGCAAGCCATGATTCACACGGCTTGGATTGCGTTTGATCCCATGACAAACGGACAGAAGCTAACTGGGATAGTATTGGAATTGTATGGAAAAGCACAGGCAATCGCTCCAGAAAACCCTCGTGTTATTTTTGGTAAAGCTGAATTTGAGATTGGTGCTGCTAAATTTTGGGGAACAGACACCAAGCCAATGTGTGCGCAGATTGAAAAAGCTATCGGACTTTTTGCTACTTTTAAGCCTGAAACGCCTTTCTCTCCAAAATGGGGTTTAGACAGAGCTACAGAAGCGTTGAAAAATTGTAAATAAGAGTTACGCGATAAATAACCAGAGTTAAAATGGAAAATCAAAGAATACATACATTCACAGAATTTAAAAAAGGAACACTTATTTCTCTTAAAATTGCTCTGATTTTCACATTTGTATTTTCTTTAGTTCAAGGTCGGTTTGACTTAAAAACAGTTTTGACAACTTTTTGGGTGAGTTCTCTTTATTCATTTGGAATTGGTTTCGGTAATGGAGTAATCAACTCGCTACTGGATAAGAAATGGGATTGGCTGGAACAAACTAACCTGAGGGTTTATTTTGGAATAATTGCTACGGTTTTGTATACGGTTCCGGTTGTTTTAGGAATTGACTATCTCACCTTTGTTGTTTTTCAAAAGATGGATCCTGATGCGTTTTTTGATGACAGAATGATTTGGGTTCATTTGTTTTATATCATACTTTCATTGGGCGTCTCGACTTTTATGCACGCACGAAGTTTCATGGTTAATTGGAAACAGGCATCCAGAAAAGAGGTAACACAGCAAAAAATAATTGCAGGAACCGCTTCGGCAAAGTTCGAAAGTTTAAAGAATCAAATCGACCCCCATTTTCTTTTTAATAGTTTGAATGTTTTAAGTTCCCTGATTGAAGAAAATCCAGACAATGCGCAACGGTTTACAACATCATTATCAAAGATTTATCGTTATGTGCTGGAGCAAAAAGATAAAGAGTTGGTTTCGGTTGAAGAAGAATTGGCTTTCGCCAAAACCTATATGAACTTACTTAAAATGCGTTTTGAAAATAGTTTGTTTTATGAGTTACCAGCAAAAATTAGTGATCCAGAAGCAAAAGTGGTACCCCTTTCCTTGCAGCTTTTATTGGAGAATACGGTAAAACATAATGTAGTCAGTGAACAAAGACCATTACACATACAGATTTTTATTGAAGGAGATTATTTGGTCGTTCAAAATGATTATCAGAAGAAAGAAGTGTTACAGGATCGTCAGGGGGTTGGATTGCAGAACATTATCAATCGCTACGGGATTATTACGAACAGGAAAGTATTGATTGTGCAAAATGAAGATACGTTTACCGTCAAAATACCAATTCTAACCAAGCAAATTACGGTTATGGAAAACAATAGCAGTTATAGCGAAAATAACGCTTATTATAGTGCGAAAAAACGAGTAGAAGAACTTAAAGGTTTCTATGGGAACCTGATTTCTTATTGTGTTGTAATTCCATTTTTAATATTTATTAATCTAACCTACTCGCCGCAATTCCAATGGTTTTGGTTTTCAGCCGGTGGTTGGGGGTTTGGATTAATAATGCATGCTTTGAAAGTTTTTGGATATAGTTCCGACTGGGAGAAAAGAAAAATTCAGGAAATTTTGCAAAAAGAAGATAACAAACAAAATTGGAAATAGTATTCAGTGTCAGCAGGAAGCTTTACATTTAATTTGAAAAAAAAACAACATGGAAAACAATAATCAAAACGAAGAGCGCTATTATAAAGCGAAAAAGAAAGTAGAAGAAATCAAAGGTTTCTACGGGAATCTAGTAGCCTATATTGTAGTTAATATTGGACTTTTGGTGATCAATTTACTTACTTCTCCTGATCATTTATGGTTTTATTGGCCGCTGTTAGGTTGGGGAATTGGGGTTGTTTTTCATGGGATGAAAGTTTTTAATTATATGCCCTTCATAGGAAAGGACTGGGAAGAGAAAAAAATTAAGGAGTTTATGGACAAGGAAAACCAAAACAAGGAAACTTGGAAATAATTTAATAGCTGAAAAAATGGAAAAATTTAGAAGCCGTCCGTTTGAGTCCGATTCATTGGATAATAATAATCCTGACGTGTGGTATGATTTGGCTTACAAGAGAGTAAAAAGAATCAAGGGGTTTTATATTCATTTAATTGTTTACATTGTTGTTAATGTGTTTATTGTTGTTTCAAGCTACAATGAAAAAGCAATTGATGATCCGGCATTCTGGAGCTGGGAAACTTTTTCAACCGCACTTTTTTGGGGAATCGGAGTTACAGCTCACGGATTGTCTGTTTTTGGAAGGAATATATTTTTTGGAAGAAACTGGGAAGAAAAAAAAATAAAAGAGTTAATGGAAAAAGAGAAAAACAAGAAATGGGAATGAAAAAGTGATTCTTATTCCGTAACTATTCAGAAGTAAACCTTTTAACTTTTAAACTAAAAAATTGACAACAATAATCATTGAAGACGAAAAACCGGCAGCAAGACTGTTGCAACGAAAGCTAGAAAAGTTAAATATTCCGGTTGGAGTGATGCTGCATTCAGTAGAAGAATCGATTGCCTGGTTTTCTGAAAATGAACATCCGGAGCTAATCTTTTTGGACATTCAGTTATCAGATGGATTGTCGTTTGAAATCTTTGAAAAAATAGCCATTAAGAGTGCCGTAATTTTCACGACCGCCTATGATGAATATGCATTACGGGCCTTCAAATTAAATAGTATTGATTATCTTTTGAAACCCATTGATGAGGATGAATTGGAAGTGGCTGTTTTGAAATTTAAAGCACGATTGCCAAAACAGGAAACGCTGCAATTGGATTTTGAGCAAATCAAAAAAATGCTGACCAATCCATTTGAGAAAAACTATAAAAAACGATTTACGGTAAAAATAGGGCAACATTTGAAAGTTATTTCAATTGCCGAAATCGAATGCTTTTTTAGTGAAAATAAAGGAACCTATATTCATACTTTTGACAACAGGAATTATTTAGTCGAATGTACTTTGGAAGTTTTGGAGCAGGAACTGGATCCTGTAGAATTCTTTCGAATAAGCCGTAAATTTATTATCCCGCTTAAAGCAATTAAAGAAATTGTGCTTTACAGCAACTCTCGTTTGAAGGTAATTTTGCCTTCCTATAAAGACGATGATGTGGTTGTAAGCAGAGAGAAAGTGACCGAATTTAAAACATGGATTGGGTGATAAAAGAGTATAAAAAAAAACTGTTTCAGAAGCTTAAATGAAATCCTTAAAAGGAAAATATTCAATGTAGCTTTTGAAACAGTTTTAGTAATTTTTAGCTTTTGAAATTATTCAAATAAGGATCTGATTTCTTTTTCAGTTTTACCTAATTTTTGTTGCAATTTTCCCCAAGTTTCATCTTCTTTTCCTTCTTCAAAAAGCACATCATCATCTGTCAATTCTGCATACTTTTGTTTAAGTTTTCCTTTTAGTTCATTCCAGTTTCCTTTAATCTCTTTTGAATTTGGCATAATGTATTAGTTTTAAATTGATATTATTTTTTTACAAAATTGGTGATTAGAAGGGGTTAAACTGTTATATAGTTTAGATGAATTGTTGTTTAATTTTGGTGAATTACAGGATGATTTTTAAGAATAGTCAAAATGATTTAACGAAGCTATTCGTCTGAATTAATAGTGTAGGTGATCGAATTTAAGTGCCTGATGGTAAAATAAATGCATGTCCTTAATAGATTATCTCTATAGTGGCTTTATACCTTAAAAAATGTTTTTCTTATTCCAATTAGTACGAAAATAAATAGAGTGTAAACAATAAAAAACGGAATGACATATTCAATTAAATTCAGGGGCAACATCAGCGCAATAATCAGTAATTGAAAACCCAATCCGTAAATGGATAAGAAGGTCATGAACCAGTGTGGAAATGTTTTTACCTTGTAGGCCTCCTTGTCAAGAGTGTGAATTGTTTTGTCAAAAACACCATAGACGATGGTGTAAATTCGGAATAGAATATCAACTGATTTTTGGCTTTCCCCAGGCAAAGCCCTTGGTGATTTGTATTCAAAAATCTTGCTGGTTTTGTCTCCTCCAACGGATTTATTTCTCAAAATAACATAATAATAATTGTATAAAGTCCCTTGCAGCTGAATGCCTATAAATGCCAAAATAGTAAGCCAGATTGTAGTTTCTGAAACATAGCAAATGGCCATAAAAAGTAAAAAATTCAGGATAATATCAAAGACGCTGTCTAGGTATCTCCCGGTATAGGAAGGAGTGTTTTTAATTCTTGCAAGTTCACCATCGGCAGCATCAATGATCGATTTTAAAATGATAAAAAAACTGGCAAGAAAGTAACGGTTTTCTAAAATAAAGTAAATCGCAATAAGGCCCGAAACTCCAAAAAGCAGCGTAACATGTATGGGGGTACATCGGGTGTTTTTTAGTTGCTTTGCCAAAAAATTCCCGAACGGTCTTCCGTAATCTGATAAATCTAAAAATTTATCTTGAGCAGCAAGTTTAGACATTTAAGTTGATGAACAAAGAATTGCGACAATATAGTCAGGCTTTATGCGTAAAATTATTTTGATAATCGGTGTAAGGTAAATGTCATGGCCGTCAGCAAAAAGAAAGCCATTATCTGATGCAATAATCCTAACCAAAGCGGTACGCCATAAAGCAAAGTAAAAACCCCTAACGTAAATTGTAAAAATACGATAATTACTAAGATGTTGATTCCCTTTTTCTGCAGGGAGGAAAGTACGTGTTTTTTACTTCTGAAATACAAAGCAAGAATAAGTCCCACCACTACGTAAGCCATTGTTCTGTGAACAAATTGAACACCACTTTTGCCTTCGATTAGATTCAAAAACAAGGTGCTTTTTTCTATAAAAACACTGTCGTGAATCAATTGCCCGTCACTCATTAAAGGCCAATGATTATGAATTAAGCCCGCATTTAAACCCGCAACAAAACCACCATAGATAATTTGTATGATTAAAAATACTAGAGAGATTCGCGCTAGTTTTCGCAATGGAACTATGACAGATGATTTGTTTGGATACAGTAGGTCTAAAGCAACCCAAAGTGTATAAGCAAAGGTGATAAAAGCAAATGTTAAGTGTAATGCTAATCTGAAGTGACTTACATCAGGATTATCAATCAGACCGCTTCGTACCATGAACCATCCCAGAAATCCTTGAAAACCACCCATGAACAACAAAACTACACATTTTTTTATGGTCTCAGCCGAAAGCCGTTTTTTAAACAAGAAATAAACAAACGGAACAATAAATGCTAAGCCAATGATTCTTCCGATAAAACGGTGAAACCATTCCCAGAAATAAATAAATTTATAATCTTCCAGCGTGAAGTCATTGTGAATATTTATCTTTTGATATTCTGGAAATTTCTTGTATTGTTCAAAGGCTACATTCCATTTTTCATCTGTTAATGGTGGAAAAGTATCCGTTACCAAATGCCAGTCGGTCATGGATAGGCCAGAATTGGTCAATCGTGTAATTCCGCCAACTACAACCATCATAAACAATAACAAGCATCCTGATAACAACCAAATAATAACGTAATTATTCTCCTTTTTCATTGTATGAAATTAATTTTTGCAAAGATATTTTAAATGTTAATTCAACAAGCGCTAATCTTTAATCCAATTTTTTCGGCTCTTTCTAACATAAACCAATAAGCGGCCTGGTATTCGTTTGGGATTTCTCCTTCTAAGATGGCTTCTTTAATAGCTTCTTTAAGCATTCCAATTTCTTTCGAAGGTTTTAATTTGAAGATTTGCATAATCTCTTCTCCTGATATTGGAGGTTGGAAATTTCTAACGTGGTCGCGTTCTTCAACTTCCACAATTTTTTTACGAACAATTTCAAAGTTATTGTGGTATTTCTTAAATTTATTTGGGTTCTTGGTGGTGATGTCAGCTTCACACAGCGTCATTAGATTTTCGACATCTTCACCAGCGTCAAAAACCAAGCGGCGAACCGCTGAATCCGTAACTGTGTCTTGTGATAAAACGATGGGACGCGAACTCATCATGACCATTTTTTGCACAAATTTCATTTTGTGATTTAAAGGCATGTGTAAGCGTTCGAATATTTTCTTTGCCATTTTTCCACCAAGAAATTCATGACCATGAAACGTCCAGCCTTGTTTTTTATTAAAACGTTTTGTCGGAGCTTTTCCAATGTCGTGCAGTAATGCTGACCAGCGCAACCAAACATCATCGGTATGCGGGCAAATATTATCAACGACCTCAAGGGTATGATAGAAATTATTTTTATGCGTATGGCCTTCTATTTCTTCAACTTGATTTAATGCCGTCAATTCGGGAAGGATAATATCCAAAAGTCCTGTTTTGAACAATAGTAAAAAACCAACAGAAGGTTTATCTGTCGAAAGGATTTTATTCAATTCGTCAACGATACGTTCGCCCGAAATTATCTTAATTCGTTCTGTATTTTTGGTAATGGAGTTTAACGAATTTTCTTCGATTTCAAAATCCAATTGATTTGCAAAACGAATGCCTCTCAACATACGCAACGGATCATCAGAAAAAGTAATATCTGGATCCAGAGGTGTTCTAATTATTTTATTTTTTAAATCTTCCAATCCGTTAAAAGGATCTGAAAGTTCTCCAAAATTAGCAGCGTTTAATGATAAAGCCAACGCATTAATGGTGAAATCACGACGATTTTGGTCGTCTTCCAATGTTCCGTTTTCTACAACAGGATTGCGGCTCTCAAAATGATAGGATTCTTTTCTGGCACCTACAAACTCAATTTCGGTATCTTCAAAACGCAACATTGCTGTTCCGTAAGTTTTGAAAACCTGCACTTTTGGCTTGTTTGGAAGTAATTGAGAAACTTTCAATGCTAATTCGATCCCGCTGCCTACGGCAACAATATCAATGTCTTTTTTGAAATCTCTGTTCAAAATCAAATCTCTCACGAAACCACCAATTACATAACTATCTATGTTAAGTTCTTGAGAAGCTTGGGAAATGACTTCGAAAATTTTATTATTTAAGGCTTCTTTATATGAAGTTTTAATGCTCATTTTAAAAATGTTTAAAGTTTAAAGCTGCTAAACTTAAAACTATTTCCGAATCACTTTTACCTGGGAATCATTCGTCAATTTTATAATTGTTGAAGGTTTTCCGGCAATTTTTTCGCGCTGCAAATTTACAACATAGTCCACGCCTTTTATAATTTCGGGGCTGATTTCTTTAAAACTTTTTGGTGTTGGCTGTCCGGAAATATTTGCCGATGTTGAAACCAATGGTTTTTTCATCTTTTCCATTAATTTGAAGCAAAAAGGTTCTTTCACAATACGGATTCCTAAAGTGTTATCCGGGGCAATTAAATTAGGAGCCACATTTCTTGGCTTGTCCAAGACTAAAGTTGTTGGATTTTCGGATAGATCCATAATTTGCCACGCTACTTCAGGAATATCCTTAAAAACATTATACATCATCTTTTCGCCATTCATCAATACGATCATGCTTTGAGTTTCTGCTCTTTGTTTGAGTTTGTAGATTTTTGCAACAGCTTCAGGATTGGTGGCATCACAGCCTATTCCCCAAACGGTGTCTGTAGGATAGAGGATGATACCGCCTTCTTTTATTATTTCGTAAGCTTTGTGTACTTCTTCTGATATATTTTCCATGTTTTTATGTTTGTCGGCTTAGTACGTATTTATCACATTTACTCAAATCGCTTCCAATGTGTAAAAATACTTCATTTGCGCTTTGCAATCCAAATATTTTTCAAGGTTTAGCTTTTGCTCCTCTGTTAGCAGTATAGTGTTTTTTGCAGTTTTTATAACATTCGACAGTAGAAGCTATTTAATTCAAGATATTAGTGTTATTTTGGGCTTAATTTGAAATTAGATAGTAATTTATATTTCTCAATTTATTCATGTGGTAAAATTTTAGTTAAAGCCTAAATTTATTTATTTAAAAAAAAAATAATAATGAAAACTGCACTTTTAATAGCTACTTATAATTGGCCTGAAGCACTTGATTTAGTACTAAAAAGTGCTTTGTCTCAAACACGTTTGCCTGACGAAATACTTATAGCTGACGATGGCTCTAAGGAAGAAACGAAGCAACTTATAAAGGAATTTCAGTTAAAAAGTACTGTTCCAATACTTCATTTTTTTCAAGAAGATAAGGGTTTCAGAAAAGCAAAAATTCTGAATAAAGCTGTTGCAGGCTCCATTGTAGATTATATTATTCAAGTTGACGGGGATTGTATTATGCATCCAAATTTTGTGGAAGACCACTTAAGTTTAGCCGAAAAAGGAGTTTATCTTTATGGTTCTCGGGTGAATATTCTACCAAGTGCGGTTGAAAAAGTTTTTGGAATGAAGAAAATTTACTTCAATATTTTATCAAACGAGATTAAAAACAAAACAAGAACTTTACATATTCCTTTTTTATCGCGGCTGTATAAAACTCACGCAGGAATATCTAAAAAATTTCGTGGTTGTAATGTTTCGTTTTGGCGTGATGATTTTATAGCAGTAAACGGTTATAATGAAGATTTTGAAGGCTGGGGTAGAGAAGATTCTGATTTGGCAATTCGACTTGGAAATAATCATATTAAAGCTAAAAGATTGCGTTATGCAGGGATTGTGTACCATATCTATCACACAACCAATTCAAAAGAGCATTTCGAATCGAATGATAAAATGCAAAAGGAAACCATAGCAAACAGTACAGTCCGAATTCTAAACGGAATAGATAAGTATTTGAAATAGAATTTCTCCTACTTTGTTTATAAAAAACTATTTATCCTTAGAGAATCTTATTTTTAAAGCAAAATATTCAAATTTGGTTGATATAGTAACCTTAAATTGGATAAATAAAAAGCAATAGCTACTTTTGTTTACACATATAATGTATTGATGCAAATAAATATCCACCCCAATTTCCTGAAAAGCAAGTCGAATTTGTTGATAATGATTGAAGATTTCGATTCAAGTGGCGTTCTTTTTGGTGATGGTCAAAGAAATACGATTAAACTGTTTGATCTGGAGGGTAAAACCGTTAACATTAAATCGTTTAAAATACCTAACGTTATTAATCAGGTTGCTTATAAATATTTTAGAAAATCGAAAGCCAGGCGCTCTTTTGAATATGCGAATAAATTGCTTGAAAACGGTATAGGAACTCCGCAACCGATTGCTTACGCTGAAAATTTTACTTTATTAGGATTAGAAAAAAGTTTTTATTGTAGTGAACATCTTCAGGCGGAACTGACTTTTAGAGAATTAGTACAAAATCCGGATTATCCGGATCATGAAAATATATTGAGACAGTTTACAAAGTTTACTTTTGATTTACATGAAAAAGGAATCGAATTTCTAGATCATTCGCCAGGAAATACTTTGATTAAAAAAGGGGCTCAAAATCGGTATGAATTTTACTTGGTGGATTTAAACCGAATGAATTTTCATGATGCTATGGATTTTGATTCCCGTATGAAAAATTTTCACAGGCTTACGCCCAAAACCGAAATGATTGCTATAATGAGTGAGGCGTATGCGAAATTGTATACTAAGAAATACGATGAGGTTTTTGCTAAAATGTGGTTTTATACAAACGATTTTCAGTTGAAATTTCATAGAAAAATAGCACGAAAAAAGAAACTGCTATTTTGGAGATAAGGGTTGTTTTTTGTTCCAAAGCTGATTTAGTTCATTGTATCTAATGTGAATGCAATAGGCGTTTAGATAGCAAATAAGCACTCCCTTTTTTCCGTCAAGAAAACCCAGACGGATTATATAATTATAGAAAAAATTATAGACCGGATGAAGAAGGTGAAGTAAATAAGATGATTTTTGTTTCTTTATAAACTTTTCCTGAGCTTTCAATTTACCATAACGTATTATTTTTGATTTATAGGAAGCATAGTTCGCATACGAATAGTGAATGAGTTTGTTTTTAAGGATGCCAATTTTTCCATCTACTTTTAATTTTTCGTGGATCAACCTGTCTGAGATATATTCAGCATGATTTTTATGGAAAAGTCTAAATATTTTATCATTTTGATTTCCGCTGAAATGCAATACTTTGTTTTCAAACATAAAAGTTCTTGGGAATAGAAAAGCAGCGTATGTTTCGTTATTTTTTACAGTAACCAGAATTTCATTTTTTAATTCAGGAGTTAATCTTTCATCTGCATCCAGAAATAAAACCCAATCATTTTTTGCTTGTGCTATAGCAAAGTTTCTTTGAGACGAATAATTTTCAAACTTGTTTTGAATGAATTTTACATTTTTAAATGATTTACAAATCGCTTCAGTATTATCTGCACTGAATGAATCTACAACAATAATTTCGTCAGCAAAATCCAAATCAGCTAAAAGCGCTTTCATTTGTTTTTCTTCGTTTAATGTGATTATTAAAACCGAAATTTTAGTGTTGTGATTGTATTTCATTAATTTTAGCTGTTTTGCAAAAATAGAGCATTGTAATGAACTTCTTTTTTTGTTTTTTAAGTGCTATTTAAAATGTGTTTCTAAAAAAGCATTTAATGGAGGGAAAATCAACTCAGGAGTAAATTCCTGATAGAATAAAACGGTTTCTTTTTTTATTGCTTTAGCTGTTTTACCTTCAAATAAATCGGGCTTAAACTCTCTTAAGTGAAGTGAAACATGATTAATTCCATCTTCAAAAGTGGCCCAGCCTTTTTTATCAATCCAAGGAGAAAAAATAATAAAGGAAGGTTTATTTAAAGCTTTGGCCATATTTATTGCACCGCCATCGTTACCAATTATCATAGTACAGTGATTCATTATGGCTATAAATTCTCGGATATTTTTTCCTAAAACGGAGAAATAAATCTTCTGTTTAGTGCTTTCTTTACATCTATCGTAGATTGTTTTTGCTTCTTCAATTTGCTTTGGAAAATAATTAAAAAGAATGTTCACATCCCCTTTATCTGCAACGAAATCTACTACTTGCGACATGTATTCCAGTGGATAGGTTTTATTTGCACTACTTCCAATGATGCTAACCATTATGGTTTTTTTGGATTGGTCTATTCCATGAGATTCAAAAAGTGAAATCGCAAAGTCATCCTCTTCTTCGGTGACATAAATTCTGGGAAAAGTTTCTAATTCCATATCCAGATGCAAAGGACTCAGTAATGCTAATCGTTGTTCAATTATTAAACCTAAATTAGAAGTGGTTGTTTTTTTTCTTTTTACAGTATCCGTATAAAGAAAGGCTCTTCCTTTTTTCCAATACGAAATTTTTTGTTTTGCACCTGAAAATAATACAACGAGCCAGCTTTCTAATTTGGAATACGCATCAATAACAAGATCGTACTTCTCAGCTCGGATGGATTTCAATAATTTGAAATATTCCCATTTGCTTTTTTGATGTTTGTCTTTAAAAAGAATAAGATTGTCAAAACTCTTATTTCCTTGTAAAACAGCAATTGTAGCTTCATAAACCATGTAATCAATTTGCGCTTTTGGATAGGCTTTACGTAAATTGTCGCACAATATGGAGCTTACTAAAACATCTCCAATCATTTTTTGTTGAATTACAAGTATTTTCATTAGAAGGTAATTTGAAAAATTATGCTTTTGTTTTCAAGTAATTCATTGCACGAGGACTTATCCAGGTTTGTTTTTCTATCGCATTAAAATAATATATAAATAGGTTTTTAAGCATCAATCGATTCACTTTTAATTTTGGAATAAAAAACAAAAAGAGGCTTAAAAGCGACAAAATTATTTTCTCACCAAGTACTCCGAAAATTAATAAACTATGTAAATATAGTTGTATTCCTGTTGAAAATTGATTGCTGATATAAACGTGCTTGGAAATAATTACTTCCGTTTTTGTGCGTGCTTTAGTCATGACATTTAATCGGGATGCCCCGCCATGCTGATGAAATATGGTTGCTTTTCTGGTGACAGCAACTTTTCCTCCAGCATCATATGTTTTTTTACAAAGATCAACATCTTCAAAATACAGCCAGTAATCTTCGTTCCAGCCTTTAATTTTAGTGAACCATTCCCTGCTAATGAAAATGACAGCTCCTGTAACCCAATCAGGATAAAACAAATCATTGTCGTTGTTAAAGCGTTTTTCCAGTTTTGCTTTATTCAGCTTTCGAAAAAGAGATCTTGAGATGCCGAAAAATCGTCCTAAAGCTGGAAATAAATTTTTCTGTTTGTAAAAAACATTGTTTTCATTTATTTGCAAACAAGATAAAATTCCAATTTCAGGATGTGAAACAGTCGTTTGTAAAAGTGTTTCTAATGCTTGATGAGTGAGTTTTGTGTCTGGATTTAAAAAAAGGAAATGGTTTCCCGTAGCAATGCCTGCACCAAAGTTGCAACCATTTGAGAAACCATTATTACCAGAATTTTCTATAAATGTAAACTTGGAATATTTTTGTTTAAAAATAGGGAATTGTCCGTCATTAGAAAAATTATCAATAATGATAACTTCGAATGAGAATGTTGTTGAAATAATTGCATTAATAGATTCTAAACATTCTTGCAAGGCCTTCCAGCCACGATAATTGACAATAATTATTGAAATATCCAATAGGTCTTTTTATAAGATTTTAAACGAAAACAGATTATACCGCAACGTCATATTCGCGCAAAGCATTGTTCAACGATGTTTTTAAGTCAGTTGAAGGCTTACGGGTTCCAATGATTAAAGCACAAGGCACCTGGAACTCACCAGCTGCGAATTTTTTAGTGTAACTTCCAGGAATTACAACCGAACGAGCAGGAACATACCCTTTCATTTCAACTGGAGTGTCTCCTGTAACATCAATGATTTTCGTAGAGGCAGTTAAACAAACATTGGCACCAAGAACTGCTTCCTTCCCAACATGAACACCTTCAACAACGATACAACGAGAACCAACAAAAGCACCGTCTTCAATAATTACCGGAGCTGCTTGTAAAGGTTCAAGAACACCACCAATTCCTACACCACCACTTAAATGTACGTTTTTACCAATTTGAGCACAACTTCCTACCGTTGCCCAAGTATCTACCATGGTTCCTTCGTCAACATAAGCACCAATATTTACGTAGCTTGGCATCAATATAACACCGCTAGAAATATAAGCACCATAACGCGCTACTGCATTAGGAACTACGCGAATTCCTTTTTCAGCATAACCTCTTTTCAATAGCATTTTGTCATGATATTCGAAAATTCCGGATTCTAATGTTTCCATTTTTTGAATAGGGAAATACATCACTACGGCTTTCTTAACCCATTCGTTTACTTGCCATCCATCGCCAACTGGCTCTGCGACACGTAATTTTCCAGTGTCTAACAATTCAATAACTGCTCTGATGGCATCAGTTGTTGTCGTTTCCTGTAACAAAGCACGGTTTTCCCAAGCTTCTTCTATAATAGTTTGTAATGGATTCATTTTAATTAGATTTTTGACAAAGATATGTTTTTTACCGAAAAGCAAAAAGGCAAATTGATTTGAAAATGTTATAGATTTAACTTGCTTTGTATTTAATGTTTTTTAAATGTTGTAAATTTGAAGAAGAAATGAAAAACATGGGATTATGAAAGATAATTTCTCCAAACAGGCTTCGGAATATTCGAAATTTCGACCACAATATCCAAATAAAGTGATTAATTATTTGGTTTCATTTGTAAAAAATAAATCCATTGCACTCGACATCGCTACTGGAAATGGACAGGTGGCGCATAAACTTTCTCACTTTTTTGAGACTGTCTATGGAGTCGATATAAGCCAGAATCAACTCAACAATGCTATTCCAACAGAAAATATAATTTATAAAGTAGCAGCAGCTGAAAATACTTTTTTTAAAAATCATGAATTTGACTTAATTACTGTAGCACAGGCGGTTCATTGGTTTGATTTTGAGCTGTTTTACAAAGAAGTATACAGAATTTTAAAACCGGAAGGTATCTTTGCTGTTCTAGGTTACGGACTATTTTCTACCAATGCAGAGTCGGATAAAATAGTGCAAAATTAATAATCGGACCTTATTGGGATGCAGAACGAAAGTACTTGGATGAGAATTATAAAACAATTCCATTTCCATTTGATGAAGTTAGTACAGAATCTTTCGAAAATCATTTTACCTGGACTTTTGAAGAACTCATCGGATATCTCGAAACGTGGTCGGCGACCCAGCATTATATTTCAAAAAACAATCAAAACCCTTTAGATTTGATTTATGATGAGTTAAAAGTTTCTTGGCAAAGAAATGATAAGAGAGTGACATTTCCATTGTTGCTAAGAATCGGAAAACTAAAATAGTTACCTTTGAAAAAAATTAAGAAATGCCAAGAATTCTCGCCATAGATTACGGACAAAAAAGAACAGGAATAGCGGTTACTGATGAAATGCAAATCATTGCTTCTGGATTGACAACAATTCCATCTGCTACTGCAATTGCTTTTTTAACGGCTTATTTTGCCAAAGAAAAAGTTGAAGCAGTGCTTATTGGTGATCCCAAACAAATGAATGGCGAACCTTCAGAAAGTGCATCCATTATTAAAGGATTTGTAACGCATTTTACCAATCACTTTCCAGATATGAAAGTAATTCGGGTAGATGAGCGCTTTACTTCAAAAATGGCTTTCCAAACAATGATTGATAGCGGTTTAAGTAAAAAAAAGCGTCAAAATAAAGATCTTATTGATGAGATTTCTGCAACAATAATGCTTCAGGATTATCTGACCCGAAAAAGATTTTAAAATCATTCTTTTGAAGGCCATAAAAAGGCTAAATTGGCTCGTTGATTTCCTACTTTTTAACAATAATTTGTTATAATTTTTGAGGTTTTATAAAGTATCTTTGCACTTTAAAATTTTGTTATGCCTGACACAACCATTCGTTCACAAAGTGAAGTAGTTCTTATAGGAGCCGGAATAATGAGCGCCACTCTTGGCTTAATCCTAAAAGAATTACAACCCGATATAAAAATAGAAATTTACGAAAGATTAGATATTGCTGCTGCTGAAAGTTCTGATGCATGGAATAATGCCGGAACGGGACATTCTGCTTTTTGCGAACTTAACTATACTCCTGAAAGTGCTGATGGTAGTATTAATCCTAAAAAAGCAATTAGTATAGCAGAATCTTTTGAAGTATCCAGACAATTTTGGGCTTATTTAGTCCAGGAGCAAAAAGTTTCCTCACCTGAAAATTTCATAAAAAGTATCCCTCACATGAGTTTTGTTTGGGGTGATAAAAATGTGGATTATCTTAAGAAAAGATATGAGGCTTTACAGTCTAATCCTCTTTTTAAGGATATGGTTTTTAGTACTGATTTTTCTCAGTTAAAGGAATGGATGCCGTTAGTTATGGAAGGTCGAAGTGAGTCTGAGAAAGTGGCCGCTACGGCAATGGCAATTGGAACAGATGTGAATTTTGGAGAATTAACCAGAAATATTTTTGGTTACTTAACAAAACTAGAAGGGGTTACTATTCATTTTAATCACGAAGTTAAAAAATTGAGACAGCGTGAGGATAAATCTTGGAGAATAAAAATTACGGATTTGGCTACTGGCCAAAAGAGAAAAGCATATACCAATTTTGTTTTTATAGGTGCCGGTGGTGGTTCTTTACCATTATTGGAAAAAGCAGATGTTTCGGAAGGAAAAGGATATGGCGGTTTTCCTGTGAGTGGGCAATGGCTAAAGTGTACCAATCCTGAAGTGATTGCAAAACATCAGGCAAAAGTTTACGGTAAAGCCAGCGTAGGAGCGCCTCCAATGTCAGTTCCACATATTGATTCCCGCATGATAGATGGCGAAAAAGCATTGCTTTTTGGTCCTTTTGCTGGATTTTCAACACGATTTTTAAAAAATGGTTCGTATTCAGATTTGCCTTTATCAATCAAAACAGATAATATCATTCCAATGATTGCTGCTGGTATAAAGAATATACCGCTTACAAAATATTTGATTGAACAAGTGCGTCAGTCACCAAAGGATAGAATTAATGCATTAAGAGAGTACGTTCCAAGTGCAAGATCTAAAGATTGGAAATTAGAGCGTGCAGGGCAACGGGTGCAAGTTATTAAAAAAGATGAGAAAGAAGGCGGGATACTTGAATTTGGTACAGAAGTTATTACCACTGCCGATGGGACCCTGTCTGTTTTACTTGGTGCTTCTCCAGGTGCCTCAACTGCAGTTTCTATTATGATTGATTTGATTGGAAGATGCTTTAAAGAGGAAATTGGAACTCCGGAGTGGCAGGATAAATTAAAAATGATGATTCCTTCATATGGACAGAATTTGAACAGTAATCCAGATTTATTAGAAGAAATCAGAAAAGATACTGCTGCAATTCTAAAACTTAATAATTAGAAATTTTGTAATACTAAAAAAAGCCCTGTATTTAGATGTTTAGTCTAATTACAGGGCTTTTTGATTTTACGAATCCATTAATTCTTTTGTCGTTTTTACAATATTTTCGGATAAATTAGTCAACCATATTAGCTGTTCTATTACCAATTGCGCCTCCTGCATTTTCAATTGAAATGCTTCCTCGTCAGTAGGAATACCTTGTTTTAATTCTCTTTCTCGGATGTTTTTTAACTCCGTAAATCGCATAGCTAAATCCTCCTTTGGTATGTTTTTATTTATGTCTAAATCATTTTCTTTCAAAAGCGCAATGGCATTATCCAGATTTTTAATTACGGTGTCGACCACAACATTAAATGCCTCAGAAGCTGATGTTGTTTTGTGTGATTGTATGTAAGTGCCTAAGGAAGCGGAAGCGGAGAGTAGTGAATGATTGAGTATGGCTAGTTTATAAACTTGTGGTAATTGTTTTTGTTTTGATTTGGGCTCTTGAATCATTCTTTGAAAAGAAGCCATCAGGTTTCCTATTTCGATAAAAGCATTCTTTCTGGCTAATCGGTAGGAAGTGGAAACAGAACCTTTTTTGTTGTAAAATATAGAGATTTCCTTTAAATAATTTTGATTTGCTTCAATCGATTTTTCCAAATGAATAGGAATATTTAAAAATTCCCATGAAGGCCATAGAAAGTGATTGGCAAGAAATGCTAAAGTCGCCCCGACCATGGTATCGAGAATTCTATATTGAATTACATCACCGATATTAGGAGTCAGTATTCCATAAATAAAAACGATATACATAGTGACAAATGTTGCACTTACCTTATAGTTAATTTGATTAAATGCAAATCCTAAAAGCATACAAAGGATGGATAGTATGCTGATTGTGATGTTACTGTGTACCAATGAAAGAACTCCAAAGGCAATTAATCCTCCTAAAATAGTACCGAAAATTCGATGGAATGAACGTTGTTTTGTTAAGCCATATCCTGGTCGCATGATTACAAGAATAGTTAGCAAAATCCAGTATACATTATGAAACGGCAAAATTTGACCAACGATAAAACCAACTAGAATTGTTAGGGTCAGTCGGAGCGAATGCCTGAAAATAGTGGAGGAGAAACTTAGATTTTGAATTAAAGTACTTAAAGGATAATATTGAGGGGTCAGAAATTTTTCTAAATCTTTATCTTTTCCTTTGAAATCCAGTGAATTGATAGCCAAGGTAAAGGCACGTTCAACAATTTTTATTTTTTCGATTTGTTTTTCAGCATACTGAAGCATGGTGGTTAGCATAAAAACACCTTCGGAAGCGGGACCTTTTCCTAAGTTGTTTTCGTAATCGGTAATAGCAAGTTGTAAGGCATTTAAATCACTAAGTAAAGTGTGTTTGGAAATATATTTAGTTCGATTTTTTACACTTTTAGATAACTGCTTTAAACTCGCTGCAAGGTTGTACGCTAAACGTTGATATGTTAGTAGTACTTTTGGATGCTCATCAAATTTTTGATGTAATTTGTCATGGTCGAATGCTGTTGATAAAGCAAGTTCCAGTATTTCCATCAAGGAGATAAAAACAATAAGCATTTTTCGGTTCTGGTTGGAAGAGCCAGAATTAGTATGGCTACCAATAAGAACTTCTCTTATGTTTTGACGAATGGTATTCAGTTCTACCTGAAGGTGTAATTGCTTTTCAATTATCGCTTTTCTATCAGCGTCAATGGTCCATAAATCACCTCTTAATTTTAAATATTTAGCCGTAAGTTTTATACATTCTGCAATTTGTAATTCGACATAACGGTGGGGTCTGATATAATGAAAGGTAAGTGAAATTATGAGATAGAATAAACCTCCGGCTAGAATTAAGCCCGAATGCTGCAGCATTGCCCAACCTGTATTTATATCTGCAAAAGCCAATGATATAGCAAGTAAAGCCGAGAAAGAAACCATTGTTGCTCGTTGTCCGTAAACAGAAATCATTGATAAAAGGAAAATTAACACAGCTAAAAAAGGATAGAAAATCCAAGAATAGGGGTAGACAATATTCACTAACAGATTGACACCCGCAACTAGTAAAGCGGTAACGAGAACGCCATTAATTTTATGTTTTAGACTACTAGGAATGTCACTTGGATACGTAAAAAAGGCTCCAAGAGCTACAGTAAAACCCATTTCAAAATTACCTAGAAATGAAAAAAGCAAGACGGGGATAACCCCTGCTATTGTTACCTTTAAGGCATTGGTGAAATAAGTGCTGTCGGTAAATTTTCGGATTTTGTAAATCATAGAATTGGATTACACGCAAAGGTAAGAATTGTACGAATTATTCAAAGGATAAAGCGAGGTCTTTTAACCTAAATTGTAAATATTAGCTAATTATCAATGGAGGCTTATTCATTGTCTATTTTTTTACTATTTTTGCAGACTGAATTTAACTTGATTACAGTCAGATTTACAGTAGATAATACTTAATACAACAATAATGATTTTACCAATTATAGGATATGGTGATCCTGTTTTAAGAAAAGTAGGAGAAGTTCTGTCACCAGAACATCTAAACTTAAAAGAAACAATTGCCAATATGTATGAAACGATGTATAATGCTTATGGTGTGGGACTTGCTGCACCACAAGTAGGATTAGCGCTTCGCTTATTTGTAATCGATACTACTCCTTTTAGTGAAGATGAAGATTTAGAAGATGCTAAGCAAAAAGAATTGAAAGGATTCAAAAGAACTTTTATTAATGCGAAAATGATAAAAGAAGAAGGAACAGAGTGGAGTTTCAACGAAGGATGTTTGAGTATTCCAGATGTTCGTGAAGATGTATATCGAAATCCAACCATAACTATTGAATATTGCGAAGAGGATTTTGTAATGAAAACAGAAGTGTTCGACGGATTGATTGCAAGAGTTATTCAACATGAATACGATCATATTGAAGGGATTTTGTTTACAGATAAAATTTCAACATTAAAAAAACGTTTGATTCAAAAGAAACTTAAAAACATTCTGGAAGGAAAAACATTCCAAGATTACCGAATGAAATTTTTTGCCAAAAAAGGAAGATGAAATCGCATTTGCAGCTTTATCTTGGTATGATTTTTGGTTCTAAATAAAAAAATAAATAAGTCAAATTCTTAATAATAATTCCAAAAAAAACATGAATTTAGAAAAAATATTAGCCATTTCCGGGAAACCGGGTTTATATGTATTAAGAGTACAAACGCGTACCGGTTTTGTTGCAGAATCATTATCAGACGGAAAAAAAATCACAGTGAATTTAAAAAGCAATGTGAGTTTATTGTCTGAGATTTCAATTTATACCTATGAGGGCGAAAAACCATTGTCTGAAATCATGCAAAAAATTGCCGATAAAGAAAATAAAGGACAAGCAATTTCTCATAAAGAAGACAATGCTAAACTAACGGCTTATTTCAAAGAAATTTTGCCTGATTATGATGAAGAAAGAGTGTATCCATCAGATATCAAGAAAATTTTAAACTGGTATAACATGCTTCAGGCTAAAGGTTTAATTAAGGATGAAGCACCTGTTGCTGCTGAAGAAACACCAGTAGCTGAAGAACTTGTCGCTGTTGCAGAAGAAGTTCCGTTAGCGGAAGTAAAAGCTCCTGCTAAAAAAGCAAAAGCTAAAAAAGAGTAATTTCTATTTTAAAATAATATTTAATCCTGTTCAGCTATTTTACTGAACAGGATTTTTTATTTTTACCAAAAACCTTTACCAATGAGTTCAAGACCAAACCAACTAGAAGCATTCGAAAGATTATTAGATATTATGGATGATTTGCGAGATAAATGTCCTTGGGACAAAAAGCAAACCATGCAAACTTTACGTCATCTTACTATCGAAGAAACCTACGAATTAGGGGATGCTATTTTAGACAATGATTTAAATGAAGTCAAAAAAGAATTGGGAGATTTGTTATTGCATATTGTTTTTTATGCGAAAATAGGAAGCGAGACCAATGCTTTTGATATGGCCGATGTATGTAATGAAATTTGCGAAAAATTAATTCATCGTCATCCGCATATTTATAGTGATGTAGTTGTAAAAGATGAAGAAGAAGTGAAGCAAAACTGGGAGAAATTGAAACTTAAAGAAGGTAAAATTTCAGTTCTTGAAGGAGTTCCCAGAAGTTTGCCTGCATTGGTAAAAGCCAGTCGAATTCAGGATAAAGTAAAGGGAGTGGGGTTTGATTGGGAAGAATCGCATCAGGTTTGGGATAAAGTTCAAGAAGAGTTAGAAGAATTGCAAGTTGAGGTTAAAGCCGGGGATCAGGATAAAATTGAAGCAGAATTTGGGGATGTTTTATTTTCGATGATAAATTATGCGAGATTTCTAAATGTGAATCCAGAAGATGCTCTGGAACGAACCAATAAAAAATTCATTAAACGTTTTCAATACCTAGAAAGTAAGGCAGGAGAATTGGGAAAACCATTGATGGATATGACATTAGCAGAAATGGATGTTTTTTGGGAAGAGGCGAAGCGTCTTCCTAATAAATAGGAATTGGAAACCTATGATTTTCAAATAACTTAATTTTTGGGAAGAGGCGAAGCGTCTTCCTAATAAATAGGAATTGGAAACCTATGATTTTCAAATAACTTAATTTTTGGGAACAGGCGAAGGGTCTTCCTAAATTAATAGGAATACTATTCTGCTATTTTTTTCAGTTTATTGATTTCTTTTAAAACTATCTTTTTTCCCGATAATTCAATTAATCCGAGTTTGTTAAATTCGGATAGTAAACGAATGCAGCTTTCAGTAGCTGTGCCAATCATACTAGCTAATTCATCCCTTGAAAGTTGGATTTTTAAAGAATCATCTTCATTTTTACCGAAAGTATTGTGTAGATAAAGAAGCGTTTCTGCTAATCTTTCTTTGACCGTTTTTTGGGCTAGATTGACCATGTGAATATCGGATTCTTTTAGATCACCGCAAATGGTTTTCATCACATTCATTGAAAACTGATTGTTCTTGTCAAAGAAACTCATTACTTCAGTTTTTGGAATAAAACAAACCTCCATGTCTTCCAGTGCAACGGCAGTTAAATTCACGGGTTCTTCACTAATCATGGAACGTTGCCCTAATAATTCTCCTTTTGTAACTAGTTTTACAATATGGTCTTTACCGTTTGGGCTCAATTTACTTAGCTTGCATACACCGTCTTTAATGCAAAAAATGCCATTTACATTTTCACCTTCCTCGAAAATAACTTCTCCCTTTTTTATAATACGAGATGTTTTACACTCAGAAAGATGCAGTAGTTCAGTTTTAGTAAGTGCTTTCAAAGAGCTGAATTCCCTAACAATACAATGTTCACATTTACTCATAATAGGAAAGATATTTATAACTCAACAAAATTAGACATTTTTATGACAATTGTCATATTTATTAACTTAATCTATTTGCAACTTTGTCTCAGGTAAAATGAGTAAAGTTATGGACACACAAAACTGTTTCCATTGTGGTTTAGATATTGTAAAAGAAGATGAAATTATTTTTGACGCCAGAAATTTTTGTTGCAATGGTTGTAAAACCGTGTACGAAATTTTTAGTCTCAATGATTTGACCTGCTATTATGATTTTGAAAAATCCCCTGGAGCAACCCCGCAAGATATTAATGGTAAATATGATTTTTTAGATAATGAAAGTATTGTTTCTAAACTTTTGGAATTTCAAGAAAATTCAACCGCTATTATTTCACTTAATATTCCACATATTCATTGTAGTTCGTGTATTTGGATTTTGGAAAATTTACAACGTCTTCAAAAAGGAATAAGTACTTCTCAGGTTAATTTTCCTGAAAAGAGAGTCCGAATAACATTCAATCCGGAAGAGGTTTCTATTAAATCGATTGTTTATTTGTTGAGTTCTATTGGGTACGAACCCTACATCAGTTTAGAAAACTACGAAACGGGCAGTAACGATGTTGATAGAAGTTTAACGTATAAATTAGGTGTTGCTTTCTTTTGTTTTGGAAATATCATGTTACTTTCTTTTCCTGAATATTTCGAAGTAAAAGAATATTGGCTGGATCAATATCGTGGCTTTTTTAGAGGATTAATTTTTGCTTTAGCGCTACCAAGTTTCTTTTACTCGGCCAGTGGTTACTATATCTCAGCCTATAAAAGCATCAAAACTAGAATGTTGAATATCGATATTCCTATTGCTCTGGGAATTGTTGTGATGTTTGTACGAAGTACATTTGATATCATCATGGATTACGGATCTGGTTTCTTCGATAGTTTAACAGGATTGATTTTCTTTATGCTTTTAGGTAAAATGTTCCAAATCAAAACGTATAGTTTTTTGAGTTTTGAAAGGGATTTTAAATCGTATTTTCCAATAGCAATTACTAAAATTAATACGGATGCTTCAGAGGAAAGTATTGCTATCTATGAAGTGGAAAAAGGGGATCGATTACTTATTAGAAATCAAGAACTTATTCCTGTTGATGGGATTTTAATTTCCGATAAAGCAGCCATAGACTATAGTTTTGTAACAGGTGAAGCGGTTCCCATTACGAAACAATCCGGAGATAAAGTATTTGCAGGTGGGAAACAAATCGGTAAAGTAATTGAAATGGAGGTTTTACATTCGGTTTCACAAAGCTATTTGACGCAATTGTGGAGTAATGATGTTTTCCAAAAAAATGTGGAGCAAAAGCACAAAACCATAACCGATAGCATTAGTCGTTATTTTACTCCTATTTTATTACTGATTGCTTTTGCAGGATTTGGATACTGGATTTTTATTGATGCCAATACAGCATTCAATGTATTTACAGCAGTACTTATTGTTGCATGTCCATGTGCTTTGGCATTAACGGCACCATTCACTTTTGGGAACGTATTGCGAATTTTAGGTAGACAGAAATTCTATCTCAAAAATGCTTTAGTTATTGAGCAATTGGCTAAAGTTGACACCATTGTTTTTGATAAAACGGGTACTATTACCACCAATAAAAAATCGAATATATCGTATCAAGGTGATGTGCTTTCAGATGAAAATATGTTGCTAATTAAAAATGTGCTTCGGGCTTCGAATCATCCGCTGAGTAGAATGTTGTACGATTATTTACCAGTACCCATTTTGCAAGATAGAGCTGCAAAGGAAACCAAAAAGTTAAAAGTTGATACTTTTGAGGAAATTACTGGAAAGGGAATTCAGGCTCAGATTTTTGGATATCAAATTCAAATTGGTTCCGCTGCATTTGTAGAAAAAACAGAAGAAAATGATAGTAAACAAACTGCTGTTCATATAAAGATAAATAGCGTTTATTACGGAAAATTTATTTTTAATAATCAATATAGAGAAGGTTTAGAAGTGCTTTTTAAGGATTTAAGCAGTACGTACCAAATTAAGGTTCTGTCTGGGGATAATGAAGGGGAAAGGTCAACTTTGGAAAAATTATTACCTAAGGGAACCGAACTCCTTTTCAATCAGAAACCGGAGGAAAAATTAGAATTTATTAAAAAACTGCAGGAAAAAGGTAAAAACGTGATGATGGTGGGGGATGGACTGAATGATGCGGGTGCCTTGGCACAAAGTAATGTTGGTATTTCAATTTCCGAGAATGTGAATGTTTTTTCACCAGCATGTGATGCTATTTTGGATGCCAATGAATTTCGAAAATTGAACTATTTCTTGAAATTGTCCAAGAATTCTATTACGACAATCAAAATGAGTTTTGTTTTGTCTTTATTATACAACGTAGTAGGACTATCATTTGCTATTACAGGGAATTTATTGCCTCTGGTTGCAGCTATTATAATGCCTCTGAGTACGATTACTATCGTAAGTTTTGTTACTACGGTAAGTAGTTATTATGCAAATAAGAAATAATAATATATAAGTTTTTTGTGTTTTTTTCAAATACATTCAACAAATGTTGGAAGTATGATAATTGTCATATTTTTCTACAGTGCATCAAGGTAATTTTGTTAACATAAATCAAAAAGTATGAGTGTTATTTATTTATTAATTTCCATAAGCATATTGGTTGCCATTGGTTTTTTTATTGCTTTTATAAGAGCAGTGAAAACGGGTCAGTATGACGACGATTATACACCATCTGTCAGAATGCTTTTTGACGATGAGCTTTTGAAATCAACAAAAAAAGAAGGAAGCGTTAAAAAACAAGATAAAAACTAATTGGATACTTGGAATCTAAATTAGGGCCTATAAAATTTAAAATTAAAAACAAATTTAATTATGGAAATGCAGCAGTTTTATTATGACAACAAAATTGTAAAAAAATTCATTTACGCGACAATAGTCTTCGGAGTAGTAGGAATGCTAGTGGGGCTCACACTAGCCATTATGTTTCTTTTTCCAAATATAACTGATGGTATTTCGTGGTTGAGTTATGGCAGATTAAGACCTTTGCACACGAATGCAGTTATTTTTGCTTTCGTTGGAAATGCAATGTTTGCCGGGATTTATTACTCTTTGCAGCGGTTGTTGAAAGCCAGAATGTTCAGTGACTTTTTGAGTAATCTTAATTTTTGGGGCTGGCAATTAATTATTGTTGCAGCAGCAATATCCTTACCATTGGGGTACAGTTCCTCAAAAGAGTATGCCGAATTAGAATGGCCAATAGATATTGCAATAGCATTAATTTGGGTTGTTTTTGGTGTTAATATGATTGGAACCATTTTAAAACGCAGGGAGCGTCATTTATATGTTGCGATTTGGTTTTATCTGGCCACCTTCGTTACAGTAGCAGTTTTGCATATTTTCAATAGTTTATCATTACCAGTTTCCGGGATGAAAAGTTATTCTGTTTATGCAGGAGTACAAGACGCTTTAGTGCAATGGTGGTATGGTCATAATGCAGTTGCGTTTTTCTTAACAACACCTTTTTTGGGATTGATGTATTACTTTATTCCAAAGGCGGCGAATCGTCCGGTATATTCTTATCGATTATCAATTGTTCACTTTTGGTCGTTGATTTTTATCTATATCTGGGCAGGACCACACCATTTATTGTATTCTGCCTTGCCTAACTGGGCGCAAAATCTAGGAGTTGCTTTTTCTATTATGTTGATTGCTCCATCTTGGGGTGGTATGATAAACGGGCTATTAACGTTAAGAGGAGTTTGGGATAAAGTACGTGTAGATCCGGTTTTGAAATTCTTTGTAGTAGCAATTACCGGTTACGGAATGGCAACTTTTGAAGGACCGATGTTGTCTTTAAAAAATGTAAATGCTATAGCGCATTACACGGACTGGATTATTGCCCACGTTCACGTTGGTGCATTGGCTTGGAATGGATTTATGGCTTTTGGTATGATATATTGGTTGGTTCCCAGAATGACCAAAAGCAGTTTGTATTCTCTTAAATTAGCTAATTTTCACTTTTGGATAGGAACTTTAGGTATTATATTATATACGATTCCGATGTATGTTGCCGGTTTTTTACAAGCATCTATGTGGAAACAGTTTAACCCAGACGGAACTTTAACCTACGGTAACTTTCTTGAAACAGTAACTCAGATTATGCCAATGTATTGGATGAGAGCTATTGGAGGAACCCTTTATTTAATTGGAATGTTTACTTTAGTTTATAACATTATTCAAACAGTAAGATTTGGTTCTAAAATTGAAGACGAATTAGCAGAGGCTCCTGAATTATTGAAAATTAGCGCGGGAAGGGTAAAAGGAGAGAAATTTCACCCTTGGTTAGAAAGAAAACCTATTCAGTTAACTATTTTGGCAACTGTTGCAATTTTAATTGGAGGTGTAATTCAAATTGTACCAACGATTATGGTTAAATCAAATATTCCAACAATTGCAAGTGTAAAACCTTACTCTCCACTAGAATTAGAAGGTCGTGATTTATACATTCGTGAAGGCTGCGTTGGTTGTCACTCTCAGTCTGTTCGTCCTTTCCGTAGTGAAGTAGAACGCTATGGACCACAATCTAAAGCCGGTGAATTCGTATATGATCATCCATTTCTTTGGGGTTCAAAACGTACGGGACCAGATTTACTAAGAGTTGGAGCAAAATACAATGACAACTGGCATTTTAACCATTTTTGGAATCCACAAAGTATATCGGCAGGTTCAATTATGCCAGGTTACAAATGGTTGTTTGCCAATAAACCAATGGATATTTCTTTAACACAAAAGAAAATGCAGGCTATGGTTACTCTTGGTGTACCGTATACTGATGCTCAAGTTGCAAGTGGTTTGGATGATTTAAGAAAACAAGCTATTGCAATTGAAGAAAGCTTGAAAAATGATCCTGACTTTGTGAAAAGCTATGATGAAAGCAAGAAAAAAGCAGCGGCAAGAGGAGAAAAATTTGTTCCGATGAACGAAAGAGAAATTGTAGCGATGATTGCCTATATGCAAAGACTTGGAACCGATATTAAAGTAAAAGATACCGCTAAAAAATAAAAGTCATGTTCGAACAAATAAAACACAATATGGAAACTATTGAAGGTGTGGCGATATATCCCATCTTATCATTATTAATTTTCTTTATCTTTTTTGTAGGTCTCGGCCTCTGGGTGTTTTCCTATAAGAAAGAAACGATTAATGAATTGAGTCAAATTCCATTAAAAGATAATTAAATAGTATAATTTTTTAAAATTTAGAAAATGAAAAAATTAATTCCAGTATACGTTAGAGTACCTGTTATTTTCTTTACTGTATTGATGGCAATGGAATATTTTATTGACTCAGGAGATAGACCTGCTTTTATAAAATTTCCGATGGTTTCTATCTTCTTATTCGTATTTCTTTTTTTGCTGATAGCGATAGAAATCACATTGGCTGCAGTCGACACTATTTCCTATAGTTTATTGACAGAAGAACAGAAATTAAAGATAGATTCCGCAAAGGTGTTAGGCTTCAAAGATAGCGAATGGTACAAAAATCTAATGAAATGGTTGCGCAGATCAGATTCATTAGAGAATGAAGATCAATTGTTATTGGAGCATGATTACGACGGCATCAAAGAGTTAGATAACAATTTGCCTACATGGTGGGTGTATTTATTCTATGCTTGTATCCTTTTTGGTGTTGTTTATGTCGTACGATACGATGTTTTAGGTGCCGATAATCAGGAAGTTGAGCTTAAAAAAGAAGTTGCTCAAGCCAAAATTGATATTGCTGAATATATGAAAACGGCTCCCGATTTAATGGATGAAAAGACAGTTACCTTGTCAACAGAACCTGCAGATCTAGCTGAAGGGAAAGAAATTTTCACAACGAATTGTGCTGCCTGTCACAGGGCAGATGGAGGAGGACAAATTGGGCCAAACTTAACGGATGATGAATGGATTTTGGGTGGTGGAATAAAAAATATATTCCATACTTTGGTGAATGGAGGAAGAGATGGAAAGGGAATGATATCTTGGAAAGGGACCCTAAAACCAAAAGAAATGCAAAAAGTGGCCAGTTATATAATATCATTGAAAGGAAGTAATCCCGTAGATCCGAAAGCACCCGAAGGTGAAATTTGGGTGGATGAAAATGTGCCTGTTGCAGTTAAATAAAAAGTAAAACTCAAATTTTATTTAGCTTTTTTGTAAACGAATGGAATTTGTGTTTAAAATAAAAAAAAATGTCAAAATTACCAGATGAAGCTTTTAGAGATACTATCGGAACGATTGATGAAGAAGGAAATAGAAAATTTATCTTCCCCAAAAAACCTTCAGGAAAGTTTTACGATTATAGAAAATGGGTCAGTTATTTTTTACTGATTGTTCTTGTTGCCAATCCCTTTATAAAGATTAATGGGAATCAGTTTATGATGTTCAATATACTGGAAAGGAGGTTCAATATTTTTGGATTTCCATTTTGGCCCCAAGATATTTATCTTTTCGTTCTTTTTATGATTATTGGCGTGGTTTTCGTCATCCTTTTTACGGTAATTTTTGGACGTATCTTTTGCGGATGGATTTGCCCGCAGACCATCTTTTTAGAAATGGTTTTCAGAAGAATTGAATATTGGATTGAAGGCGACCGTGGTGCTCAGATTCGATTGGAAAAACAAGAATGGAATGCAGAAAAAATTAGAAAAAAAGGTTTCAAGTGGTCAATATTTCTAATCATTTCTTTTTTTATTGCCAATGTCTTTCTTGCCTATCTTATCAGTAGCGATAAGTTGTTTTTAATGATTGAAGAAGGACCGGAAAACCATGTAAGTACTTTAGTCTCATTGTTTATTTTTACCGGAGTTTTTTATTTTATTTTTGCCTGGTTTAGAGAACAGGTTTGTATTATTGCCTGTCCTTACGGGAGATTACAAGGCGTTTTGTTAGATGATAAATCGATAAATGTTGCCTATGATTTTGTTAGAGGAGAAAAAGAACTTGGCAGGGCTAAATTCAAGCAAGAGGATAGAACCATAACAGGAAAAGGAGATTGTATTGATTGTAAACAATGTGTAAACGTTTGTCCAACTGGAATTGATATTCGTAACGGGACCCAAATGGAATGCATTAATTGTACCGCCTGTATTGATGAATGTGATACTATTATGGACAATGTCGGATTGCCGCGAGGACTTATTCGTTATGCTTCAGAAGATGAAATCGAGAAAAAACTAAAGTTCGAGTTCACCCCAAGAATGAAAGGATATACCGCAATATTGGCCATTTTGACGGGAATTTTAATTGGATTGTTGTTTTTACGTTCGGATGTTGAAGCTAGTATTTTGAGATTGCCAGGGCAATTGTTCCAACACAAAGGGGATAATATCAGTAATGTTTATACTTTTAAAATTATTAATAAAACCAATAATGATTTTAATGCAATTCATTTCAAATTAGTAGGTATAAAAGGAACTTTAAAAGTAGTTGGAAAACAAGCTTTACAAGTGCCAAAACAAGGGATGAATGGAGGAACATTGTTTGTTGAAATCAATAAAAATTTATTGGATAGTGATAAAACAAAATTGAAAATTGACGTGTATAATGGCGATGAAAAAATTCAAACCAGCACAACAAGTTTTTTGAGTCCACGAAGTTTTGATTAGCATTGCTACAGCTTTAGAATTTATAAATAGAATATCATGAAAATTAACTGGGGAACGGGAATCGTCATTGCTTTTGGTTTGTTTATAACCTTCATTCTATATTTTGTTTTTACGGTACAATCGGATTCAAAATATGACAATGAGCTGGTTGTAGAGGAATATTATAAGCATGATGCTCATTTTGGAGATGAAATGGAACGAATTCAAAACGTACAAAATTTGGTTCAAAAGCCAAGAATAAAGAATACTTCAGACGGAATTATAATTGTATTTCCGGATGAATTTATTCCCAAAAGTATTAAAGGAAAAGTGTCCCTTTACAGACCGTCTAATAAAAAATTAGATTTTGAAGTTCCAATTTCGCTATCTAATCTTACTTTACTCATACCTAAAAAAAGTTTGGCAGGCGGTCGTTGGGACATTAATATGGAATGGCAGTATGAGGGAAAATCGTACTTGTCTAAAGAAACTATATATATAAATTAAAAGATAATGGATAATAGACGAAAAGAAGTTAGACACTATTTATTTAGGTAACTAAATTGTCTATCGGTAAAACTATTTTTCGTCTGTTGTCTATCGGTCTGTTATCTAAAAAAAAATGCTTTATACTGCCTTTGTTTTCGGTTTAATAAGTAGTTTTCACTGCATTGGTATGTGTGGTCCTATTGCTATGATGTTGCCAGTTGATAGAAACAATAAGGCTAAGAAAGTCGCTCAAATTTGTACTTATCATTTAGGAAGATTGGCAGCTTACGCCACAATCGGTTTTGTTTTTGGACTACTTGGAAAGGGCTTTTCTATGGCTGGTGTACAACAAAACTTATCGATATTTATTGGTATTTCCATGATTATAGTAGTTTTAACTCCAGAGAAAATTTTTACCAAGTATAATTTTTCAAAACCAGTTTTTAGATTAATCTCCAGAATAAAAACAGCATTAGGAAGTCAGTTTAGAAATAAGAGTTATAAATCACTATTCACTATTGGTTTACTCAATGGCTTTTTACCTTGTGGAATGGTTTATGTTGCCTTGTTTGGGGCGATTGCCATGCAGAGTGAAAGTATGGGTGGGCTATATATGATAGTATTCGGTTTAGGAACTGTTCCTATGATGAGCAGTGTTGTTTATATCAATTCATTTTTGACGTTGCCTATTCGAAACAGAGTCCAAAAAGCAATTCCTTACGTTGCTGTTATTATTGGGGTGCTGTTTATTTTAAGAGGATTGGGATTAGGGATTCCTTACATTTCCCCATCCAATATAAGTTTGTTTGTTCAGGCGGATCCGAATTGTCATTAGTTTTTATGCAAAGCATGCTTTTTTAGAAATTCGTTTGATTAGATTGTCATTGAGAATAATTCGGTTTCCGGGGCTTTTCTTTTTAAACGTAAATCAAACGCCATGCAAATATTGCGTACATAAGGTTTACCCTTTTCTGTCACCTGAATACTGTTGTCTTCAATGCTAATTAATCCATCATTTTCCATTTCTTTCAGTTGTATTAAAACGTCGGGAATTTCAGTAAAATAGCCTTCTTCGTTTTTCCAGGAAGTTTCGAATTGGCACATTAAATTCAGAATGTGTTTTCTAATGATAAGATCCTCATCCGTTAACAAATGCCCTCTAAAAACGGGTAGTTTGTTCCATTCTAATATTTGATAATAATCTTCCAATACTTTTACATTTTGAGCAAAACTATACCAACTGTCACTGATGGAAGAAACACCTAAACCGATCATTAGTTGTGTTTTTGAGGAACTATACCCCATAAAATTGCGATGCAGTTTGCCATTTTGAAAAGCTTCGTACAAAGTATCGGTTTTTAATGCAAAATGATCCATTCCTATTTCTTGATAGCCATTTTCAAACAATAATTTTTTACCTGTTTCATACAGCAATCGTTTTTTGTCATCTTTTGGAATATCCTCATCTTTAAAACCGCGCTGTCCATTTCCTTTAATCCAAGGAACGTGAGCATAGCTGTAAAATGCCAATCTATCAGGCTGTAATGATTTTGTTTTCTCAATGGTATCAATAATATCTTCAATTTCCTGAAATGGTAATCCAAATATAATGTCATGACCAATTGATGTATAACCAATTTCTCTTGCCCAAAAAGTAACTTTTGCCACATTGTGAAAAGGCTGTTCTCTATGAATTGCCTTTTGAACTTTTTCTGAATAATCCTGAACGCCAAAACTAACTCTCCTAAAACCTAAATCGTAGAGCTTCTTTAAGTGTTCATAAGAGGTATTGTTAGGATGACCTTCAAAACTAAATTCATAATTTTTTGCTTTCTTGGCGCGACCCAAAATACCGTTTATTAAATCCTCTAAATTTTTAGGGGAGAAAAATGTTGGAGTCCCTCCGCCTAAATGAATTTCTTTGATAGTTGGTTTTTTTCCAAGGATTTTACAATAGATAGCCCATTCTTTTAAAACGGCACCAATATACCGATTTTCAACGGCATGATTTTTTGTGATACGCTTGTTACAGCCACAAAAAGTACATAAGCTTTCGCAAAAAGGCAAATGAATATAGAGACTGATTCCCTGTGAAGTATTACTTTTTGTAAATGCTTTTTTCAGGGTTTCGGTCCAAATATTATCCGAAAAATCAGTTTCATCCCAGTACGGAACTGTTGGATAACTGGTGTATCTAGGTCCAGGAACATTGTACTTTTGAATTAAGGAATTTTTCATGGTAAAGTCTTTTAACGGTATTCAAAAGTAACATTAAGGCTAAAGATTTAAAATGATATTTATCATATTAAAAAAAGCATTTCAAAAAAAAGAGACTGTCAGTGAACAGCCTCTTAGCGAATAATAATTAGTAGTTAACTGGAAATGCAATTTTCAATTATTTCAATCCATTTTTTTGCTAATTGATGGTCCTCATACAAACAGACTTGACCAATTTGATCATTCTCGATTTTGTAAAATAGGATGGATTCTGTTTTTTTACCCTCTTTGAATTGAAATTCAAATTCAATTTTTAGAATAGTATCGGTAGTGTTCTCAGTTGTAAGAACCAATTTGGAAGATTGAACATTATTTAAGTTTACAAACGAAACAAGCTCTTCTTTAGAACTAAAATCCATTAAAAGGAATCCTTTATTTTTTTCGTCCAACGATAATACTTTTTTGTTTTGGGTTTCTGTTAACTCAAAATTAAAGTGATTGTTCTGGCTGAATTTAGTTTTTATTGTTTTGATTTTTGTTTTATTAAACGAATTAGATCTAATGACATAAAAAAGAGGAATTCCCATTAGTAATGTTATTATTAGTCCTATTATAGTTACGGATGTATCCATTTTTTTATTTTTTAAGTTATTTATGTAGCATGATGGGTCGAAACCAAAACCAAATGGAATCAATTCGGGAAGCAAATGATAATTTTATCTTTTACTGCAAAATCAAGGCTTTAAATCACCAGAAAAAATGGAAAGGAAAGAGCAGGAGCGAAACCATCTCACATCGGTTGATGTCTTGTTTCTCGAAACGAGTGAATAATGTACAACCTTTAAGATCCGGAATTACAATGAGAAAATTTTCAAAATACTTCGCAATTGTATAGTCTATCGTTTTATGATGTAAAACAAAGGGACTACTTAGTTGAGGTTGAATAAAAACGGAAGAATGGATGGAGTCCGCCGAAAAGGAAGAATCTGGTTTTTCTACATGGATTTTCGCTATGACTGATTCGTTTGCATTAAAAGCAAATAAAAGAACCAACGAAAGCCCAATAAAAATAGCAGATTTCTGAATCCAATTCATTGTGCAAATTTAAAATTTGAGATTAACTTTAAGTAGTTTTTTCTGATAAATGAAAGTTAAAATTTTAAATCCTGATACTCTTTTATACAAAAAAACCTCGAACTATTTAAGAACGAGGCTTGCTTTTTTAACTATTGTTGAAAATTATTCTATTTTCAAATTTCTCAATTGTTTTAATTTTTCTTTCCAAACATCAAGGCTTTCTTTATGAATAGCAATGTTTTTACGAACTTCTAATACAATGGAATTTTCTTTTTTAGCATTTCTTGTGTTTGTGAAAAACTGAATGTTATTCTCCAATTGGAAAATTTCATTCTGAACTTCTTCAATTTTACGCATCAGGAATATTTTTTCATTGTCCAGTTTACGAGTATCATTGCTTTCTGATAAATTGTCCATTCTGTTAGCAAAACGGATCATGTCAGTGTCTTTTTTACTCAAACTCAATTTTTCGAAAAGAGCATCTAGGATTTTATTGAATTTTCCTTCAATATGTCTTCTCGGGAAAGGAACTTTTCCAAAGTTTTTCCACGTTTCGATATGCAATTTTATAGCATCTAAATCGGTTTTATGGTCACCGGTCAATTGATAATCTCTCAAGGTTTCTAAGTAGGCTTTTTTCTTGTCAAAAGCTTCTACTTCTTCACCGTTTTCTTCATTTTTTTGCTCTTTTAATTTGTCAAAATAATGATTACAGGCATCTTTAAACTCTTTCCAGATTTTATCGGAGTATTTTCTAGGTACATGCCCTATTTGCTTCCACTCATCCTGAATTTGTTTCATGATTGGAGTAGTCACAGCAAAATCAGTACTTTCTTGTAATTCTTTCGCTTTAGCAACAAGAGCCGTTTTTTTGCTTAAATTATCGTTTTGATCTTTTTTAATGTCTTTGTAAAACGAATTTTTGAAAGAATTAAAATTTCTAACAGCAGTTTTAAAACCTGCCCAAGTTTCCTCATTTACATCCGATGGTACTTTTCCGGCTGAGAAGAAAGCAGTACGCAACGCTTCTACTTTTTCTATTTGAGTAAGCCATTGCGAATGGGCATTCACTTTCTCAGTAGCTAAAACTTCGATTTTAGAGATAATTTCTTTTTTGTTGGCTAAATTTTCAAGTTCTGTTCCTCTTTGATTTTCGAACAAAACTTCTCGTTTATCATGCATTTGTTTGGTCAGATCACTAAACTTGTTCCAAATCTCATCACGATGTTCTCTAGAAACAGGCCCTATATCTTCCTTCCAAATTCGATGTAAATCTTGTAATTCTCTAAATGCTTTATTGATATCGGCTTCTTTTATCAATTCTTCAACGCGTGCGACAATTTTTTGTTTTTGCTCTAAATTATGTTTGAAATCCAAGTCCCTTGCTTCTCTGTCAAGGTGCAGATAGTCATAGAAATTTTCAACGTGAAAATGGAAGTTATTCCAAACGTGATTGTACTTATCTTTAGGAATTGGTCCTGCAGTTTTCCAACGCTCTCTTAAATCATTAAAATGTTTTAACGTGTCCTTGATGTTTTCCTGCGGATTGATTAACTCTTTTAATTCCTCAACAATAGCTAATCGATTTTCTAAATTGGTTTTTAGATTCGTTTGTAAGCTTTTGAAATGTGTATTTTTAGTATCTCTAAAAAGAGAGTAATATTTGTCAAATTGTGTTTTTAGCGGAGAGTGGTATTGAAAATCTTCATTAGAATCTTGGTTTTCTGCAAGAAATTCCTCTTTTTTCTCTTCAAGAAGATGATTGTATTTTGCTAAGAACGCTTTCTTAATTTCTTCAATATGTTCTTTTACAGACATCACTTTTTCACTGGAAACTAAACTTTTTAGTTCTTCTACCAAGGATTCAAGAGACAATGTATCATAATCTTGCATCGGAATGTCGTGACGCTCTTTTAGCGTTTCGTCTTCGCTCTCTTCTGCATTTGTTTCAGCAATTGCATCAACTGCAGTTTGATTTTCAGTATCTGCTACAGGTGCAGTCTCTGCAACAGGTGCAGTTTCTGGCAATTCTTCATTAGAAGGGATAATAACATTATCTTCTGCAGGCATATCAATCGGTGCAGACAATACTGTTTTTTCCAAAACTTCAGTGTCGAATTGACTTAATTCAACTGAATTGTTTTCTAAATTTCCATCTGCTTCAAGCAGGTTGTCATTTTTTTCTTCTAACATTTTTTCAATGTATAAGGGTTTTGTTTTTTTATCGAACACGAAAGGTACTAAAGGAGCATGAAATTACAAAATAATTCCTTTATTTATAGTCATTTTATGTTAAAATATTGTTTTTTTTGAAGCAATTTCCTGCTGTTTGCTTTGTCTTTGTTAGCTGTAAAAAACGGGCGAAAAAGAATGAGATTGTTAGCTTGACTAGGATTTTGAGGTTTTAAATATGATTTTTTTTACTTCATTTAGGGTATATTTTTATCTATAAATAGTTGATTGTCAATGCGTTTTTTACTTACATGAATAGCTGTACGAAAATTAAGTTTCGATACTGTTTATTTCCGGTTTTCGGTGCTTTCTCTGTTTGAAAAAGGGGTATATCCAAAACATTTTTGATTTGTTAGTGCTACTTGTCGGATGTTTACAATGTCGTATTGATATTTTGTGATAAGAAGATTAAAATCCTTTAGTAAGACGATTTTTCTTATATTAAATGTTCGGGAAGTTAAAAATATGAATAATAATAAAATTATTATTATTATCGACTCCATTAATTGCTATTCTTTGGTATTTAAACTTTGGACCGGAGCATAAGGGGGATCTTACTTTTCTCATAGAACTGAGTGTTGCTGTACTAAGTAAAGTGAAAAACACTTGCAGGGTATTACTAATGTTGTCACTTTTTTTAAAAAGAAAATCGTCTTGTTGGAAAACTGCTTTATACTAATTTGGTATAGCTTGTTTCAAAACAAGACGATTATTTATTTTCAGGAAATATCTTTCTATTTATTCCAAATTTTCCAGGCTTTCTCTGCTTGAAAAATAAGCATATCCAATCCGTTTTTGATTTGCGCCCCTTGAGCCGCTGCCTTTTTAAGGAATTGCGTTTCAGCCGGATTATAAATCAAGTCATAGGCAATATGTTTGTCCGTGAAAAACTCATAAGGAATCAATGGGAACGCATCCACATTAGGGCTTGTTCCTACTGGAGTGGAGTTTATTATGATTTGATAGTTATCAAATGTTGTTGCGTTGACACGGTCGTAATCAATAGCATTTTCTTTGGCTTCCCTGGAAACAAAAGTATAGGGAATATTCAATTCATCTAAAGCAAAAGCAACTCCCTTAGAAGCGCCTCCTGTGCCTAAAATCAAGGCTTTTTTATGATAGGGCTGTAGCAGCGGTTCTAATGATTTCTTGAAACCATAATAGTCCGTATTGTAGCCTTTCAGTTTTCCTTTTTTCGTTATTTTAATAGTATTCACGGCACCAATTTGTGCCGCTTTTTTAGATAATTTATCGAGAAATGGAATTACGGTTTCCTTGTAAGGGATAGTAACATTTAATCCTGTTAAATCCGAAGTGTTTCCTATAATCTCTGGAAAAGCTGCTATTTCGGGAATATCAAAATTTTCGTACGTACAACCTGTAAAGTTTTCATTGTTAAATTTATCGGTAAAATATCCTTTCGAAAAAGAATAATTGATGTTGCGTCCTAATAAACCAAAGCGTTTTCTAACTATGTCAACCATTATAATTTTTTATGTTTTGCAATATAATTCTGTACCATTTTTTTTGCCCAAACCACTGGAAATAAATCTTCAATAAGGATATAATTGTCAAAATTCAGTCGCATGGCATTACTCAAATGGAATTTTGCTTTCGTATTTTGTGAAATCATAAAATACAATCCAGCCAAACGGTACTCGACTTCGTTTTCTTCCGGAAAATATTCAGACGCTTGCAATAAAGTCTGAATGCCGCTTTCGAATTCTCCTAAAAATTGAAGAATGTCTACCCAGAACAACCAAGTATCTAATTGGTAATCACCAAATTCTACAGCTTTTCGATATCCAAATTCAGCTTCTTCAAAGAAGTTCATTTGTTTATTAATCGTCGCATATCGCTTCCAGTACAGACGATTTTGATTGTCAATAGCTAGTGCTTTGTTGACATAGAACAATGCTTTTTGGTAGTTTTTTTGACGTACGTAAAAGTCAGTAATGGCAATCCATCCCTTGTCTAAAAGTGGATCTTCATGCACGGTTTTATTGAAATATTTTAAGGCTAAGACTTTGTTTCCAAGTCTTTCGTAGCATTTTCCCATTCGAAGTAAAGCATACGAAGTCGCATCGTCCAGTTCTATGGTTCTACTATAGCTTTCTATGGCTTCCGCGTATTTTTTTAATCGTTCGTACGCTTTGGCTTTTTCCATAAAAGCTCCAAGGAATTCATCATCGATTAAAGTAGCATAATCAAAGGCACGAATTGCATTTTCATACTCTTTTACACCATAATGCAAACGTCCTAGTTGATGCCAGGCAATTTCACTATATGGGTTTTTGTCAATGTATTTATTCAAATAGGTAATTGCTTCTTGGTTTTGATCCAAAAACTCAAAACAATACACAACGTTATACAGGGCTGACTGGTCTTCCAGGTCCTCTTCTAAACACTTGATAAAGCTATCTTTTGCCATTTCAAGATTGTCCATAAAAAGATATTCCATTCCTATTAAATTATAGACGTCAGCGTAATCATCGGTATATTTTAAAGCTATTTTTAATAATTCAACTGCCTTTTCATGTTGATCTCTTTTGGAACAAATATTGGCTTTTTGAATGTAAATTTCTTCATTAGTAGGTTCGATGGCATACAACTCATTCAATAGCTTTTCGGCTAATTCGAGTTTGTCATCATAGACTAGCATTTCCACCTGGACCAATTTTAGTCCGGTAGATTTTGGATGTTGTTCCAATGCCAGTTTGAGTGCTTTCTTTGCCAAAGCGGCCTTACCCATATCGAGATAATGAAGAATAATTTCTTCAAATTCTTCGGAGTCAAAAAAGAGCACTTTGTTGGTTTTCAACATGGACTCAAATTTAGACAAGGATAAGTTATAGTCTTCTTCTTCGTTGCTTAATTGCATACTGTGTGTTTTTAATTTGGCCTAAATAAATTTAGGTAATCGTACTTGTAATGTGAGGGAAAGCTAGAATTGTTGTGAACAATTTAATTAACAAAAAATAGCTTTGGTTAATACTGGTGCCATAGCTCTGATAGTAGTGTAAATTCTTTTGCTGGCCTGAATTTGTTTTCAGGTTCTGAAGCTCGTTCAGGTCAGGAAAGAGCGCAACGAAAGCAGGAAATAGCTCTCAACTGCGTTATTTAAATATTCTTTTTCAAAATTTCATTCATTACTTCAAGTATTATTGAACAGCCTTCACGTATTTCCGCATTGGAAATGGTTAGTGGAGGTGTAATTCTAATTGCGCAACCTTCAAACAGTAGCCAGAATAAAATGAGTCCTTTGTCTTGACATTTGAGAATCACTTCGTTTGTTATATCGGCACTTTTGGTCATTGCTGCCAGCATTAATCCTTTTCCTCGTATTTCTACTATCAAAGGATGTACCAAAAGTGATCTGAATAGTTTTTCTTTTTCCATCGCCTCAGCCATGAGATTGGTCTCAGTAATTTCCTGCAAAGTTGCCAAACAGGCTGACGCAATGACAGGGTGGCCTCCAAAAGTAGTAATGTGTCCCAGTTTTGGATCATGACTCAATAAATCCATCATTGCCGATGAAGCAGTAAAAGCACCAACCGGCATTCCGCCACCCATTCCTTTTCCCATAACCACAATGTCAGGGATGACATCGTAATTTTGGAAACCAAAAAGTTTTCCGGTTCTTCCAAATCCAGGCTGTATTTCATCTAGAATCATAATCGCTCCCACTTCAGTGCAGCGTTGCCGTACTTTTTTGAGAAAATCGTTATGAGGTTGTATAAATCCTGCACCTCCCTGAATGGTTTCCAGAATGATTCCTGCAGTTTTAGTCGTTATTTTTTGTAGATCTTCTTCGTTATTAAACGTGATAAAATCAACATCAGGAATCAAGGGACGAAAAATTTGTTTGCGTTCTTCAAAACCCATCACACTCATTGAGCCCATAGTATTGCCATGATAGGCATTGTGACACGATATCAATTGGCTTCTTCCGGTGGTTCTTCGGGCCAGTTTTAAGGCGCCTTCAATAGCTTCTGTTCCTGAATTGACCAAATAGGTCTTATCTAGAGGTGCGGGCAGGAGTGAAGCTAAAAGCTTGCAATATTGAACCGCCGGACTTTGTGAATATTCACCATACACCATTACGTGTGAATATTTGTCTAACTGATCTTTGATGGCCTGATTGACTCTCGGGTGTTGATGTCCCAGTGCGCAGGCGGAAACTCCGGCTACGAAATCTAAATATTTTTTGTTATTGGAATCGTATATATAAGAGCCTATCGCATGCGAGACTTCCATTCCTAATGGATAAGGTGAAGTTTGTGCCTGGTATTTTAAGAAATCGCTATTCAATGTTAATTTGTTTAATCTGTTATAAGAAATCTACTAGCTGAAACTTTCAATCTATTTCTTCCCTTTCTTCTTGTCGTAGTTCAATGTCTCCTTTCGGATTTTCATTGGAACATCTTTCTTATTCTCCTCAGCTTTGGTTTCTTTGGCTAGTTTTTCATTGTCTTCATTTTCTTCCGGAGGAAAAATATCGTCTTTGGATTTTATCCTTTCATCGCCACGCCAAAGTAATCCTCGGAGTTTTCGCGCATTTTCAGGTAAATCTTTTTCTGGATAAATATCGCCGTCTACTTGCTTGAAAAAGGTGATAGTTTCTATCGCATTTTTATCAAAAATGATATTGATCTTGCTGCTGACATTTTTGTTAATTCCAATGAGTTCTTTGGCGTCGTTTCGCATGTAATAAATGACCTCCGCATTTTTTATAATATCAACCTCGTGCAATTTTCCTTCTATAAACTTGCCATAGAGATTTTGCCCTTTAACTTGATTGTAGCCTGTTCCCAGCGTGTCTTTTGAGACCAGGAACGTATTGTTGAGGACTTTAAGCGAATCGAGCTCTTTAGTGTTGTTATTTCCAATAAGATGCATAATGTCGCCAGTGATTTGATTTTCTCCATTCCAAAGTATTGGATTTCTGATCAGTTTTGTTAGGGCTGTTTTTGAACTCGAATGTATCGAATCGCATTTACCACTCATGTCTGTTTTGTAAAATCGTACATTGTTGAACGCCCTAATAATACGATCCCCTTCTTTACCTGTAACCATTAATTTTTTGCCATGAATGTAAACCGAGTCATTTTCGACAAAGTTTACTGCAACGGCTCTTTTGGTTACAAACATAGAATCCTGCTTTTTGTATATTTCAGCATAATTTCCTTTAACAATTCCACGATTGATGGAATCCGTTATTTTGACATTCCGTGTTGCCGATGCAAATTCTCTGTTTCGGTCATAATACAAACTGTCACCTTTTATAACCCGATCATCATATCTGATATACGATTTATTGAGGAAATGGGCTAGATTTTTTTTGGTATCATAAAATCCTTTTTCAGTATAAATATAATTGGCTTTACTGGTGATTGTAGAAGGTCCAAAAAGATAGGAGTGTCCTGAATTACTGAAGTAATCCAAATGATTTGTTTTTATTGTATAGGTTGGATTTGTGATGGTAACCGCCGTCAGAAACTGGAATTTTTTTTGTGCCACATAGTATTTTCCCGACTTACTCTTTAAAGTATTGTCTTTATTTACGATTGTTCCCGGTGAATTGTAAAATACCTCCTGGCTGTTTCTGTCAAAATTGATAGTGTCGGTAGCCAAAGTGGCATCTGGTGAACTCATAACTGCGTTTCCTGTGGCAAATGCTTTTTTTACATTTCCATTGTATTCCGCATATTTACTGTTTAAAAATAAAGTATCTCCCTGAACTAATTGTACGTTTCCAAATGCCTTAATGTAATTTTCTTTTTGAAAATAGTAAGCTTTGTTACACGTTAAAACTACTCCATCATGGTTGACACGAACATTTCCGGTGAGTAATAACGCATCAGGCATTTCCGCTTGATTTACATCTGCGAAATCAGATTGTTCGACAACAATTTTTTTGGGTGCTTGTGCCAAAGCCAAATTAGTACAAAGCAATAGTAAACAATAACGAATGAAAAATTGAGATTTCTTCAATGGATTTAATTTTTGTCAAATTTATGAAAAAGGAAACAACCATAATCTATATTAGGATTTATTTATAGTTCCATGAAATGGCGTAAAATTCCTATACTATTATTTTTTAAAGTTATCAACAAATAATGGGACTCTTTCGTTGTAGTATGCTTTTTCAAAACTGTATCTTTATTAATTTCAAACGATAGTCGCGTCCCTAGTCAAAAATATATTAAATTTAAAAATTGATTTAGAATATCATAAATAATAATAAGATCAGCAAAATAATTTTATATGACAAAGAACATAATTATTGTTGCCGGAATTAGCCTAGCGCTCTTGGCTACGGCTTGTAAAACGAAAGATTTAAAAATGAATGAACAGAAAGAGTCAGTCTCAAATAAAAAAGAAGTTGTGTACCAGGTTTTTACCCGATTGTTCGGAAATAAAAATACTAATAATAAACCTTGGGGGACTATTGAGGAAAATGGAGTAGGGAAGTTTAATGATTTTACGGATAAGGCATTGCATGAAATAAAGGATTTGGGAGTTACTTATATCTGGTATACAGGAGTTCCGCATCATGCTTTAATACGGGATTATACCGCAATTGGAATTTCTAATGATGATCCCGAAGTGGTAAAAGGAAGAGCAGGCTCACCTTATGCCGTAAAGGATTATTACAATGTAAATCCAGATTTAGCCGTAAATCCGGTGAATCGATTACAAGAATTTGAAGCTTTAATTTCTCGAACGCATAAAGCGGGATTAAAGGTCATTATTGATATTGTTCCCAATCATATTGCACGTAAGTACGAAGGTAAAAGTAATCCGGTTGGAGTTAAAGATTTTGGTGCTAATGATGATGTAACTGTCGAATATAAAAGGGATAATAATTTCTATTATATCCCAAATACCCATTTTGAAGTGCCTAACGGTGAAAAGCCATTGAATGGAGAAGAAAGTCCATTAGTTGACGGAAAATTTGATGAAAAACCTGCTAAATGGACCGGTAACGGCTCTCGTATGGCAAAACCAGATCGTAACGACTGGTATGAAACCGTAAAAGTAAATTACGGAATCCGCCCTGATGGATCGAAAGATTTTCCAGAACTTCCTGTGGGATTTGATACCAAATCATATCGAGAGCATTATGATTTTTGGAAAGGAAAAGTAGTACCGGATTCTTGGAAAAAATTTAAAGATATCGCCATCTATTGGACTGCCAAAGGGGTTGATGGTTTTAGATTTGATATGGCCGAAATGGTACCGTATGAATTTTGGAGCTATATGAATTCAACAATTAAAGTAAATAACCCAGATGCTTTTTTATTAGCCGAAGTATATAATCCAAAAGAATATAGAAATTACATTCGTTTGGGGAAAATGGATTATTTATATGATAAGGTAGAAACATATGATAAACTGAAAGATATTATTCAAGGTAAAGCATTTCCGGATGCACTATCGGATATTCAAAACGGAATGAGAGATATTGAGCATCATATGCTGCATTTTTTGGATAACCATGATGAACAACGTTTGGCAAGTCCGGAATTTGCCGGAAATCCTCAAAAAGGGAAACCATTAATGGTAGTATCCGCAACTATAAGTTCTTCTCCTACCATGATTTATTTTGGTCAGGAGGTAGGAGAGGCTGGGAATGAAAATGCAGGATTTGGTAGGCATTCCAGAACTTCAATCTTCGATTACATTGGAGTTCCAAACCATCAGCGATGGATGAATGGGGGGAAATTTGATGGTGGTCAACTGACTCAAAGCGAAAAAGAGTTGCGTGATTTTTATAAGCGATTATTAAATTTCTCTCTTAATAGTTCTGCTTTAATGGGGAAATTCCAGGAAATTCAAACGCTAAATCGTTTGGAAACTGAGAAATATGATTCAGGAATTTATGCTTTCACCCGTTGGTCCGATACTCAAAAATTAGTAATAGTTACTAATTTTTCTTGGCTTACAACCAGTAGTTTTGAGTTGAAAATTCCTTCGGACATTATCAAAAAATGGAATTTGAAAGACGGTAATTATAGTATGAACGATCAGTTGTATAATAAGAAAACCGTTCAATTAAAGGTTCTGAATGGGGAAGGAAAAGCCCAGATCACTATTGCACCTTCGGAATCATTTATCTATCAATTATAAAAATGAAGTTGCCTCTTGTAGGAAACGGTCTTGCTAATGATCCGGCCTGAAAAGGCTACCTAATCTTTATAAAAAAAACTGTCCAAAAAAATATTTTTTTTGGACAGTTTTTTTGTTTTTTGGATATAAAGCTGGAAAATTATTTTCTTATTGCTGCATCATAATTTTCAGCTACTTTCTTCCAATTGATTACGTTAAAAAAGGCATCTATATAATTTTTTCTTCGGTATTGGTAATCTAAATAATAAGCGTGTTCCCAAACGTCTAAAGCTAATATTGGAGTTCCGGGAATAAGTGCACTTTGCATTAAAGGATTATCTTGATTCGGGGTACTGGTTACTTGGAGTTTTCCAGTTTTATCGACCACAAGCCATACCCACCCAGAGCCAAATTGTTTTGTAGCTTCATTTTTGAATACTGTTGCAAAGTTTTCAAATGAGCCAAAATCTGTTGTAATAGTTTCGGCTAAAATATCTTGAGGCAGACCACCGCCTTTAGGAGCCATACATTGCCAATATAAAGTGTGATTGTAATAACCGCCTGCATTGTTTCTAATGCTAGCATCATTTAGATCTAATTTTGACAATACTTCTTCAATGGTTAAGTTTTCTAATAGTGTTCCAGCTAGGGCACTATTCAAATTATTAGTGTATGTCAGATAGTGTTTTGAATAATGCATTTCCATAGTAGTGGCCGAAATATGTGGTGCAAGTGCATCATAAGGATAAGGTAGTTTTTCCAATTGAAAAGCACCTTCATTTGCCTTAACATCATCTGGGATTCCCAAGGATGTCTTTTCCTGAGCTGTTGGCAGTGGAACTTCGACAACTTCTATGAGTTTTTTGTTGTTGCACGAAATAACAACGCTAGCTAACAGAACGTTTAAGATTATGAAATTATTTTTTTTCATGACTAACATTATTTTTTCAAAATAGAATTGATGATTTCGATATACTGTTCTTTAGCTTCATCTGCAGTAAGATGGCTAATTTGCATCCAGGCATTTATTTTGAAAGCATCTCTTAGATGGTGGTTTGAGGATTGTTTTAGATCTAAAGTTCCCAAGGTAGCCTGTTTGTAAAAAGCATAAAGTCTCAGCTGGACATCCTGTGGTAAAGATGCCTGGGTCATTTCAGAAGCTTTTTTAACCGCCTCTTCAAATCGGGTATCTAAATCTTTTTCAATCATTATTCTTTTGTGGCAATAATTGTTTTTCCGCCTATGGCTTTTTGATTAAGGACTACATTAATTGGAGTGCCTAAAGGTAAAAATACATCTACTCTTGAGCCAAATTTTATAAATCCAGCATCAGTTCCCTGAATGACCTGTGTTCCTTCCTGCGCATAATTTACAATTCTTCTGGCTAAAGCTCCTGCGATTTGTCTGTATAGAATCTCACCGAATGTCTTATTTTCAATTACTACCGTAGTTCTTTCGTTTTCTTCGCTCGCTTTTGGATGCCAGGCTACTAAGAATTTTCCAGGATGGTATTTACTGAATTTTACAATTCCACTTAGACCATAACGTGTCACATGAACATTGATTGGTGACATGAAAATGGAGACCTGTATGCGTTTATCTTTAAAATATTCACCCTCATATACTTCTTCAATAACGACTACTTTTCCATCAACAGGAGCGAGGATGTGATTCTCATTTAAGATGGCAGTCCTTTTCGGATTTCTGAAAAATTGCAAGATGATTATTAAAAGCAGTAGAGCAGCTATTTGTATTGCCATTTTGATCCAGTTGATGTCAATGAAATAGTCAGACAACAAAAGGACAACAGCTGTGAAAATTGTTGCTAATAAAATAGATTGGGTTCCTTCTTTATGAAACATAGTTTAAAATTTGATAAAATAAAAAAATAATTGGTGCTACAAATATAACACTATCTAATCGATCTAGTATGCCTCCATGGCCTGGCATTATACTTCCACTATCTTTTACACCAGCGATACGCTTGAATTTGGATTCAATTAAATCTCCTATAGTACCTACAATACCAACAATGACTGCAATTGTTGTCCAAATCAGGATGGATCTGTCACTAAATTCAGGATTTGCCCTTATGTAGTATTTTGATATTAGATAACCCGCTAAAACCGCAAATACGATTCCTCCCAGGAATCCTTCTATTGTTTTTTTTGGAGAGATTTTTTCGAATAATTTGATTCTGCCTATAGATTTTCCAACAATATAAGCAAAAGTGTCATTAGTCCAGATCAAAATGAATAATCCAATTATAATTTTAGGATTGTAGTCGTTTATTCCAAATGAAATTTTAGTGATAAATACAAATGGGAGTATAATATACCCTAATAAATATAAGTATTTAGAGGACGTACTTATTTTTTGAATATTGTCGTAAAACAAAAAAAGGATGCATTTTATCGATACCACTAATGCTATGACCAATAAAACGACATCTAATTGTTGTGTGTTTATTGCAATTTCTAAATCAGTATTGAATACCTGATTGATAGTAGCTGTAGTACTTTTATTGTAGTGGCTTAGTAGCGTTACTGTGGTGTATAAAACTGTTCCGAAAACAATTGGAAATACTTTATGTATTTGAATTAAATTGCAAAATTCATAAACTGCAATTATAAGAAAGATTCCAAAGAGAATAAAAAAGCTTTCCGTTGAATATAAAATAGAAGCGAGTAATAATATGATATAAATGGCTCCTGATATACCTCGTTTTAGAGTTTCATTCATTTTTAAAGATCTTCTAAAAGCAATAAATATAGGTTTTTGGCTGAACTTCCGTATTGTGTGAAATCTTCTTCTTTGGCTTTCTCGAAATATTTTATAGTAGTAATATTGGTAGGGTAATCTCTTTCATATTTCTTCTTGATAGCACTTAATCCATCACTTTTCGTTCCAAGAATTTGGCTGGTTGTTGCAAGAACAATTATGTTTGCAGGCAATTCGTTTGGTTTGTGTTGTTTAATTTGCTTGGATGAGAATAAGATGGAACCTTCTTCAGCAATTAAATTTTCACAACTTGCAAGAAGAAACTTGGGACTGGCAGGCTTGTTATAGATAAGTTTATTGTCGTCAAGCATACTGAAAAGTTTAGGATCATAGCATAAAACTTCACTTTCAAACCAGTCGTTTTCTTCTAGTATGTTTTCAAATTGTTCTTTTACTTCTTCAGCATTTTCGCAGTATAAAAATTTACCGCCATTTTTTTTGAAGTTATAGATAAATTTTTCATCTATAGAGGTAGTGTTGTCAGCAAAGGATTTGCTGAATTCACTTTCTTTATCTTCCTCAGAAGCGGGATTGCTAGAACCAAAAATTTTTCTAAAAAGACTCATATTCTGTTAAACTACTTTTATTTATTATTTGAAAACGTTCAAAGATAAAAAAATCTTAATTCAAAAGAGGTTTTTGAATTAAGATTTTAAAAATAATTAAATAAATATGTATTTTCTAAGAGACTACTTCCTCAAGATTTTTATCAAATGTTCTTTTTCCAAAAATAGCCTCCAAATCGTCTTTGAAAATAACTTCTTTTTCGATTAAAATATTGGCCAGCTGATTTAGTTTGTCTTTGTTCTCTTCTAATATAGCTATAGCTCTTTGGTATTGGCTCTCAATAAGTAATGAGATTTCTTCATCAATAATTTTAGCTGTTTCTTCAGAATATGGTTTTGAAAAACTGTATTCACTTTGTCCGGTTGAGTCATAATAGGTAACATTACCTATTTTTTCATTCAAACCATAAATGGTGACCATTGCACGAGCTTGTTTAGTTACTTTTTCTAAATCGCTTAGTGCACCAGTGGAAATTCTGTTAAATGTTACTTTTTCGGCTGCTCTTCCGCCCATAGTAGCACACATTTCGTCTAGCATTTGGTCTGGACGAACAATTAAGCGTTCTTCGGGTAGATACCATGCTGCACCTAAACTCTGTCCTCTAGGGACAATGGTTACTTTAATTAGTGGAGCTGCATGTTCTAGCATCCAACTTACCGTTGCGTGACCCGCTTCGTGAATAGCAATTGCTTTCTTCTCTTCTGGAGTTACAATTTTATTTTTCTTTTCAAGACCACCAACAATTCTATCAACTGCATCAAGGAAATCCTGTTTGTCAACTGCTGTTTTGTTATGTCTTGCAGCAATCAAAGCCGCTTCGTTACATACGTTGGCAATATCAGCACCAGAAAAACCTGGAGTTTGTTTGGCTAAAAAGTCAGTATCCAATCCTTCTACTTTTTTCAAGGGCGCTAAGTGCACTTTGAAAATTTCAGCACGCTCTCTAATATCTGGTAAGTCAACAAAAATTTGTCTGTCAAAACGACCTGCACGCATTAAGGCTTTGTCAAGAACATCTGCTCTGTTTGTCGCCGCTAAAACAATTACATTAGAATTAGTTCCAAAACCGTCCATTTCTGTCAGTAATTGGTTTAATGTATTCTCACGCTCGTCATTTCCACCAGACATATTGCTTTTTCCTCTGGCTCTACCGACCGCATCAATCTCATCAATAAAAATAATTGCTGGAGACTTTTCTTTAGCTTGTTTGAATAAATCACGAACACGTGAAGCACCAACGCCTACAAACATTTCCACAAAATCAGAACCTGATAAAGAGAAAAATGGTACTTGAGCTTCTCCTGCTACAGCTTTCGCCAACAAAGTTTTTCCTGTTCCTGGAGGTCCAACAAGTAAGGCTCCTTTTGGAATTTTACCTCCTAAATTAGTGTATTTTTCAGGGTTTTTAAGGAATTCTACAATTTCTTGTATTTCTTCTTTTGCTCCTTCAAGACCAGCAACATCCTTAAATGTAGTTTTAATATCCGTTTTTTCATCAAAAAGCTTTGCTTTTGATTTTCCAATATTAAAAATCTGTCCGCTACCGCCACCGCCGCCGCCTGACATTTTTCTCATGATAAAAATCCAAACCCCTATGATTATAATTATAGGCAATAGGCTTATTAGGATATCGGACCAGTTGTTCTTTGGTAAGAAGTTGAAATCTTTTAATTTACCCTCAGTAACAGCTTTTTCAAGTTTGGTCTGGAATATTTGATCATTACCAATATCAAAAGAATAGTGAGGACCCTTATTAGGCCTGTCGAAAATATCTTTAGCAACTTTTTTGTGGCTTGCGTCTTTTAATGCCGCAGCATTTAAATAGACTTCTGCTTCTGTTTTGTTGTAAACAATTACCTTTTCAATTTGACCTTTTTCTAAAAAATTATTGAATTTAGAAGATGTTAATTGTGCTGGCTCTTGAATACTTGACCCCCCGGTTATAAAGCTTATAAACAAGAAAATTAATAGTATTGCTGTATAAATTAACCAAGGACTTATTTTAAATTTATTCGAATTTGGATTATTATCTTTAGCCATTAGAAGTTTGTTTCTTTAGTATTTGTTTTCGATTGTAGTGATTTTTGCATCACCCCAAAGACTCTCAATATTGTAATATTCGCGTATGTGTTTTTGGAAAACATGAACCACAATATTAACATAATCCATAAGAACCCATTCTGCATTATCCGTTCCTTCAACATGCCAAGGCTTGTCTTTTAATTCCTTTGAAACTGTTTTTTGTATGGAGTTAACAATAGCGTTAACCTGAGTGTTTGAATTTCCGTTGCAGATTATAAAATAGTCGCAAACTGCGGTGTCTATTTCTCTTAAATCAAGAATATCGATGTCATTTCCTTTTACTTCTTCAATTCCTTTAATGATGTTCGCCAACAGGACATCATTATTTATAGTCTTTTTCGCCATGAATTATTTTATATAAGTTTGTAAAGTTACCATTTTTTGTGATTATTTTTGAACCTTAACATAATATTAAATTCTGTTTCACAAAAAAACGTATATGAAAGTTATCAAACTCGATGCCATAGATTCAACAAATGAATTCCTAAAAGGGTTATCGAACAAACAGGAACTGGAAAATTTTACTGTTGTTACTGCTGAAAGCCAAACAAAAGGTAAGGGACAGATGGGAGCCGTATGGGCTTCTGAGGCTGGTAAAAACTTAATAATGAGTGTTTTGGTTAAGGATTTTTTAGTGGATATTTGTAAGATATACAATCTGAACATTGCAGTGTCGCTTGCCGTAATTGAAGTTTTGGAAGCTTATAAGATTCCTGATCTTAGCATAAAATGGCCAAACGACATATTGTCATATAATAAAAAAATTGGTGGCATTTTGATAGAAAACAGCATCAAAAGTGACGGAAGTATTATTTCTATTGTAGGCTTAGGTCTAAATGTGAATCAAACTAATTTTGAAGATTTGCCTAAAGCATCATCGTTGGCTGTTATTAGTAACAAACAATTTGACAAAGAGGAGTTGCTTTTTTCAATAATGGACAAAATAGAATCTAATGTAAAATTATGGGAGCAAAACTGCGATCTTTTATGGTTCAATTACAGCAATAAGCTTTTCAAAAAGGGAGTTCCGATGCCTTTTTCGGATAAAAATATAAATTTCATGGGAATCATTCAGGGAGTTTCTTCAGTTGGAAAACTTCAGGTTCTTTTGGAAGATGATAGTATTTCTGAATTCGATATTAAAGAAATTCAGCTGTTGTATTAAAAAATAAAGATATTTAAAGTTGAAATAAATTCAAACTCTAAACATCTTTTGATTATGTATTTTTATGTTTTACAATTTCACCATATTAGCGGCTAATGTTTCAATAAATTTTCCAATAGGACCTTTTATCATCATCGCCATCATTGGATTAAACTCTCCCTCAAAATCAAGTTGTACATCACTTGAATTATCAGAAATAGTATTAATATTTGCGATTAAAGTAAATGGAAGTTTATCACTTGCAGCACCCAAAACAATTTTGTTTGGCGCTACTTTTTCTTTCATTTTTAATTTTATTTCTGGCATCCCTTTCAATCCAAAAATGAATGCATCGTCACCAATAACTTCAAATTTAGCAATAGTTTCAGGCATTAATTTTTCAAAATTTTTGACATCACTCAGTAAATCAAATAATTCTTGAGCTGATTTAGGAACAGTAACTTTTGGACTTTGTAAGTTCATACTCTAGCGGATTGTGTTTTTAAATTTTTTAAACTTCAATATTCCAGGTTGACGGACTCAAGTTCCATTCTCTCAAGGTTTGTTCTTCTTCTTCCGAAATGTATTTTTTGGCAACGGCCAAATTCAATAAATTTTGGTAATTACTAAGTGTAAATAAATCAATATTTGCGGCTGCAAAATTCTTGTCGGCCACATCAAAACCATAGGTAAAAATGGCTGCCATTCCTTTTAGATTGGCGCCAGCTGCACGTAAAGCTTCAACGGCAAGTAAACTGCTGTTCCCGGTACTGATCAAATCTTCTACAACTACTACATTTTGTCCTTTTTGTAAAAAACCTTCTACCTGGTTTAGTCTTCCATGTTTTTTTGCTTCAGGGCGCACATACACAAATGGTAGACCTAAACTTTCGGCAACTAACATTCCAATTCCTATCGCTCCTGTGGCAACTCCGGCTATTACATCTGGTTTGCCAAATTGTTTTTCAATGTTTTTGGCAAACTCATCCCGAACATAATTTCTTATGGCTGGAAATGAGAGTATTAATCGGTTATCACAGTAAATAGGAGATTTCCATCCAGAAGCCCATGTAAAAGGATTTCTTGGATTCAATTTAATTGCATTTATTTGCAAAAGCAATTCGGCTGTTTTTTCGGCTGTTTCTTTATTAAAAATCATAATACAAATGTATAAAGTTTTTGTTAACGACAAACCACTTTTTTTGACAAATCATATCTCTAAGGAGACTGATTTTCAATTGTTTTTGTTAGAAAGTATTGACATAGAGCAACTTATAATAAAAATATTTCAAAATAAAATTCAAAAAGCCTACTTATATCACCCTGATGAAAAGGAGATTATGAAGACTTTGAAAGCGAAAATTCCTGTCTGTAAAGCAGGGGGCGGCTTGGTTTACAATAAAAATGGAGAAGTTTTGTTCATTTTTAGAAACGGAAAGTGGGATTTGCCTAAGGGAGGAATCGAGAAAGGAGAAGAAATTGAAACTACGGCCATGCGTGAAGTTGAGGAGGAGACTGGCGTAAATGGCTTAACAATATCTCATAAACTTCAAAAAACGTATCATGTTTTCAGACGTAATGGAAAGTACAAACTTAAAATAACACATTGGTTCGAAATGCAAACTGATTTTGAAGGCACTCCGCAAGGGCAATTAGAAGAAGGAATCGAAAAAGTGGCTTGGATGAATCCGGAACAAATCAAGGAAGCTTTAAAAAATTCCTATGAAAACATAAAGTTATTATTTGAAGAAGAAAATAATCTACATTCCTAAAGTAGTATTGATTTTGGCATGATGCCATTTAGAGCTTGGCTTTTAATCTTCACCAGAGAATGTTATTCTTTGGATGAGAGTTATCGCTCTAATTGATAAGATTTTGAAAGTACAGTTAGTGCTGCTTTTCAATGCTCTTGTACAAGCTGATTGCGGTAATTTGTAACTTGAATTCTGACCGTTGAAAACTGCTAATTATTTTAGTTACCTTTGCAAAATGAATAAGAAACACCATTCCAACAATATACTTTTGAATTTAGGCATCGAAAGCCTGAACGAAATGCAGGAAGTAGCGCAAGACGCTATTCTGAATGACAATAATGTTTTATTGCTTTCTCCAACAGGTTCTGGTAAAACGCTGGCTTTTTTGTTGCCTGTTTTAGAAATGTTACAGCCAGAAATCCAGTCGGTTCAATGTTTGATATTAGTTCCATCCCGTGAATTAGGATTGCAGATTGAGCAGGTTTGGAAAAAAATGGGGACTGATTATAAAGTAAATGTGTGCTACGGTGGACATTCCATTGATACAGAAATTAAGAATTTAAGCAATCCACCTGCCGTTTTAATAGGAACACCGGGACGAATTGCTGATCATCTTGATAGAGGAAGTTTTCGTGTGGATAAAATCCAAACGTTGATTCTGGATGAATTTGATAAATCATTGCAATTAGGTTTTCATGAGCAAATGTCTTTTATCATTGGAAAGCTAACAAAACTGAACAAACGTGTTCTTGTTTCGGCAACCTCAGATATTGAGATTCCAAAATATACACGTGTAATAAATCCAACGATTCTTGATTTTATTCCAGAAAACGAAGAAGAAACGAATCTTTCGATGAAAATGGTGGTTTCGAAAGAGAAGGACAAAATTGGAAGTTTGTTTAATTTGATTTGTTCGTTAAAATCACAGTCAGCCATTGTTTTTTGTAACCACCGTGATGCAGCTGAACGTATAAGTGACACGTTAAACGAAAAAGGAATTTATGCCACGTATTATCATGGCGGAATGGATCAGGATGAAAGAGAACGTGCTCTAATTCAATTTAGAAATGGAAGTGTGAGCTATTTAATTACCACTGATTTAGCTGCTCGTGGACTGGATATTCCCGAAATGAATCATGTGATTCATTATCATTTGCCATCCAAAGAAGATGAATTTACGCATAGAAACGGTAGGACGGCTCGTATGCTAGCTTCGGGAACAGCCTATATTATTGCTCATGAAAGTGAGAAAAAGATGGATTACATCGATTATGGGATGGAAGCTTTGAAGATTGAAAACGCAACTGCATTGCCAAAACCTCCTGAATTTCAAACCATTTACATCAGTGGTGGAAAGAAAAATAAACTGAATAAAATTGATATCGTAGGTTTCTTTTCTCAAAAGGGAAAATTGGAAAAAGGCGATTTGGGATTAATCGAAGTAAAAGATTTTATCTCTTTTGCTGCTGTGAAATTCAATAAAGTCAAAGATTTACTTCATGCTATAAAAGATGAAAAAATGAAAGGCAAGAAGTTTAAAATTGAAGTTGCCAGAAAAGTGATTAAGAAAGAAGAGGAGTAGGTTTCAGATTAATAGGGAAACAGTGCTCTAAAATTATAAAGTAAAAACGTCTCGATTTCTCAAGACGTTTTTTTTTGCATACTGAAATCTGCACTATATTTTTTTAACGTATTGGGTGATAATTACGATTTGCTGACCATCAACTTTTCCTTCAATATATTCAGCATTTTCATGATCTAGTCTGATGTTGCGAACTGCGGTTCCTTGTTTGGCCACCATACTTGAACCTTTTACTTTCAAATCTTTGATTAAGACTACAGAATCTCCGTGTTGCAAAATTACTCCATTACTATCACGGTGAATCACTTTGTTTTCATCTTCTTCACCTTCACCTGTAGCTTGGGCCCACGCCAGGTTTTCTTCGTCTAAATACATTTGATCCAATAATTCCTGAGGCCATCCTGCCCCACGAAGACGACTCAACATTCTCCATGCTACTACTTGTACTGGAATATGTTCACTCCACATACTGTCATTTAAACATCTCCAGTGGTTTAAATCTACATTATCCGGATTTTCAATTTGATCGATACACGTAGAACAAGCTAAAATACTTTCGTCAATTCCACCTTTTTTGGTAGGTAACACCTGATATACTTTTAGGTTTTCAGTTGCACCACAAAGTTCACATTTAGATCCGCTGCGCTTATTTAATTCTCTTTCGATACTCATGTCTAATGGCTTTTATTTTTTGGCGAAAATACAGCTAAATAGCGCTTTCCACAAATTTATATTTTAGGTCGCTCGTCAGAATTATTTCACCCGAACTGCATCTGGAACCAGCATTTCGTATTGTCCACCATTGCGGATTACATCTCTTACTATACTGGAGCTGATGTACGAAGTTCTTGCTGCTGTCAATAAAAATACAGTTTCAATTTTTGATAGGCGTCTGTTGGTGTGTGCGATGGCTTTTTCGAATTCGAAATCGGCTGGGTTACGTAAGCCGCGAAGAATGAAGTCTGCTTTTATTTTATGGCACAAATCAATTGTCAGACCTTCATAGGTAATTACGGAGATTTTAGGTTCGTTTCGGAATGTTTCTTCGATAAACTGTTTTCTTTCTTCCAGTGAAAACATGTATTTTTTTTCGGCATTGACACCTATGGCAATTACGATTTCATCAAATAATGAAATGCTTCTTTTGATGATGTCTTGGTGTCCTAATGTGATAGGGTCAAATGAACCCGGGAATATAGCTTTTCTCATTTTGTAAGATATAATTAAATCGAACTGACTTTTTGATTTAACTGGTTTAATTAGGTTTTTCGAAGTGTCTTAATCGCTTCCACCCATTCGGATTTTTGACATACTCTGCACTCCGCATTTCCTGGTTTTTGTTTCTCAGTATTTCCGCAAAAGGTACAGGAAAAAAGACCTTCTGATGCTATGACTTTGCTTTTCGTATCAAATAAAAAAGGCAGAATTGGCAATCCTGGCAACACTTCATGGTCTTCATAATAGAAAACACTGATTTCGCCACTGGTTTCCATAAATGCATTTTTTACCTGTCCTAAATGTTCCACCGATTTTAATCTGAGCTCCGAAAAAAATTCATCCTGTGCCAGACTTTCTTTTTTAAAAGTAGCCACTGAAAATTTTCCTTCGCTGATAATGCACTCGGTTTTTCCTTCTATAAACTCTTCAAATCTTTTGCTTTTTCCGGTGAGCCAAGTTACGAATCGGTATAAAAGTATAATGACAAGAAATACAGTTATGGGTGGGACTATCCCAACTTCTTCATAAAACATAGGGTCGCCGGCCGCCGATCCTAAAGCAATAATGATCACTGTTTCAAAAACAGATAATTGCTTAACACCACGTTTTCCTGCCACTTTTAATGTCAATAGTAAAACCGTGAACATTACTGTTGAACGGAAAATGACTTCTAATAGAAAGGATTCTGGTAAATCATTGTATAATAATCGGTTCCACTCAAAGATTTCTTTCATAAGGGGAAATTAGTTATTTAAAGCCAATTCTATCGAATTGGTAAACAAATCCTCCAATGAAATTCCAGCTGCTTTGGCTTGTTGCGGAATTAAACTTTCAGTGGTCAGCCCCGGAATAGTATTCATTTCCAACATATGAGGTTCTCCATTTACCAAGATAAATTCGCTTCTGGAGAACCCTTTCATTTTAAGGACCTCGTATGCACGTTTGGCTATTTCGCTTACTTTTTGAGTCATTTCATCTGAGATTCTGGCGGGAGTGATTTCTTGTGATTTACCCAAATATTTGGCTTCATAATCGAAAAAATCATTGTCAGATACGATTTCTGTTATCGGTAAAACGGTTATCGTTCCTTTGTAATTGATCACTCCTACAGAAACTTCGGTACCGTCAAGGAAACTTTCTATGATGATTTCGTTGTCTTCTTTATAAGCGACTTCTATAGCGACAGGTAATTCGGCTACCGTTTTTACTTTAGAAATTCCAAAGCTTGAACCTGCTTTGTTGGGTTTAACAAAACAAGGCAAACCTACTTTGGCTACAATCTCATCCGTATTGATACTATCGCCTTTGTTTAGGTAATAAGAAGTAGCGGTTTTTATTCCGTATGGTTTTAATACCGATAGTAAATCACGTTTGTTGAATGTTAATGCTGCTTGGTAATAATCGCAGGAAGTCTGTGAAATGTTCAGTAATTCAAAATAGGCCTGCATCAAACCATCTTCACCCGGAGTTCCGTGAATAGCATTGAAAATACAATCGAAATGAATTTTTTTACCAGCAACAGTTACAGAAAAATCATTTTTATCGATTGGGAATTCGGCCTCATTAGCATCAACATAAACCCATTTTTCTTTGAAAATATGGATTCGGAATCCATTGTATTTAGTTTTGTCAAGAAATTGATATACGACGTTTCCGCTGATAAGAGAGATCTTGTATTCGCTGGAATATCCGCCCATAATAATGGCAATGTTTTTCATTTTTAGGGTTTTAAGTGTTGGGTTTTAAGTATTGTGTTTTGGTTCTTAGGTTTTTGAAAAAATTACATTATTTTGAAAACGATTTGTTTCTAGCCCCTATAGCCCCTTTATTTTTTTTTCCTTAAAAAGGAAAGATACAGGCGAATAGTGGGAAATAGTCCCTAAAAACTATTAAACAAAATTATCATTTTTTTTGAAACGAAATAGCTTTATCTTTGCCGCATATAAAAATAAATTTATGAGTTTACGTAAGTATCTTACTAGCCGTGTCTTTTTAGTACAAATATTAATTGCACTTGCCATTATTGCCGCTTTGGGTTATTTGTTTATGCATTGGTTGACTTTTACAACGGATCATGGTCATGAAATTGCAGTGCCAGATTTGCGTAAGCTGACAGAAGAACAAGTAGAAGAAAAGCTGGATGAGTTGGATTTAGATTATGTGCTTTTGGATAGTGTGGATTTTAGAAGTGATTTTCCTCAATTTAGTGTAGTAGAGCAGGATCCATCACCAGGAACAAAGGTTAAAGTGGGGAGAAAAGTATATATAAAAATTAATGCTTCAGGATTTTCGTCTGTGCGAATTCCTGATTTGATTGAAAAAACATATCGTGAAGCGGTGCCTACATTGAAAGCTTTAGGACTTGAAGAAGGAACTGTTACGTATGTTCCAAATCTCGGAAAAGACATGGTACTGGAAATGCGTTTCAAAGGAAGAAACCTGAAAGTAGGGGACAGGGTATTGAAATCATCCAAAATTGATTTGGTTTTAGGAGACGGAAAAATGAGTTATGAAGAAGAGGAAAGTGCAGCAGATAGTCTGGCAGCACCAATAGAAGAAGAAATACCAGTTGATGAACAATAATATTGATACAATAGATTTAGAAGAGGAGTTATTTGAACATTTCAGATTTGAAGTTCCCAAAGGGCAAGCACCGCTGAGAATTGATAAATATCTGATGGGTCTGATCCAAAATGCGACTCGGAATAAAATACAAACCGCAGCCACCGAAGGGAATATTTTTGTAAATGACGCTACTGTAAAGTCGAATTACAAAGTGAAAGCGAATGATGTTGTTCGTGTGATGCTTACCCATCCTCCGTATGAAAATCATATTATACCGGAGAATATTCCGCTTGATATTGTTTATGAAGATGAGGCGTTGTTATTGATAAACAAATTGCCAGGAATGGTTGTTCATCCAGGTCATGGGAATTATACAGGAACTTTGGTTCATGCTTTGGCGTATCATTTTGATAATTTGCCGATGAACAGCAGCGAACGTCCAGGACTAGTGCATCGAATTGATAAAGATACTTCTGGTTTATTGGTGATTGCCAAAACGGAAGCCGCAATGACGCATCTTGCCAAGCAATTCGAAGCAAAAACTTCCGAAAGAGAGTATATTGCTTTGGTTTGGGGGAATGTTGTTGAGGAAAAAGGAACGATTGAAGGAAATCTGGCTCGTCACCTTAAAGATCGCATGCAAATGGCTGTTTTTGCTGATCCGGAAATTGGAAAACCTGCCGTGACACATTATCAAGTTTTGGAGCGGTTTGGTTACGTGACTTTGATCTCATGCCAATTGGAAACAGGAAGAACGCACCAGATTAGAGCACATTTAAAACATATAGGGCATCCTTTATTTAACGATGAGCGTTATGGCGGTCATCTGATTTTGAAAGGGACTACGTTTACAAAATACAAGCAATTTATAGAAAACTGTTTCAAAGCATTACCAAGACAGGCTTTACATGCCAAAACACTTGGCTTTGTACATCCTACAACCGGAGAGATGATGCGTTTTGATACAGAACTCCCACAGGATTTACAAGATTGTATCGAAAAATGGAGAGGATATTCGAAGTCCCATAGTACAGAAGAAGAAGAAAAAGAATAAAAATATTTAAAGCCCCTAGTTTGGGGCTTTTTTGCAGGTTGTATATCCTAGTACTTGCTTCCACTTCAAGTTATCTAAATTTAACTAGATTTGTATAGTGTAAGCTAAAGGGCAGAACATATCGCTAGTTGTTTACTACAGCTTTACTCAATTTTATAAACTTAAATATAAGATGACATCTAAAAATAAAAATTTCTTGAAATTTGCATTAGGCATTTGTTTATCGCTAATTCTTTGGTCTAACTTTACGTATGGTTCATCCAGAAGCCTTAGCGGTTTTACGCAAAGCAATGAAACTATTGTCAAGGACGTACCGATAAATCCTATTGAAATTAATGTTTCCCTAAGGGACAGGATTGTAAGCTTTGGAATGGGATTATTAGGAACGCCATATGTTCAAGCCGGTTCTGGTAAAAGTGGGTTTGACTGTTCCGGATTTGTTTACTTTGTTTTTCAGCATTTTAAAATTCAGGTTCCGCGAAGCTCTTCAGAATTTAAGAATTTTGGGAAAGAAATCCCGATCGACAGTGTAAGAAAAGGGGATATTCTGTTATTTTTGAGTCCCACCAGAAATGTAATTGGCCATTTGGGTATAGTTACAAATCCAAAAGGAAATGAAAGTGATTTTATCCATGCCTCTTCAGGTCGTGAAATGAAAGTGATTATTACAAGTCTAAAACGACCAGGGTATACTCGTAGATTCGTAAAAGCAATACGTGTCTTTTAAATTTAGGATGTAATGATTCAGCTTTCCTCGAATGAGAGGCATAATGTAGAAATATTAAATTAGCTCGTCATAAGGCAGTAAGTAATCACTTGGTAGCTTATGGCTTTTATTATGCTGTCTGTTTGCTTCCGAGATAGATAAAGCGCTATTTTTTAAAACTAATTTCATCCAGTCCTATTGTATACTCCAAACGTTGATTGTCATTAATATCCCAGATTTCCATTTTTATTTTTGGGATTTTATTTTTCCAGTCTATGGTTAATAAGCCAAAATGGTTTTCCATAACTGGGCCTTCAATTCTGTTTTTATTGGGTGTCGCAAAATGCCAGGTTGAGGAAAGTCCGCTAGATGTAAAGTCGTAGATAGGATATAGACCTGGTTCGGTAAGTTTGGAGATTTCCGCATAATGTACATCTCCCGTTAAAAATAAAACGCCGTTTGCTTTGGTTTTTTTAATTAAATCTAAGAATTTTTTTTGCTCTAGCGGAAAATTGGCCCAGCCCTCGTAACCATTGTATTCAATCCCAAACTGTGAGCCTGAACCAATCAGTCGAATATCAGCGGTTTTTTTTAGTTCTTCTTCTAACCATCTCCACTGCGCTGCTCCTAAATACGTGGAATCGGCCGCTTTTAGTGGGGTGTAGTCCAAACTGTAAAAATACCTTTTATCATCAGCAACTTCACCATTGTATTTCTTATAATTGTCTCTAAAAGTACGATTGTCTAACAGGATAATCTGTACTTTTTTTCCTTTGTTTTCATACATATAGGATGTGTAAACACCTTCATGTTTTCGTCTTTCAGAACCGGAAGGTTCATTGAAAAACGTTAGAAAAAGTTCCTTTGACTCTTCTTTTTTAGGGTAATGCCGGCCTGCATCATTTTGCCCATAGTCGTGATCATCCCAAGTACCGATGATAGGCACATTGTTTCTCAAATTTTGAAAAGTGGACTTAGCCGCCAGTCGATCGTATTTTGATTTCAGTGTCTTCATATTGTCAGTGTCTCCGTAAATGTTGTCACCAAGAAAGACAAATAAATCAGGTTTGTGTTGTACTACAATATCAAAAATTGGTAACGGACTACTCTGGTTTGCACATGATCCAAATGCAATTTTTGAAATGTTCTTTTGGGAGTAACCATTCCATGAAAGCAATGATACAAACAATAAAAGGAGCGGTGTTTTAAGTGAACTATTTTGAATCATTTTTTTAATTTTTGTCTGTTTTAAATTTATTCTGTAAAAGGCAATCTATTGGCAACGGATCAATGGTTTTCATGCAAAGCGCGTTTGGACTCCATGAAGTTATGTCTAAGCTGGGGTATGGTGAATTTGCAGTTTTATAGGGTGTGTATTTCTGAGGTTCTTACTTGCATTCGCGCTGCGGGACTGCAATTGCCAGGATGTTCTGTTAACTAAATGTCAAAATCTTCAAGTGAGTTTTGTAAATATATGGGTGTATTGTCTCTTTTGTTTTTCAATCTTAAAATTGGTCTTGCAAGTGCCATGGGTGATTGTAAATAAATTCGTATTTCCAAATATAGTAAAATTAATGATTTGGAAATCTATTTATTGATATTTTGGAAACTCAAAAGCATAACTCTTACCAAGAAGAAATAATAATCCATGAACAATAGGCTCAGGAAGAAAGTTTAGTTTGTCTAAATAGAAGTCGTAAGTTTTGTTGGAATAATTTGTGATTAAAAAAGGAGAAGAGTTAGAAGTTATATAAATAGCTGTTATTCTTTTATTGTCAAGGGTGGTATTTTCATTAAAACACGAAAAGCTTACTTTTTCATTTTCTTTTTTTAGAGTAACCAAATCAGAAATAGACAATGGAATTGCTGGATTTACAGGATAGAAAAGTAGTGACTTGGAAACATCAATAATAAACCATTTTTGCAATTCTTTTGAATACACTTCATTAAAGGCATGACCGCCTCTGAGACTGGGGTCATTCGAGATTACTTTGAGTCCCCATTCTTTTACTCTTAAATCATTAATCACACAAAAGTTATTGAAAACCTGTGAAAAATCACTGCAAACGCCTCCTTCACCATTCATCATTTTTCGTAAAGCCATTTCTGAAGATTTGCCTAATCCGGGTCCTCCTTTTATGTTATTTCTTAGCCAAATAGCTATTTGTTTTGCCTTGTCAAGATCACTTAATTCGGTTTTAATTTTTTCGAAAATTAAAGGGTTTAATTCAAAAAATATTTCTGGAATATCGATCGTTTTATTTATGTTGTTGTAACAAAAATCTTCGACACGATTAGTAGTTGCATTTTTAGAGAGTAATCTAAATCGCACTTCGTATAGTAATGGATGCCTTCTTAAATACCAGATTAAAGATCTACTCATTGTTTAATAATTAATCATGTTAGGACAATTAAAATAGAAAAACACTGCTTTTAAATGATTTTTGTAAGTGTAAAGGTATAGTAGTTAAGTAGGTAAATCAAATATAGTAAAATTAACTATTTAAAAAATATTTTTTTGGGATAACCGTTAAACGGCAAATAAAAAACCACAAGAGGGACTTTGCTCATAAATAAATTTAAAGCGTAGTACTAGTTTGTAAGAGAAGTACTTTTTTGTGTTGGATTCCAATTTATTTCATGGGAAAATTAGATTCGAAAGTTTTAAATCTGGAGTCGAGATTTTTCAGCAGTTTTCTTTTTACAGCTGCATCTTTTATAAAACTATAATTGATGCTGTTGTAAACAAATTGCTTGATGTCTGAATAAGAAACGTCTTTGTATCTTTTTGCTAACAAAACATATTGCTCTGTCATATTGGTGCGTAAAATTCCTGCATCATCGGTGCTGATAACAATAGGAACGTCAAATTCTTTGTATAGCGTCAACGGATGGCGGTTTTCTTTCACTTTCAAAATGAATTCATTACTGACCAGGTTTATTTCTATCGGAATTGTTTTTTTTGCCATATAACGCAGTAAATCATAAGAGTTCTGTTCATATGCCATATCCACTCCATGACCAATACGATTTGCTCCTGCGGTATAGACAGCAGCGCCAATATGCCAAGTTAGTTCTTCTGGCTGCACTAAACCAAGAGTTAGCTCTCCGGCATGCATTGTGTATTTTACATTTGGATAACGGGAATGGCAATATTTGAACATGACCATGTGCAACCAATAATCTTTCATAGCTGTTTCCCCATCTTCGGGAGAAACAATGTTTACACCCGCCATAAGTGGACTGCTGTCTGCCGAAATAAATGCAATTACCAGATTTTTAAATAAATCTACGGGCTCCATGAAGCGTAGTACGAAATTTTGATAGCGCATTGTGAAACGTGAATCATCAATCTTAAGTTCATTGTGAAGCTTGGCTACAAAATTAGTGTTATACTCTTTGGCGAAACTAACAGCCTCTTTTTTTAGTAATGAATTGTAAAGGGAATCCAATGTTTTTTGGATGGCTTTTTCATCTTTTACCAAAGCCAATTTTCGCAATTGCCCATTGAATTTCGTTAAATCATCAGTATCCATTGCATATGGAATCGTAGCTAATTGTGTTTCAATATAACTTACATTTTCTGAAATAGCTCTGTTTTTTAGTTCCAATAATCCTTGTCCAAAGTTACCTTTGATAGCTGGTTCAAACTTCATAAAGGATTCGAAGAATAACTTATCCGATGGGTAGTCAACATTATTGTAGTCTTTTACGGACCATTTTTGCATTATTTTTTGCTTGTAAAGGTCTACTGTTCCCTTGCTTTTTAGAGTTGAGAATTGCTCCCAGTTGCCAGTTGATGGTTTTTCTTTTGAGACGCTCATAGTTTCGGTATTGAGATAAAAATTTTCAGCTATAGCACGTTCCAGTAGTGGCTCAGCATAAATGGAACCAGAATAGTGATGGTGTAAATCGCCTCCTTTTGGCATGTGTGAAAAGAAAGCGGTTAAGGCAGCCTCATTATCTCTAATCTTTTCAAAGTAGTCATTGGTGGATTGTGAATAACCAATATTCAAGAGAACGGAAAAGAGGAAAGAATAAAATAATTTCATATTGTGATTGTTTGTTTTGCAACCTGTAAATCGTCAAAAATAAATTTTAATGAATTTAGGGAAATGAATTTAGCTCCAAACTAGTTATGCATATTAAGCATTTCCACACCAGAGCTATTTTTTTCAAATTTAAGCAATTCCGTTTTCTATTTTAAGCATCGAATAAAAAGTTTTACTTTTGCCATTCTGATAAAAAGTATTTGCTGTTTTCTAATTCGATTCTCGATTTAGTCTTTTTACCAATTTATTTTATACGTTTCGTATTGTACTTATTGGCTTTTATTGGGGTTTTTATAGTAAGAATCCTGACGTTAACATTTCGCACACCTATTAAGCAAACCATGAAGAGTTATTTTGATTTTAAGCAAGGGGTAAATTATAAGACTGAAATTTTAGCGGGTTTAACGGTGGCGATGACCATGATTCCTGAATCGTTATCTTTTGCAATACTTGCAGGCTTTCCACCTTTAACAGGTTTGTATGCCGCCTTTATTATGGGTTTGGTTACCGCAATAATAGGAGGGAGGCCAGGAATGGTTTCTGGAGGAGCCGGCGCAACGGTGATTGTTTTAATTGCCTTAATGAGATCAAACGGTTTGGAATACGTTTTTGCAGCGATTGCCTTAGCGGGTATTTTACAAATTTTAGTGGGTGTTTTGCGACTGGGGAAATTTATACGCCTGGTACCGCAACCCGTAATGTATGGATTCGTCAATGGATTAGCGGTTATTATTTTTATGTCGCAATTGGAACAATTCAAAACGATAGTTGCTGGTCAAAGTGTTTGGCTTTCCGGTAATCCAATGTTAATTATGTTGGGTTTAGTCGTATTGACAATTGGAATTGTATTGTTTTTTCCTAAAGTTACTAAAGTAGTTCCGGCTTCATTAGTAGCCATTGTTGTGGTATTTGCGCTGGTCTTTTTCTTGGGTATCGAAACCAAAACAGTGAATGATATTGCTTCAGTGAGTGGTGGTTTTCCGCCCTTTCATATTCCAAATATTCCTATAAACTTAGAAACGTTGCAAATTATATTTCCGTATGCTTTAATCATGGCATCGGTCGGATTGACCGAAGGTTTATTGACTTTAAGCTTAGTCGATGAAATCACGGAAACCAAAGGAAATGGAAATAGGGAATGCATCGCGCAAGGGAGCGCAAATATCTTGAATGGATTTTTCTTTGGAATGGGTGGTTGTCCTATGATTGCGCAAACATTAATAAATCTTTCAGCAGGATCAAGAGCGCGTTTATCTGGAATTATTGCAGCGCTGACAATCCTTTTTATCATTTTATTTGGTGCCCCAATAATTGAGCAATTACCGATGGCAGCTTTAGTGGGGGTTATGATTATGGTAGCCGTTGGAACGTTTGAATGGGCCAGTTTGCGGATCATCACTAAAATGCCGAAGCACGATATTTTTGTGGGTATTGTTGTGGCTTTAGTTACTATTTTGTTGCACAATTTGGCCTTAGCTGTTTTGATTGGAGTACTTATTTCCGCTTTGGTTTTTGCTTGGGAAAGTGCTAAAAGAATACGGGCCAAGAAATATATCGATGAGAAAGGGGTGAAGCACTATGAAATATATGGTCCTTTGTTTTTTGCTTCAACAACCGCTTTTTTGGATAAATTTGATGTAACGAATGATCCAACCGAGGTAATTATTGATTTTAGAGAAAGTAAAATCACAGATATGAGTGCAATTGATGCGGTAAACAAAATTACAGAGCGTTATGCAAAACTCAATAAAACCGTTCGTTTGCGTCATCTAAGTGAAGACTGTCATCAATTGTTGGAGAATGCGAATGGGATTATAGATGTTAATATTCTCGAAGATCCAACCTATCAAGTGGTTATTGATTAATTTTAAATAAGAATGTGACCCCAAATAAATACGCAAAAGCCATTTTTTAGGATTCTTGATATTCCATTTTAAATGATACCGATAATCAGCAGAACAGCAAAAAGAATAAGCATTACTGTCACTATATTTTGAACGGTTTTGATCGTTACTTTTTTTAGCAATTTGTTGCCAAAATAAGCGCCTGTAAAAGCCGAAAGAGTTGCTATTGTAAGCAAAGTATAATCAAATTGACTGTGTTGGTTTATTATTTGTTTCGAATAGACAGTCAGTCGGGAAATATCCACTAAGCAGGCGATAACTACTCCTGTGGCAATAAAAGATTGTTTTGATAAATTAGCTCTTATCAAAAAAGCGGCTCTCAAAGCACCTTGATTCCCCGAAAGCCCGCCGAAAAAACCACTTAGAATTCCACCAATAGGAAGGTATCTCTTTTCAAACTGTAAATTGGCCAGGTTGGGGACAGCTTCAAAAAGAGAAAATAATAATAATACAATCCCAATAATAAGCTTTACGGGCATGATTTCAAAAGTGTGGTTCCCTATTTGATAGTCTGATAATGGAGGCATATCGGTTAGTAATGAAAGGATATAGGCACCCAGAAAAGCAAAAACTATTGCTGGAATTCCAAAGCGTAAAACAACACTGGTATTGGCACTTTTGCCCAATAAAAACAACTTGAAAAGGTTGTTCAAAAAATGGACTATTGCTGTAAGTACGATAGCCATTTCGATAGGGAAAAAGAGTCCGAATACAGGAACAAGAAGTGTTCCTAATCCGAATCCGGAGAACAATGTTAAGCCAGAGCCTATCAATGCGGCCAGACAAATGATTATATATTCCATTTTGGTATATATTAAAAAGAAGTTATAGAAAGGGTTGTGTTTCCTGTTCCGAATAATTCAAATCGGTATGAAAGGTTTCTTTCAGTTTCCAAAGTGCTAAAATAGAAATTGCAGACAGTATTAATCCCACGATCATTCCAGCATTAAGAATATTTCCATCAAAAAATTTGTCTCTGAAAAAGCCGTAAATTAAGATGATTATTGGGAGTGAACCCCGAACAAAATTAGGAACTGTCGTTGTTACAGTTGCCCGAATATTGGTTCCGAACTGTTCTGCTGCAATGGTTACAAACAACACCCAATACCCTACCGAAAATCCCATAATAAAGCACAGGGTATAGAATGTTGAAGCTGTAATTCCAAATGCGTTGAGATACACAAAGACCATAATCAGATTGAAAACTAAAAATAAGTACATGATTTTTTTTCTGCTTTTCAGCCACTGGCTTAATAATCCTGTAGTGATATCTCCAAATACCAATCCGGCATAACACCAAGCGATAGCTTTTCCTGCGGCAATAGTTTCGAATCCCTGAACGCCCAAGGCTTTGGCAAATTCTGGAGAAAAAGTGATCAGTACTCCAACCAAAAACCATAGAGGAACCCCGATAAGAATACATTGCAGGTATTTTGAAAATCGCTTTTTATCCTGAAATAAAGATAAAAAATCCCCTTTCTTTTCTTCGCTTTGTTGTACTTTTTTAAACATTCCAGATTCTGAAATACTTATTCTTAGAAAGAGTAATAGAATTCCTAGAACACCGCCGGCGTAATAACACAAACGCCAATCCTGAAATAGCTGATAGACCAAGTAGGCTGCTACGGCACCAGAAACACCAACAGAAGCTACAATCATAGTTCCGTAGCCTCGCTTTTCTTTGGGTAACGATTCTGTAACCAGAGTGATTCCAGCTCCCAATTCACCGGCAAGTCCAATTCCTGCGATTAATCTCCAGATGGCATATCCATCAACAGTGGTCACCATTCCATTGGCAATATTAGCTACAGAATAAATTAAGATAGAACCAAATAAAACAGAAATTCGTCCTTTTTTATCACCTAAAATCCCCCAAAGAATGCCTCCAAAAAGCATCCCGAACATTTGCATACTAATCAAATATTCCCCCTGATCTCGAATCGCATCTCCTGTAATTCCCAAATCTTTAAGGCTGTCGGTACGAACGATACCAAAAAGCAATAAATCATAAATGTCTACAAAATAGCCCAAGGCAGCTACAATTACGGCAGCATTCAAAATTCGAACTGGCTTTTTTAGGTCAGGGGATTGTGTACTGCTCATCTATTTTTTATTTAGTACATATTGCATCAATAAATCGGTTTGTTCTTCATCTCCTAATGTAAATACGTGTTTGTCAAATTCAACAAAACTATTTTTGGTGTAGAATCGGAGTGCTCTGTGATTTTCTTCCCAGACACCAAGCCAAATGGAATCAACACCCGTATCTTGTGCGATTTTTTTTACTTCATCAATTAATAGTTGCCCCACTTGTTTTCCATGAAAAGCTTGTAAAACATAAATTCGATGGATCTCTAAAGCATTTTTACTAATAGTTTCGGTTTGGGCATCGCCAAAATTTATTTTCAAATACCCAACGATTTCCGAGCCTGAAGTTGCGAGATAGAACGCAGAATCAATATTGTTTATTTCTGAAGTCAATTGTTCTGAATTGAAACTTTCCTTCACATAATTTTCAATATTTTCAGGTGTATTTACAACTGCGAAAGTTTCTATAAACGTTTGCGTGCTTATATTTTGTATCGTTTCAAGGTCGGCTAGTGTAGCTTTTCTAATTTTAATTGAACTCATAAGTAGTGGAAGGGCGTTTGTTTTATTTTATATATCAAAAATACACAAATAATTTTGGTGGCAAATTTTCATTATCTATAATACTATTAAACAAATCAATATTTAGTTTCCTACTTTCTTGTTTTCAATTTGTACTTTTGAAGCAATTAATAAATGAACTTGATAGAGTATAGTGTATGAAAATTGTTATATCGCCAGCCAAATCCTTAAACTTTGAAAAAGAGTTACCAACTAGACTTCACACAGAACCCCAGTTCCTAAAAGAATCGCGACAAGTTCATAAAGTTTTGAAACAAAAAAAACCTGCCGAGTTATCTAGTTTAATGAGTATTTCTGATAAACTCGCTGATTTGAACTGGAAACGCAACCAGGAATGGAAAACACCTTTTACTATTGAAAATGCCCGCCCAGCTGTTTTTGCTTTTGATGGAGATGTATATACTGGTTTAGATGCGTATTCAATACCAATAGAAAAATTAGAAACCTTGCAAGATAGGTTGAGAATATTATCTGGTTTGTACGGATTATTAAAACCGCTGGATTTGATACAAGCGTACCGATTAGAAATGGGAACAAAACTGCCTGTTGATGAGCGTAAAAATTTATATGAATTTTGGAAACCAACGGTTACAAAAGCCTTAAATAAAGAACTTAAAAAGGACGAATTGTTTATCAATTTAGCCAGTACAGAATATTTTTCAGCAATTGATGTCAAAGCATTGAAAGTTCCTGTAATCACGCCAGAATTCAAAGATTATAAAAATGGAACGCTAAAAATAATCAGTTTCTTTGCTAAGAAGGCCAGGGGAATGATGGTTCGGTATATTATTGATACCGATGCAAAGACAATTGATGATTTGAAAGGTTTCAATTATGAAGGCTATCAGTTTGACGCTAATTTATCAAAAGGTAATCATATGGTTTTTACGAGATAATCTCTTCGTATTATTAAAAAAAAAAAGCCGTTATCTACAGTAGAAAACGGCTTTTTTTTTATTTAATATTAGTGCATGGCATCTGCAGGATTGATTTTGTTCTTTCCTTTTTTAATAAAAAAGATTATTGGAATACAAAATAAAAACATGATTCCAAGGTACAGAAAAATATCCATATACGATAAAACGGTGCTTTGTCTCATTACAGAATAATCAATGACCTGATACGCTTTTTTCAAAGACTCGTTAGCGGTAAATCCTTTTGACATAAAACCCTTTTGCAGCATCAAAACACGTTGTTGCACTTCTAGTCTGCTTGCGTCTAAATGGGAAACCAAATTAACTCTGTGTTCTTGACTAAATCGTGTGATAAAAGTCGTGATAATAGCAATACCAAAAGAACCTCCCAATTGACGCATCATTCCTGTAAAGGCTGCCCCTTCGCCAATATCTTTTCCTTTTAAAGTGGAGAGTGAAAGTGTTGTTATAGGAACAAAAAGCAGTCCTAACCCAATTCCTCTTAAAATTAATCCCCAATAGAGATGCTCAACACCCGTATTGGGTGTCATGCTATTGTGCATCATGAGAGCAAAGAAAAAGAAAATTAAAAACCCAAGACCTACCATATAGCCTTGCGGAACTCCTTTTTGAATTAATCTGCCGATAATGGGCATCATGATTGCTGTAGTGATTGAACCCGGAATAAGCAATAAACCTGCATCAGTGGCAGTCCATCCTAAAATCGATTGTGTATAGATTGGAATAATTAACGTGGAACCATAAAGTCCAAATCCTAAAATAAAACACATCAATGTTCCAATTCTTAGATTTCCATCTTTTAAAACACTCAAATTGACAATAGGATGTTTATAAGTCAACTCTCTCCAGATAAACAATACCAAACCAAAAACAGATATGACGGTCAATACTGTAATTATGTTGTTATTGAACCAATCGTCTTGCTGTCCGTGTTCTAAGACATATTGTAATGAACCAATGAATACTGTTAAAAGAAAAATCCCCAACCAATCGACTTGTTTGGCTTTCAGCTTTTCACCATATTTAGGACTTCTTACAAAACTCAAAGCCAAAATAGTTGCTATGATACCAAGAGGAATATTGATGTAAAAAATATAAGGCCAAGAAAAATGATCAACTAGATAACCACCTAATGGCGGTCCCAAAGTAGGTCCCACAATTACACCCATTCCATAAATTGCCTGAGCCATACCTCGTTTTGCAACTGGATAACTCTCCGTAATGATCGTTTGGGCCGTAACTAATAAAGCACCACCACCCAGACCTTGAATAAATCGAAAAGCGATTAGTTCCCATATATTATTGGCATTGCCGCATAAAAAGGAAGCGACCGTAAAAATAATAATGGAAGTCACAAAATAATTTCGTCTTCCAAATTGCTGTGAAAGCCAACTCGTCATTGGGATTACAATGACATTTGCAATAGCATAAGCGGTAATTACCCAAGCGACATCATTTAAAGTAGCACCCAGGCTTCCTCTCATATTTGTTAATGCTACATTGACAATAGTGGTATCCACGATTTCGAGCAGCGCACATAGAACCGCTGTGATCGTAATTAAAACGCGTCGATAGCCATATTCTACTAAATCATCTTCTACTTTTACTTGTGTCATTTTACTTTAAATGTACGTCAACATCAACATTCATTCCTGGTCGTAATAATTTTATTTTTTCGACATCATTAGATGTGTTCAGACTTATTTTTACAGGTAATCTTTGAATGGTTTTTACAAAGTTACCAGTAGCATTATCTGGAGGCAAGATTGAAAAACGGGAACCGGTAGCAGGAGAAAATGAAGTTATTGAACCTTCAAAATCATAATCAGGATAAGCATCTACTTTGATGGTTACTTTTTGTCCAACGACCATTTTGTTCAATTGTGTTTCTTTGAAATTAGCAATGATCCAAGCATTAGAATTATTGATGATGTAAAATAGGGATTGTCCGGGTTGCACCAATTGCCCTGGCTGGATATCAATTTTTGAAACCTGACCATCGATTGCTGCCGTAACTGCAGTGTAGGATAAATTTAATTTTGCAGCCTCAAGCATTGTTTCCGCTTTTTTGATGTTGGCAGCAGCCACTTCTGTTTGCTTGTCTGAAACTTTCGACTTGGCTACAATAGCTGATTTTTGATAAGAAGTTGCTTTTTCCTGTTGTTGTAAAATACGAATTTGACTTTCCGCTTCTTGTTTTGCAGCTAAAGCCTGCTCGTATTGTTGCTTGGTAATTGAATGATTTTTAAATAAATTTTCATAACGATTATAGTCACTTGTAATTCTGCCTAATCTAATTTTTGCCGTTTCGATATTTCCGCCCGCTGATTGGACATTGGCATCAGAAACAGAAATATTAGCCAAGGCAGTACCGGTATCTGCTTTTGAAACTTCAAAATTACCTTCTGCAGCCATTAGTGAAGCCATTGCTTCATCAATTTTTAATTGATAATCTCTTTTGTCGATTGTAAATAACGTATCTCCTTTCTTTACAAAATCATTATCTTTTATATATACTTTATCCACATAGCCGGAAACTTTAGGGATAATTGGATTCATATTTTTCTCAATTTGGGCATCGTCTGTTTCTTCATGCGATAGGGAGTGTATGTATTTATAAGTACCATAAGTTCCGCCTAATACAACCAAAGCCACTAGGATAATAATAAATTTTGTATTTGTTTTTTTCTTTTCCATGTGATTGATGATTATATTTTTGAAAGATTGAAAGATTGTGATAATTGTCCTGTAACAGAAAGCAATTCGTAGTATTTCTGAATAATATTTGCTTTTGCTAATGCCTTATTGATTTTTGAGCCCAATTGCTCTACATCGGCTTCCAGTAAATCATTGGTGTCAGAAAGTCCGTTGTCGTACTTGTCTTTAATTATTCTATAGTTTTCTGTAGATTGCTCTAACGCTTGTCCGTAAACTGTATTTTGCTTTAATGCCAAATCATAGTCTTCAATCGCTTTTTGAACTTGAATTTTAATGTAGTCGGTAAGTATTGCCTGAGAATTTTGTACTTCGAGTGATTTACTTTCGGCTAGTTTAACCATAGTTCCGTTCTTAAGTATGGCACTTAAATCATAAGAAACACCAACTCCAATGTTCATTGCATTTTGAACCGTAATTACATTTTTTAAGTCTAATGCAGTATAGCCACCAATAAGTGCGATAGCCGGATAATAGGCACTTTTTGCCACTTTAATATTGGCTTGACTTGCTTTTTCCTGAAACCGAATTGCTTCTAAATCTTTACGGTTTTGTAGTGCTGGCTCATCATTAGTAGGAATGTTATCCATTTGAAAGTTAGCGAAATCACTTTCTCGGACTTCTAATTTTGTTTCAACCGGTAATTTCAACAATGTAACTAAATAGAAATTTACAATGTTTAAATTAGTGGCCGCTTCATCTATAGATAATTGAATTTTAGAAACTTGTAACTGCGATTTCAGTAAATCATTTCTAGGAATGATTCCGTTTTTTTCCATTTCACCAAAATCAATGGCACGCTGTTGTGCACTTTTTTGATTTTCTTTTAGCAGTTCAATGGTTTTTTGTGCTTTGTATAAATTTGCATAATTATTAATCACTTTCATAGCGATTTCTTCCTTTGTTTGAGAAGCAGTTGCTGTTTCAGCCTGGTACATATTTTCGTAGACCTTAATGCTGTTTTGAATTTTGAAACCTGAAAAAACCGGAACGCTGGCATTAACTTGACCAAGAATCAATTGGTCTACAATTGGAAGCGGCTCGGAATCATTACTTTTATTAATTTTCAAATTGACCGATGCTTTTGCCAATCTTTGATATTGTCCTGAAACTTTTAAATCAGGATATTGATTGTTTTTTATCGAGCGCAATTCATAGTGTTTAGTTGCCACTTTGGAGTTGGCTAAACTGACTTCATTGCTTTTTGTCCAAGCTAAATGAATGGCTTCATCAAGGGTAAAACTTGTTTTTTCCTGTGCCTCTAAAGATGAAATCCCAATAAAGAAAATCCCAAAGAGCATTAATTGACTAACTTTCATAAATCAGAAGGGCTTTTATAGTTTGTTGGATGTGCTTTGTCAAAATAGTTTTTATGTAATTGTTGTATAAATCTTCGGTTTTTAAATTCAATAAATTTTCAAAGAAAGGTTTGTTCATATGAAAATGAAAAAAGGTACCCAATATTGTAGGAGTAATAAGAGGAATAATAACGTCTTTTCTGAAAACACCCTTTTTTTGACCTTCTTCAATAATAGATTCAAGGGATTTGAGGTTTCCTTTTTTTAATTCAGAAAAAGCCTGAAGATTTTGCTCTCTTTTTTTGGATGTGAATTCGAAGTGTAAAATTCTGTAAATTCCTCTGTTGCTATTGATTCTATTAATGTAAAGTTCAATTAGCTTATTGATTTTTTCGATAGGTTAGAGATCTTCTTGCAATAAATTGTCTAATTGATATTTAAGATCGGATGTTCTGTAAACAATAAGAGATTCCAGTAAACGCTCTTTGGATCCAAAGTAATAGGAAACCATAGCAATATTTATTTTTGCTACTTTCGAAATATTCCGAATAGACGTTCCATCAAATCCTTTTTCAGCAAATAATGTCTCTGCAACTTTAAGAATTTGAATTTGTTTGTCGTTAAAATCAGTTTTCAATACCATCTATTTTATGAAAAAACAAAATTAAACAAGTGTTTAACTTAAACAGTTGTTTAATTTTGTTTTAACATTGTTTTAACATTAAACATTTGAAATGACCAAAAGTTATTTTAGGTCTGAGTTTTTAATTTCAACTATTAAATTGGTATAGAAATCCAAATTTCTGTTTCTGGAATGCCGCATTTTTTATCTATTTTGCTTCTAATAGTTTAAAATAAGTTTTACAACAAAACGAATGTTTAAAAAACGAACGAAGAAGGATTGCAAATCCGCTTTAAGTACTGATTCAAAAGCGTAGAAAAAATCAATGCTAAGATTCATTCGAAATTGTGAATATCTATTTTATGAATTGTGAATTTATTTTCCATTAAAATCTATCTTTGACATCCTTTAAAAAAAAATATTATGAGCACAATTTGGTACGAATGCAAAGTAAAATACAGAAAAACCGATGATACTGGATTGCAAAAGATTACAACAGAACCTTATTTGGTAGATGCTTTATCCTATACGGAAGCAGAAAGCAGAATAAATCAAGAGATGTCTGCCTATATCAGTGAAGAATTTAAAATCACGAATATAAAAGTGGCAAACTATGCAGAGATACATCCCTTCGAAAATGCTGACCGTTGGTTTAAATCAAAAGTTTCTTTATTGGCTTATGATGAAGAAAGCGGCAAAGAAAGAAAGTCTAATATGTATTTATTGGTGCAAGGCAACGACGTAAAAGAAGCTTTTGATAACACAACTAGTGTAATGAAAGGCACCATGGGGGACTATACCATACCTGCTATTTCAGAATCTCCGATTATGGATGTTTTTCCTTATTTTAGTGGTGAAGAAGGAGAAGTGGAACAACTAGAAAAGTTTAATACTCTTAAGGCTTCTAAACTTGAGATAAATGATGTAGCCGAAGCATTGGATCCCATGGAATTTGTAACCGTTCTTGAGGATGTAAATGTTTAACCATAAAGAGTAATACTAAGTATCGCAATGGTAAAGGTAGAAAAGAGGATGCAAGGGCATCCTTTTTTGGTTTGTGGGGCACGTGCCGCGTTCATTAGGAGGGCTTCGTCATTCTACGATAAGCATAAAAAAAACGATATTTAAAAACTTAAATACCGTTTCATTTTCTATAGGAAATGATTTTATCGAATTGCTTTTACAAATTCCTCTATTTTTCCAGTTCCATTTTCTGTTAAATGCTGAATAAAAGCACTTCCAATAATAGCTCCTTTAGCAAATTCAGTCGCTTGGTTGAACGTTTCAGCATTGTTGATTCCAAAGCCAATTACCTGAGGATTTTTTAAATTCATTCCTGCAATGCGTTTGAAATAATCTTTCTGGATGTTTCCAAAACCAGATTGTGAACCGGTAACACTTGCAGAACTTACCATATAGATAAATCCATCAGAAACGCTGTCAATAAAACCGATTCGCTCTTCAGAAGTTTGCGGCGTAATCAAAAACACATTGATTAATCCGTATTTTTCAAAAATAGCTTTGTATTCATCTGCATAAACATCAACCGGAAGATCAGGAATGATTAATCCGTCAATACCAATTTCAGCGCATTTTTTGCAGAAATTCTCCACACCGTATTGTAGCATTGGATTGAAATAGCCCATAATCACTAAAGGGATAGAAACTGATTTTCGAATATCCTTTAGCTGGTCAAACAAAACTTGAGTTGTCATTCCATTGTGAAGGGCTTGCGTTGAACTTGCCTGAATTGTAGGTCCATCTGCCAACGGATCACTAAACGGCAATCCAATTTCAATCATATCAACACCGTTTTTTTCTAAATCCTGAATGATTTGTACAGTATCATTTAGGTTTGGATATCCTGCCGAAAAATAGATGGAAAGTATCTTTTTAGTTTCTTGTAATTTTTGATTTATTCTGTTCATTGTTGTGTATTTTTATCAGATTTAGAATCTGTTTTTTGACCTAGTAGTTTTTAACTAAATTTATGTTGTAGCGCTATAAACCCACGCCGTTTGATTGGACTGCAATTGCACTTGGATTCGTTTGTAATGCATGCCTTCGTATATGTCTGCCAGTTGCAGCTGTTCCTCCGTTAATTCATATAGAATCCCATCAATGATGTCCTGCTGATTTTCAGTTGGTGTAATAATTGGATACTGTGTAAGTCCAAATTCTTCTTCAATATTGATTTCGCAGATTAGATATCCAACTAATGTTTCGGGAGTTCCTTTTAATATTCGGCCAAAAATAGTTTCTTGAATGTCTTTATCTTTTAAGGTACCGTAGGCAAATAATTGTTCCATGTTTTCTGTTTTGAAAAATTTAGTTTAAAATTCGATGTTCTTGTTTGTTATCGCGCTAGGTCTGGAAGCAACATCTATCCCGTTTTTTTGTTCCCGAGCTTTTGCAGGTGGTTGCGCCCAACTATAATTTAAAATAATCAATATATGTATTTAAATCTTTATCACCTCGACCGGAAAGGTTGATTACCACGATATCCTCTGGTTTGAATTTCATTTCGTCTAATACAGCAAAGGCATGCGCACTTTCAATAGCAGGAATAAGTCCTTCCATTTGGGATAGTTTTAATCCCCATTGCATTGCCTGATCGTCAGTAATCGAGATAAATTTTGCTCTTCCTGTTGCGAACAGATTAGCATGCATAGGACCTACACCTGGATAATCTAATCCGGCAGAAATAGAATACGGCTCGGTGATTTGACCATCGGGAGTTTGCATCAATAAAGTTTTACTTCCGTGAATAACACCTACTTTTCCTAATGCAGAAGTTGCGGCACTTTCCCCTGAATCTACTCCTAAACCTGCGGCTTCTACTGCAATTATATTTACCTCTTCGTTATCAAGAAAATGATAATATGCACCGGCGGCATTGCTACCACCACCTACACAAGCGATAACGTAATCTGGGTTTTCACGACCTTCTTTTTCTAATAATTGCTCTTTGATTTCCTTAGAAATTACGCTTTGGAAACGTGCCACCATATCCGGATAAGGATGCGGCCCCACGACAGATCCAATGATGTAATACGTATCAACAGGATTATTGATCCAATCGCGAATGGCCTCGTTAGTGGCATCTTTTAAAGTTCTTGAGCCTGAAAGTGCCGGACGGACTTCGGCACCCAACATTTTCATACGAGCCACATTTGGCGCTTGACGTTTGATGTCGATTTCACCCATATACACGATGCATTCCAGTCCCATTAACGCGCAAACAGTTGCTGTTGCAACACCGTGTTGACCTGCACCAGTTTCTGCAATGATTCGTTTTTTACCCAAACGTTTGGCTAATAAAATTTGTCCAATCGTATTGTTTACTTTGTGTGCACCAGTGTGGCATAAATCTTCTCTTTTTAGGTAGATTTTGGTGTTGTATTGTTCGGATAAACGTTTAGCAAAATAAAGAGGTGTAGGACGTCCTACATAATCTTTCAACAATGCATCAAATTCAGCCTGAAATTCTGGTTCGACTGTTATTTTTAAATAATTTTGACGTAATTCTTCCACATTTGGATATAACATTTCAGGAATGAAAGCGCCTCCAAATTCTCCGTAATAGCCTTTTTCGTTGACGTTGTATGACATAATTTTATTTTTTTGTTTTGTTATCTGTAGCGACGCATTGCAATACATCTTTACATAATTGTATGTTTTTTAATCCTGGTTCTATTTCAAATTTACTGTTCACATCAATGGCGTAGATAGGTAAACTAGTTTTCAAAATCTCATTTACCGCATCCATTTCTTCTAACGCGATTCCTCCACTCAGGAAAAATGGTTTGGTTGAGGGGTAATTTGCTAGTACTTTCCAGTCGAAAGTGGTTCCGTTACCACCAGGCAATTTTCCTTTGGTATCAAAAAGGAAATAATCACAAACCGATTCAAAAGGTTTTAGTACCTCAAAATTAAATGTAGCATCAACTGAGAATACTTTTATGATCTCGATTGATTTGTCGATTTTATTTTTTAAATCTGAACAAAATTCAACCGATTCCTGTCCGTGTAATTGAACAGCCTGTAAATCATATTTTGTCGATTTTTCTAAAATAGCCGAAATATTTTCATTTACAAAAACGCCCGTTTTCTTAATGGATTTCGGTAAATTTGGAATGATACCATCAAAATACCGAGCTGATTTTTCCCAGAATATAAATCCCATATATGCCGGTAGGAGCGAACCTACTTCGATTATATTATCGGGATATTTCATACCGCAGATTTTGACTTTCATTTTTTTATTTTTTAAAAGGTGCTATCAGGCTTTTAAACCCTGAAAGCATTGGGCTTATTTTATAATTGGCTAATAAATTCCGTAGCCGCTTTACCTGCATTATCGGTTTTCATAAAGTTTTCTCCAATTAAGAATCCTTTGTACCCGTATGGTTTTAATTCGTTAATCGCTTCAACTGATGAAATTCCACTTTCGGAAACTTTTACAAATTCATCCGGAATTTTTGATGCCAGTTGCTTACTGAAATCCAAACTTACTTCAAAAGTCTTTAGGTTTCGGTTATTCACGCCAATCATATCTAAAGTAGGCATTATTGATTTTTCTAATTCCTGCTCATTGTGTACTTCCAGTAAAACCTCTAAGTCCAAACTTTTAGCAAATTCAGATAGTGATTTAATCTCATCTCTGGTTAGAACCGCCGCGATAAGCAAAATTAAATCTGCTCCATGTGCTTTGGCCTCCAAGATTTGGTACTCATCAACAATAAATTCTTTTCTCAATAATGGGATAGTAACGGAGGCTCTTGCCAACAGTAAATCATCCAATGAACCGCCAAAATATTTTCCATCGGTCAAAACTGAAATTCCACAAGCACCGGCCGTTTCGTAACCTTTTGTTACTTCTTCAACTGTAAAACTATAATTTATTTCAGCTTTTGAAGGCGAACGACGTTTGTGTTCTGCAATGATTCCCGAAGTACTATTTCTTAAATTATCGCTCAAAGAAATAGTCTTTTTTCCAAAGAAAACCGAAGCTTCCAATTGCAAAACAGGAATGATTGATTTCTTAAGAATGACTTCTCTTTTTTTGTCAACTATAATTTTATCTAAAATATTCATCTTGTCTGTTTAACTTTAAAGTGTTTTTATTTACTCAATTCCTGTAAGGTCTGCAACGCTTTTAATGCTTTTGAGGAGAATAGACTTTCTTTTGCTAACTCAAAACCTTCTAATGGAGAACATTCTGTAACCGTTGCAATTGCCATTGCGGCATTGGCACAAACCACATTGTTCTGGGCTTCAGTGCCTTTTCCAGAAATGATATTGGTAAACATTTGAGCTGATTCTTCGATTGTTGTTCCACCTTCTATTTCGCTTTGCATCAAAACGCGAACACCAAAATCTGCTGGTTTTAACATGCCTTCCATTGAACGGGTAATCGTTTTTGTTGGTCCTGTCAGTGAAACCTCGTCATAACCGTCAAGGGAATGCAAGATTGTAAAATTCACATCAGTATTTTGATATAAATAAGCATACATCCTTGCTAATTCTAAATTGAAAACCCCTACCAATTGATTTTTAGGAAACGACGGATTAACCATTGGCCCCAACATATTGAAGAAAGTTTTTACTGCTAATTCTTTTCGGATGGGTCCTACATTTTTCATAGCGGGATGAAATAGTGGCGCATGTAAAACACAAATACCAGCCTTATCGATACTTCTTTCCAGAAAACTAGTGTCGTTGCTGAACTTAATACCTAATTTTTCCATTACATTACTGGAACCTGAAATGGAAGAAACGCCGTAATTTCCATGTTTCGCTACTTTTATTCCAGCCCCTGCCGCTACAAACGAAGCCAAGGTAGAAATATTGAAGGTGTCTTTGCCATCTCCACCGGTACCACATAGATCAATCGTATTGTAGGCTGATAAATCCACACGGATGCACAATTCCAATAGCGCTTCACGGAAACCGGAAAGCTCTTCAATACTAATACTTCGCATCATATAAACGGTTAGGAAAGACGCAATCTGACTAGTGTTATAACTCCCGTTGGAGATATTTACCAATACATTTTTTGCTTCTTCTTGCGAAAGTATTTCGTGATTGATAAGTCTGTTTAATATATTTTTCATTTTTATTTTATTTTTGCCATATAGGCCGCAAATACTACGATTTTATTTTCTGATAGCTGATGTGGAAGCCGGGAGACTAATGTTCTTTTCCTTTGTAAATCCACATCGGCTCCGTTTGTCCCGCGCGTTCAAAACCGTTTTTTTTATAGAAATCTATTGCTTTTCCATCTGCGGTCAGCATTTGCATATGAAAGCTACTGTATTTCTCTTGCATTTTATCAAAAATCATTTTTCCAATACCTTTCCCTTGATAGTCAGGATGAACCAGTAAGTGAGGATAATAAACTACTAAATATCCATCAGAAATAGCATTCCCCAGTCCAACTAATTTTTTATTTTCCCAAGCAGTAATTAAAGTATCCGAATTCAAAAGACCATTAAACAATTCTTTCGGTTTATCTGCCGAGCTCCATTGGTTTGCGCTATAGAGGTCTATTATATCTTTACTGTTTAAATCTCTTGTTTCGGAAATTATAATTGTCATTTATATTGTTAATTATGTTAGTGAAAACTAAAAACAGATTACTAACTCTTTACCCAATTCTCCAATATCTTTTTCCCATTAGGGGTCAAGACACTTTCCGGATGAAATTGTACACCACGAACATCGTATGTTTTATGACGCAATGACATTACCTGGCCATTTTCGTCAAATGAAGTGGCTTCCAGGACATCAGGTAAATTGGTATCCACTACCCATGAATGATAACGACCTACTTCAAATTCATTTCCTAATCCTTCAAATAGTAGTTCATCATCCACTACTGTTTTTACATTAGTAGCAACTCCGTGATATACTTTATCTAAGTTAGAAAGTGTTCCCCCATATACTTCGCCTATCGCTTGTTGTCCCAAACACACTCCAAAAATACTTTTGGTAGGTCCGTATTTTTTAATGACTTCTTTCAATAATCCAGCTTCATCTGGAATTCCTGGTCCAGGAGAAAGAAGAATTTTATCGAAGACTGCAATCTCATCAATATCGAATTCATCGTTTCTGTATACGGTTACTTCGCAATCTAAATCTTCCAGATAATGCACCAAATTATAAGTGAAACTATCGTAATTGTCTATGACTAGTATTTTTTTCATTTTTTTTATCTTGGGTCTTGTCTATTTCTTCTTTTTCTAAATAGTTTCCGCTAAATCCAAAGCGACATTTAGCGCTCTCAATTTGTTGTATACTTCTTGCATTTCGCTTTCTTCATCAGAACTCGCTACAATTCCTGCTCCGGCTTGTGAATGCAATTGATGATTTTTACTAAGGAAAGTGCGTATCATAATGGCGTGATTAAAGTTTCCTTCGAAATCCATAAAACCGATAGCACCACCATAAAAATTCCGATTGGTTTTTTCATACTCTTCAATCAGTTGCATAGCGCGGTGTTTTGGTGCACCACTCAAAGTTCCCGCCGGAAAAGTATCAGCTACAACCTGCATAGTTGTGGCACTCGGGTGTAAATGTCCGGTGACTTTAGAAACCAGGTGAATCACATGAGAAAAAAATTGCACTTCACGATATTTTTCTACATTGACATTATGACCATTTCTGCTTAAATCATTTCTGGCTAAATCTACCAACATAACATGTTCACTATTTTCTTTTTTGTCTTCTGATAATTGTTTGGCAAGAATAGCATCTTTCTCATCATCACCTGTTCTTTTGAAAGTTCCTGCTATCGGATGAATTTCAGCCTTACGGTTTTTGACAATAATTTGGGCTTCCGGAGAAGAACCAAATATTTTGAAATCACCATAATCAAAAAAGAACAAGTACGGAGAAGGGTTGATGCTTCGCAATGCTCTGTATACATTGAACTCATCACCTTTGAAACCTTGTGTAAATCGTCTGGATAGAACCAATTGGAATACGTCACCTCTAAAACAATGCTTTTTGGCCAAAGCTACATTATGTTTGAATTCTTCGTCAGTCAAATTCGAAAATCCTTCCCCTTCTTTCGAAAATTTATAAGAAGCAATATTTCGGGATTGCAGCAGTTGCTCAATTTCCGAGATATTATTCTTTCCATCTAAACTGTGGCAGAAAATATAGGCCTCATTTTTAAAATGATTGATAGCTATTATGTTTTGGTATACTGCATAATAAACATCAGGAATAGAAATACTGTTGTCTTTTTTTGCAATCGTTACTTTTTCGAAATATCGAACAGCATCATATGAAATGTAACCAAACAATCCATTATTTATGAATTTAAAGTCATTTTTTTCGGATTTGAATTGACCTGAAAATTCTTGTATTACCTGTGGAATATTAGTATTAGCTTCAATAGAAATAGTCTCAAAACTGCCATCAGGAAAGGTCTTGTAGATGGTCTCATTTTCAATTTTTATTGAAGCAATAGGGTTACAGCAGATATAAGAAAAACTGTTGTCATTGCCATGGTAGTCGCTGCTTTCCAGTAATAAGCTATTAGGAAATTTATCACGAATTTTGAAATAGACACTCACGGGAGTTATCGTATCTGCAAGAATTTGCTTGTATTTTGTATTTAGGATAAAAGGTTTCAATTGTATAAATTTTTTAGTGTTGTGTAATAGTAAAGAAATAGAGCACAAAAAAAAGGCTTGTCGTGAATGACAAGCCTTTTATATTTATAGTTTATAATACTATAGGAGCTTTGTTCACGACCACTGACGTAAATTATTCCACCACCAAGTATTGTTTATAGTTGTTTTCATTATTTTTTTTGCTGTGACAAATATATAAATGAATTTTGATTATTCAAAAATAAAAAACCAAAAAAAATATTAAATTTCATGCTTTTTTGTTAAATAAATTTCGGTTAAAATACTAAATCAACATTTAATTCAAATTCGTCATAAATCGTTTTATCTCCCAAATCATCAAAATAACTGCCAGAACCATAGCGTATGGCATATTTTGTCCGGTCTATTTTTAGAGCAGCTGTTGCAGTATTACCTTTTACTATGAAATCAAATTTTACGGGGTTGGTAACTCCCTTTATTGTTAAATCTGCAGTGACGCTGTAAACATTATTGCCTTTATCGCCAACGCTTTTGAAAACTAGGTTGGACGTGTTATAATCCTCTACACCGAAAAATTCGTCCGATTTCAAATGGCCTTCTAATTTTATTTTCGATTTTCCAGTCTGATCCGTATTTGACAATGATTTCATGTCTGCAGTAAAATTTCCTCCCGCCACTTTCGCATTTTTAAAGATGATATAGCCGTCTTTTAGTTTTATTGTTCCTTCATGTTGACCGGTTACTTTTTTTCCTACCCAATTGATTTTACTTTTAGAGACATCAATTTTATTGGTTTGTCCTTCAGCAGTAATAAATGTAAAAATGACTAGTAGGACGAGACTAATTTTTTTTAAATTTTTCATAATGATATTTTTAAGTTAAAAGTCAATGGTGAATAAAAAATAAAAATGGAATTTGATTATTCACTATCAAAGTTACGAAAATCAATCTCAACTTTAAGATGCTGAAACACTATATCTTAGTTAAATTTAATGCTAATTTCAAAAACTAAAAAGTATTAATAAATGATTTCACACAATTCAATATTAAAGCCAATTCTATAACTAATTGTAATGAAGGATTAAGGAATACTTTGTTTGGTGTCCAAAAAGAAACCCCAACAGTCCAATTTTAGACTGTTGGGGTTTGCTGATATTTTGAAAAAAAATATTAGAATTTCAAAGCAACTGCTAAGTCAAAGTCATCCGAAATAGCTTTGTCTCCTAGATTGTCAAAGAAACTTCCAGAACCATATTTAATATCGTATTTTGTTCTGTCAATTTTTAATGAAGTTGCAGCAGTATTTGGTGTAGTTGCAAGATCAAATGTGATTGGGTTTGTTTTTCCTTTAATGGTTAAATCTCCAGTTACTGTGTAAAGATTAGCTGTTTTTTTAACTACTTTTTTGAAAACCAATGTTGCTGTTGGGAATTTTTCAGTTCCAAAGAAATCTTCTGATTTCAAGTGACCGTTTAATTTTCCTTGGTATTCTCCAGAAAGGTCAGTCGCTGTTAGTGATGTCATATCAACATTAAAAGTACCACCAGCTAATTTTTTTCCTTTAAAGATTAATTTACCATCTTTTAAGTTTACAGTTCCTTCATGTTTTCCAGTAACTTTTTTTCCAACCCAGTTAACAGTACTTTTTGAAGCATCAACTTTTTTAGTTTGTGCTGTTACAGATAAAGTAGATAAAACTACTACTAATGCCAATGCAATTGATTTTAAATTTTTCATGTGTTTAAATTTGATTTAGATTAATATTTAATTTGAATTAGTGATTAAAGTGTTATAAATAAGTCTTCGTTTGATTTTCTAACTTTTTTGTAATGTTGTGTTACATCCTCTTCGTGTCTGTAACCAAGTGTTGCAATTAAGGTCGCATTTAGTCCTAATTGGTCCAAACCTAGTATTTCATTTACCTGAGCAGGCACAAAACCTTCCATAGGAGTTGCGTCGATTTTAAGTTCAGCAGCTGCATTTAAAAGATTACCCAAAGCTAAGTAAGTTTGTTTTGCTGTCCAAATATCTTTTGCTTCCGAAGTTAATGTTGAAATTTTAGATTTCATAAAGTCACCATAACCAGATAAGGCTTCAATAGGTGTACTTCTTGTTTCGCTTATGTTTTGCAAAAAACTATCAATAGCATTATCCCCAATGTTCGTTTCATTTGCAAAGATGATTAAGTGAGAAGCTTCCACTATTTGAGATTGTCCCCAAGCCGAAGGTTGCAATTTTGCTCGTAATTCAGGATTCTCTACAATAATTATTTTGTAAGGTTGTAAACCATAGGAAGAGGAACTCAAACGAATTGCTTCTTTTAATATGGTTAAATCTTCTGCTGTTATTTTTTTTGTTGTATCAAACTTTTTTGTTGCGTATCGCCAATTTTGATGGTCTAAGAAAGTATTCATATTAGTGTTGGTATTTATTGATTTCTGTATTTTTCTAATAATAGATTTAATTGATTTATTTCCTCGCTATTTAAATTTTTTGAAAAAAACTGGTCGTGTGCGATTACTTTTGGATCTAGTTCTTTCAAAAAATTTAGTCCTTTTTGAGTAATCAGGACTTCAATTTTTCGTCTGTTTTCTGGGCAAACTTTTCGAGTCACTAATTCTTTTAGTAATAATTTATCCACAAGTCTTGTTGTATTACTTGTTTTGGCCAGCATGCGCTCCTGTATCATGCACATGTTTGCCGGATTTCCCTTTTGACCTCTTAATATGCGCAGAACATTATATTGCTCCCCAGATATTTCATAAGGTTTTAATATTTCATTAAAATTATCTGTAATCACATTTTGTGTATACAAAATATTCAGCATAATTTTTTTTGAATTATCCATCGGTACAGTTGATTTTAAAATTTCTTCAATTTTCATATTTGAATATGTAATTTGTTGGTACAAATGTAACACATTTTACATTTGTATATACAAATGTAAGTTATTTTTTTGTTAAAATTATTTTAAGCCAAGGTAAATAATTTGTTTTTAGAAAGCTTGTTGTTTGTTAATATGTTATAAATCATTAGTTTGCTCGTTTATTTTGCATGTTGTTTTTTGCGTTGCATAAATTTTATTATTCAGCCTTAATAGTTTTGGAGCTATAGTGTTTCAATCGCACAGTATACTCAAAATGCGTACCACAACTGTTTCTGTAGTCAAAAATGTAACGATTTTAAAAATGCAGTAGGGAAAAATTGGGCTAGATTTTCAGTACGTAAACATTGTGTTTTAACTGAAATTTGAATATTGACATTATTTTTAAATATTTTTTACATAAATAGGACTATAAAAATAAAATTAAGTATATTCCATGTCAGTAGCTCCTGTTATAATGGAATCTTGTATGGATGTTTTTTATATTTGGAGCTGTTTAATTTGAAGTTAATAATTTGTTATATTTAATGTTTATTTGAACCTAAGAGTATGAAGATAGCCGACCCCTCCTATAGCGATTTACTCAATAAAACAAAATCCCAAGAATTAGAAATAAATCGATTACTAAAAAAAGAAGAAGCATTAGCTAGTTTCAAGTTTTTTGTTGAAGAGTCTAATGATCTTGTATGTGTTGTTGGAACTGATGCTTTTTTTAAAGAGATTAATCCCGCTTTTTTTGAAATTCTTGGTTATTCAAAAGAAGAATTATTTAATAATTCTTTTATCCATCTTTTACATCCCGATGATCTTGAAAGATCGTTAAAAGAGATTGAAAGCCTTGCTGTAGGAAACCCCGCAATGAATTTTGAAAATAGATTTCTAAAAAAAAATGGTGAATTTGTTACTATTCAATGGACAGCAAACAGTATTTCTGCGGAAAATATTTACGCAATCGGAAGAGATGTCACAGCGATAAGGAGCACCCAGGAAAAATTAATTAGGAGTGAAAACTTACTAAACCATGCCCAAAAAATAGCAAAAATCGGTACATGGGAATTCAATTTAAAAACAAAAAAAATAATTTGGTCTGAAGAATTGTATGCTATTTTTGAAGTTGAAAAAAAAGACAATGTAGATTTATTCCAAGAATATTTAAGTCATTTTTCTCAAGAAGAGGCAGTGTTTTTTCAAAATCGAATCGAGGAATTAATTATTGATAAAAAGCCTTTTGAAGTTGAAAAAAACGCTATTTTTCTTAACAAAACAAAGTGGGTGAATGAAACAGTATTCCCAGTATTGGATGAAAATGGGAGTGTATTTGCAATCAGAGTTAACACTCAGGACGTTAGTTTAAAAAAGCAAATCGAGGATGCGGTCAAAGCAAAAGAAAAAGCAGAACTGGATTATAAACTAAAAGTAATTGAAGAAGAAAGCAATGCTAAGTTTAAAAATTACATAGAAAATGCACCAGATGGAGTTTTTGTGTTGGATGAGCAAGGAAATTACTTAGATGTTAACCATGCCGCGACAGTATTGACGGGTTACTCCAAAGAGGAACTACTAACCATGAAGTTTGGTGATTTGTCAGCTCTGGAATCTCTAGAAGATTATTTCAAAGAATTTCGGAAACTTTTAGATAATGGAATAGCAAAAAAAGAACTTAAAGCGATTCATAAAAACGGCGATGTTAAATGGTGGTCTGTTGAGGCTGTACAACTTTCGGAAAATCGTTTTCTGGGTTTCGTTAAAGATAGTACTGAGAGTAAAATAATAACGGAAACATTAAGAGAAGAAAGAGATAAGTTTGCTAAAATTGCGGCTACTTCTCCGGGTTTAATTTATTCGATGCGTCAAAATAAAGATGGTTCTATAGGCTATTCTTATGCTAGTAGTGCTATCGACGAGATTTATGGTTTTGCGTATGAAGCTATTAAGACTGATAGCAATAAAATTTTTGATTTAATTCATCCGGAAGATTTGGATGCCGTTATGAAAAGCATTGTAGCTACTAAAACAAAGTTAATTCCTCTCAAAGGCAAATACCGTTACTTTCATCCAAAAAAAGGATTAGTATGGCATGAAATGAACTCTTTGCCAGTGGTTGAACCAGAAGGAACTGTAATTTGCCATGGAATTATAACTGATATCACCGAAAGTATAGGAGCCGAGCAAAAACTCATAAAGGCCAATCGGCTTCATTCATTTATTAGCCAGATAAATCAAATGATTGTTCGGACTACTGATGAACAAACACTTTTTAAAGAAGCTTGTACAATAGCTGTTGAATTAGGGAAGTTTAGAATGGCCTGGATTGGATTAGTAGATGAAGAGACTAAAAAATTAATTCCGGCAATGATTGCCGGCGAAGACAGGGGATATCTTTCTACAATAAAAATGATTTCAACTGAAGATATACCAGTAGGTAATGGTCCTGCAGGAATTGCGGTTCGAGAAGGTAGATATGTTGTTTGTAATGATATTGAAAACGATCGCATGATGAAGCCATGGAAAAATGAAGCTTTAGAGCGTGGATATTTTTCTTCAATGGCAGTGCCAATAAAAAAATTCGGAAAGGTAGTTGGTGTTTTTTCCTTTTATGCTAATGAAAAAAACTTTTTTGATGCTGAGGAAATTTCATTATTACAGGAGGCAACCAGCGATGTAATTTTTGCTTTAGAAATTTTAGAAAAAGAGAATTTAAGGAAAAAAGCAGAGCAGTCCGTTATTGAAAGTGAACAAAGGTATCATTTGTTGACTGAAGTTTCTCCAGTAGGGATTTTTCAAACAGATGCAGCCGGAAATACGACCTATGTAAATCCGCGTTGGTGTCAAATTTCAGGATTATCTTCTGCGGAAGCTTTAGGTAATGGTTGGCTCAAAGCAGTTCATAATGATGATAAAAATTCACTATTTAGTGGATGGGAGAGTGCAATTTATAGTCAAGAAATTTCGCTGTCAGAATATCGTTTTGTTCGTCCTGACGGTACAATCGCTTGGGTAATCGGACAGGCTATACCAGAGAGAAATTCTGAAAACGAGATCATTGGATATATAGGTACAATTACTGATATTACAGAACGTAAAATTGCTGAAGATTTAATTTTAAAGGAAAAACAACTTTCAGAAACGGTAATTAATAATCTACCGGGTATTTTTTATCTCTATGATAGTTCCGGAAAGTTTTTAAAATGGAATAAAAATTTTGAAGATGTTTCTGAGTATAATAGCGATGAAATAAATCAAATGAGTCCTGTTGATTTTTATCATGAGACACAAAAAGATAGAATCAGAGAAAGAATAGCAACAGTATTTAATAAAAAATCACCTGGTATTGAAGTCGAATTATTTACCAAAACAAAAAATAAAGTTCCCTATTATATCAATTCATTAGCAGTTGAATATGAAGGAAAAAGATGTCTGCTCGGAATGGGTATCGATCTTTCTGAAATAAAAAAAGCAGAAGAAAAAATTAGAAAAGCAAACGAGCGATTTGAAATTATTTCCCGAGCAACTAACGATGCCGTTTTTGAATTGAACTTGAGGACAGATGAAAATTGGCATAATGAAGCCTTTTTTAAACTTTTTAATTTAGACTCCACTATTGAAAAAATAGAGCCAAGCTCTACAATATGGAGAGAAAAACTTCATGCAGATGATTTTGTTCGGGTGATAAATAATCTTGAAGCATCTTATTCGGGGACTTCATGTACTTGGTCGGATGAATTTCGTTTTCAAAAAGCAGATGGGAATTATGGGATATTTTTCGGCAGAGCTTTTTTAACCAGAGATGAATTTGGCAAACCGATTCGTTTAAATGGATCGATGACTGAAATCACCGAATTAAAGAATGTAAAGGATCAGCTTTTTAAAAGTGAAGAAAAATACAGGAGCCTTGTAGAGCAAGCTTCAGATGCTATTTTTATTAATGATATTTCAGGAGATTTACTTGAAGCAAATGAAAGTGCCTGCGTCATGCTTGGGTATACCAAAGAAGAGCTTTGTTCTAAAAACCTACTAGATTTATATACAATTGATGAGCTGAAAAACAGACCCATCATGATGAAAGAATTGCTTAATGGAGATCAAACGCTGATGGAACGCAATATGCTGCATCAGGACGGATCACTGATTCCCGTTGAAATTACTGCCAAAATGATTGCAGATGGACGTATTGTTGCAATAGTAAGAGATGTAAGTAAACGTAAAAAAACAGAGGATGACTTCAAGAAAATGCACAAAAAACTGGAAGCTATACTTGGAGCTATTCCGGATTTACTTTTTGAAGTTGATATGATCGGCAGAATTTACAATTACCATTCCCGTCGTGATGATTTGTTAGCGCTGCCCTCAGAAGTATTTTTAGGTAAAAGATTTTCCGAAGTATTACCGCCCGATGTTGCTGATTTGTGTCTGTCCGCTATTCAGGAAGCTTCAGAAAAGGGGTTCTCCACCGGACGACAATATTCATTGCAGTTGCAGAGTGGTATACATTGGTTTGAACTCTCAATCGCACCCATGCAGGAAAGTGAAGATCATGATATTCACTTTATTTGTCTTTCCCGTGATATCACAAGCGCCAAACAAGCGGACTATGCATTGCTAAAAAGTGAGGAAAGATACCGCGTTTTGTTACAGAATCTTGATACAGGTATAGTTGTTCATGCATCGGACACTTCAATTATTGTAAATAATTTAAAAGCATCGGAATTACTGGGGTTGAGTCATAATCAAATGAAAGGGAAAACGGCCATTAGTCCAGACTGGAGATTTTTGAATGAAGACAATTTTGCGATGTCGGTTGAAAAATATCCAGTAAATCAAATATTAGCAAGTAAGAAACCGATAAAAAATGTTGTCGTTGGAGTTAATCGACCGAAAACAAATGACATAGCGTGGCTTTTAGTTAATGGCTTTCCTGAAATTGATTCCAATGGTGAAATATTTGAAATAGTAATCAGTTTCATTGATATTACCGAACAAAAGGTGATGGAAATGGAACTTATAAAAGCGAAAGAACAAGCCGAAGCCGCAAATAAAGCGAAGACTGATTTTCTTGCGAATATGAGCCATGAGATTAGAACTCCATTAAATGGTATTATTGGTTTTACTCATTTATTAATGAAGTCAAATCTAAAAAAGAATCAGGCCGAATATATGACTACAGTTAATGAATCAGCAACGTCATTAATGGAAATTGTCAATGATGTATTGGATTTTTCTAAGATAGAATCTGGAAAATTAGAGCTCGATATAGAGGAAATAAATCTATTTAGATTAACAAATCAGGTCATTGATTTGTTTAAATATCAAGCCAAGCAAAAGAATATAGAGTTAACACTGCAAATAGATAAAAACGTTCCGCAATATATTCTTGCTGATTCTGTAAGATTAAAGCAAATACTGGTAAATCTGTTGAGTAATGCCGTTAAGTTTACAAGTTTTGGAGAAATACGGCTGGATATCAATGAAATAGCGCCAGCAAATAAAAAGTGGACAACTATTAAATTTTCTGTAAAAGATAGTGGGGTAGGAATAAAAAAGGGGAACAATGAAAAAATATTTAATTCTTTTGTACAGGAGGATAATTCTACCAATCGAAAATTTGGTGGTACTGGATTAGGTTTAGCTATTTCAAATCAGCTTTTAGCGCTAATGGATAGCAAATTGGAGTTAATCAGTAAATATGGAGATGGAAGTGATTTTTTCTTTGTCATTAAATTTAAAAAATCAAATCATATAAAAGGTATAACTTCAGTACTTACTGATGGGATTGCAAAGGATAACATTATTCCAAAAGAGACGCTAAGCAATAAAAAGGTATTAATAGTTGAGGACAATAAAATCAATATGCTTTTAGCAAAAACACTGGTTAAAAGAATAATGTCCAATTGTACTATTTTTGAAGGTAAGGATGGAAATGAAGCTGTAGAACAATATAAAAAACAACAACCGGATGTTATTTTAATGGACATTCAAATGCCAAATAAAAACGGATACGAAGCAACTGGCGAAATCAGGAAATTTAAAGATTCCGCAATGATTCCGATAATTGCCATAACTGCCGGAATAATGATTGGTGACAAAGAGAAATGCCTGGAAGCAGGAATGAATGATTATCTGCCAAAGCCACTTATCCAAAATGATTTAGAAAACATGTTGCTCAAGTGGCTACATAAAGATTGATTTTATTTTTCAATAGTTTAAAAGTGTTTGTAGTAAACACTTTTTTTGTGACTGTAATTTTATAAACTTTCAGGAAACAATATTTTTTGATTTTTGTAGGTGGAGGTTTAAGATGTTATGTTTGATTTATTTGTAATAAAAATTTATTTTCACTAAATTTAATATTTATTACCCGTGAATTCAGGTAAATGTTTAATTGATAATGATTAAGTATCGGATTTAATGTAGATACGTTATTTTTATTGGCATTGAATTAAAGCCTATTTTTTTGCCGAAGTTAATCAGTTGTTGAATAATACTGATTTCTTTACGAAAAAGTAAGAATATTTGATGTTTTTTACTTTTGTGAAAAGTGATAAAACTGATGATAACATATCACTTTAGCCATGCGATTATCGCTAAAATAAAAGAAGAAATCGTGAATGAAAAAATCCGACTCAACAAAATAAAAAGATATAGAAAATTCTAATTTCGTGATGGTAAAAAAAAATCAAATCAGTCTGGGGGAAGACAAAGTTTTAGATTTGAAATCTGATTCAATCTTGCCTGGAGCCGATAATAGTGATTTTCCTGTTATTGGTATTGGAGCTTCAGCCGGAGGTCTGGAGGCATTAGAATTATTTTTTAAAAACATGCCTAATAACAGCGGTATGGCATTTGTAGTTGTTCAACATCTGGATCCTACACATGTTGGAATAATGCCTGAGTTATTACAAAGAATGACACAAATGATGGTTTTACAAGCTAGCGATGCGCTAAAAGTAAAACCAAACCATGTATATGTAATTCCTCCCAACAAAAGCCTGTCAATACTAAATGGGAAATTGCATTTGTTTCAGCCCGTTGAATCGCGTGGTATGAGACTACCAGTTGATCTTTTTTTTAGATCTTTGGCATTGGACCGTATGGAAAAAAGTATTGGAATCATTCTTTCCGGTATGGGATCTGATGGTAGCTTGGGATTAAAAGCGATTAAAGAAAAAAATGGAATTGTACTGGTTCAAGATCCTACTTCTGCAAAATTTGACAGTATGCCACGTAATGCTATAGAGTCTGTGATGGCTGATATTGTAGCTCCCGCAGAAGAATTACCCGCTAAATTGATTGGTTTACTCAAGTATTTTCCGGAGGTAAACATGGATTCTGAAATACCCGTCAAAAGTGAAAGTAGCCTGGATAAAATCATAATCTTATTGCGTGAGCAATCCGGACATGATTTTTCGATGTATAAAAAAAGTACTTTAATGCGCCGCATTGAAAGGAGAAAAGCAATACATCAAATAGACAAAATCCATACATATGTCCGTTTTTTACAGGAAAACCCCAAAGAGATTGAATTACTATTTAAAGAGTTATTGATTGGTGTAACCAGTTTTTTTAGAGACACTGCTGTTTGGGAAAAACTCAAAGAAGATATTGTTCCTACTCTTTTACATACAGTGCCTGATGGTTATACTCTCAGAGCATGGGTTCCAGCCTGTTCAACGGGAGAAGAGGCTTATTCTTTGGCTATGGTTTTTGATGAAGCAATGGAAAGAATAGGAAAAAAGAAAAAGATTAAATTACAGATTTTCGCTACTGATTTAGATCTTGTCGCAATAGAGAAAGCCAGAAAAGGTATTTTTTTATTTAATATTATAAAAGATGTATCGCCCGAGCGAATTAATCGATTTTTTATAACTGAAAAAACAGGTTACCGTGTGACTGCATCCATTCGGGAAATGATAGTATTTGCTCCCCATGATGTCATAAAGGACCCCCCCTTTACTAAACTAGACCTGCTGACGTGCCGGAACATGTTGATATACATGGAGCCACAATTGCAAAATAAATTAATAAGATTGTTTAATTATAGTCTTAATCCAGGCGGGATAATGGTGCTCGGTACTGCAGAAACAATAGGCAGCAGCATTAAAGGATTTGATGTGATAGATTCAAAATTGAAATTTTTCAAACGTACGTCAAGATCAGTAAGTCCTGAGATTACGAATTTTCCAAGCTCTTTTTCCCAAATTAAAAGATTAACCAGCGATACCATGAAAGAAACTAAGGTTGTTGAAAACATACAAATCCTTGCAGATCAAATTTTACTTCAACGTTTTTCACCAGCCAGCATATTTGTGAATAGTAAAGGGGACATCATTTATATTACCGGCAGAACGGGGAAGTATCTGGAGCCAGTAGCCGGTAAAGCAAACTGGAATATACATGCCATGGCTCGCGAAGGTTTGAGAAATGAATTACCTGTTGCTTTTCGTAAAGCATTACAAGGCTTTGACCCTGTAAAAATTGAAAATGTAAAAATAGTTGAAGACGGGAGTAAATATTTTGTAAATTTAACTCTTCAACAAATCGAAAGCCCCGATGCGTTAAAAGGGATGATTGTGTTGGTATTCAGTGATGTACCGGAGAATTTAGAATCGGATGAAAATGCATTAAAACAGAAAAGACAAAGTGTTTCGAGAAAACAAAAGGAACTGGAAGCAGAACTGATTCGTTGTAATGAGGATTTGAACAGCACTCGTGAAGAAATGCAAACCTCACAGGAGGAACTGAAATCAACCAATGAAGAGCTACAGTCGACTAATGAGGAACTGCAGTCAACTAACGAAGAACTCACCACTTCAAAAGAAGAGTTGCAAAGCCTAAATGAAGAATTACAAACCGTTAATACGGAGCTTCAAAGTAAATTAGTTGATTTTGAACAGGCAAATAACGACATGAAAAACCTGCTCAATAGTACTGAAATTGCTACTCTTTTTCTGGATAAGGAATTAAACATTCGCAGGTTTACAGATCCGGTAACAAAAATATTTAAATTAAGAGCAGCAGATACAGGAAGGCCTTTTACAGATTTAGTTTGTGATTTGAAGTATCCGGAAATGGAAAGTAATGCGCTTCAAGTTATCAAAACACTCAGTCCAATTCAAAAGGAAGTTGAGACAAATGATAATAGATATTACTATGTTAGAATAATGCCATATCGTACTCTAGACGATCGTATTGATGGGATTGTGATTACTTTTACTGACATTACAGCTGCAAAACAGGCCGAAGAGTCTCTCAAAATGGAAAATCGATACCTCCGTCTCTTTGAATCAGCAAAAGATGGGATATTAATTCTAAATTCAGAAACAGGGATGATAATGGATGTCAATCCTTATTTGGTCGAAATGTTAGGGTATTCGCATGATCAATTTATCGAAAAATCTATTTGGGAAATTGGTTCTTTAAAAGATATAGTTGCCAATAAAGATAAATTTTTAGAACTACAAAAAAAGGAATTTGTCCGGTATGAAAATTTACCACTTGAAACAGCAAATGGAAGAAAAATAAATGTTGAATTTGTGAGTAACGTATATTTAGTTAATGATAAAAAAGTGGTGCAATGTATTATTCGTGATATTTCGGATCGGGTGGAGGCTCAGGAGGCGTTGGTTTTCTCAGAAACACGGTATAATCATCTTTTCAAATCGGTTAAGGATGGAATTTTATTCCTTGATCCTAATACAGGAATAATCACTGCTTTAAATCCATTTTTGATTGACTTATTGGGGCTGACCAAAGAGAATTTTATTGGAAAAGAAATTTGGAAGATCGCTTGTTTTAAAAAAATTGTTCCAAATATAGAAAAATTCAAAGAATTAAATGAGAAGGAGTTTTTTCAGTATCAGGGTATTGAAATTGAAACTGCCGATGCAAAAAAGATGAATGTTGAGTTTATTAGTACGATGTATTTTATAGACACTCACAAGGTGATTCAATGTTTTATCCATGAAATTCCAATTAACAAGCTAAAAAAATAAATTAAAAAAAAACAGATATAGTTCCCCAATTCATCACGGAAAAAGTGTACTATTTAACACAGGTGGAAATTATGAAAAAAACAGAAAATAAATCAGAAGTCATGAAAATTCTTCGTGAAAATGCTGAGGAGTTGAAAAAAACTAAAGAATCGAAGCGCGATTCTTTACTTTCTGAAGCTGATACGTTGAAACTCATTCATGAATTTGAAGTGCATCAAATAGAACTTGAAATGCAGAATGAAGAACTTATTGTTGCAAAAGAGCAGGCTGAGGTTGCTACCGAAAAGTATGCGGATTTATACGATTTTGCCCCATCCGGCTATTTTACACTTACAAAAACAGGAAAAGTTACAGCCCTTAACTTGACGGGATCCCAGATGTTAGGTAAAGAGAGATCACGATTGATCGACAGCCAGTTCGGATTTTTTGTTACCAATGATACAAAACCAATATTTAATTTTTTTTTAGAAAATGTATTTAAAAGCAGTATTAAAGAATGCTGTGAAGTTAAGTTATTATTGGACAGCAATAGTATAACGAACGTTTACCTTACTGGTATAGCAACTGAAGATAGAGAAGAGGCGCTTATTTCAGTTGTTGATATTACACAACTCAAATTGACTGAAAAAGCGCTGAGGGAAAGTGAGGAACGGTATCGTGGATTATTAAATAATCTTGATGTTGGTGTTATTGTATATGCTCCGGACACTTCTATTATTTTGTCTAATCCTAAAGCATCGGAATTGATTGGGCTGAGTACTGATCAAATGAAAGGAAAAATAGCAATCAATCCGGTATGGAAATTTATAAATGAAAATTATAAACCATTACCGTTTGAAAATTATCCTATAAACAAAATTATAAGTGAGAGAAAGCCAATCAAAAATTTTATCATGGGAATTAAAAGACCTGATAATACGAGAACGATATGGCTTTTATTAAATGGATTTCCCGTTTTTGATTATAATAGCGAAATAACGGAGGTGGTAACGAGTTTTATCGAAATTACAGAGCTAAAGATGTTGGAAATAGAATTGACAAATGCAAAAGAACAGGCGGAAGCTGCCAATAAAGCGAAGTCAAGTTTTCTAATGAATATGAGCCACGAAATTAGAACGCCATTAAATGGGATAATTGGTTTTACTGATTTGTTAATGAAATCAAATCTTGACAAAAATCAGTTGGAATATATGAATACCATAAATGAATCGGCAATAATATTAGCGGATCTTGTAAATAATGTTTTAGATTTTTCAAAAATAGAATCAGGAAAATTAGAATTAAATATTGAAGAATTGGATCTTTTCGAGCTAACGCATCAAGTTATTGATCTTTTCAAGCATCAGGCCTCTTTAAAAAATATAGATTTACTTTTGAATATAGATAAAAACGTGCCTCGTTATGTTTTTACGGATTCGGTACGATTGAAACAGATACTAGTGAATTTAATTGGAAATGCATTAAAATTTACAAAAGCGGGTAAGATTTTATTGGATATTTATAATAAATCTAGTTTTTCGGAAAATACAGCTGCCATAATTTTCTCAGTAAAAGATACAGGAATTGGGATTAAAGAACAAAATCAGGAAAAAATATTCCATTCTTTTGTACAAGAGGATAATTCCATAACGCGCCAATTTGGAGGGACTGGTTTAGGATTGGCAATTTCAAATCAACTTTTAAGTTTGATGAACAGTAAATTAGAGCTGGTAAGTAATTATGGACATGGAAGTGATTTTTTCTTTACTATTGAACTTAAAAAATCAAATCATGAGCAAGATTCAGAAGAGAGCAATTTAAATGAAAAAAATAAAATTGTTTCTTCTGAAATTTTAAGCCCTATTCGGATATTAGTTGTTGAGGACAATAAAATTAATATGCTTTTGATAAAAACACTTCTTAACACAATAGTTCCTAATTGTATTGTAGTAGAATCTTCACAAGGAACTGATGCAATAAAACTGTGTAAGAAAGAACAATTTGACCTTATATTCATGGATATACAAATGCCAGTTAAAAATGGATATGAAACAACTGCAGAAATCAGAAAATTAAAAAAAGCTGAAAAAACGCCCATCATTGCCTTAACAGCAGGAATAATGTTAGGAGAAAAAGATAAATGTTTAGAAGCAGGGATGGATGATTACATTTCTAAGCCAATTATCAAATCCAATTTAGAACTGATTATGCACAAGTGGTTGGATAAATAATTTTTATTTAGTACCAAAATGAAAAACGGATGTAAACTAAAATTTCGATTACTGTTTTGTTTCTCGTTCTCCAAACCACGATTTGGCGTCGTATTTTTGCCTTTTTAAGCCAAATTTTTTGATAGCATGTTTTTCTATGTGTTCTATTAATTCTTCGACAGAATCAGTGATAAATAGAAGTTTCATGTCTTCTGGACTTATACTTTCATTTTTTGACATCATTTGGATATGGTGGATTAGCTCTTTGTGATATTTTTTATCAAAAATAACGATTGGGAAATTATTTATTATTTTATTTTGAATTAACGTTAACGCTTCAAATAATTCGTCCAAAGTGCCTATTCCTCCTGGCATAACAACAAAGGCATATGAATATTTTATTAGAATGACTTTTCGAACAAAAAAATAAGGGATATGAATCCATTTGTGTAAATAAGGATTGGGTTTTTGTTCAATGGGAAGGACAATGTTGCAACCTACGGAATAACCTCCGGCTTCATATGCTCCTTTATTAGCTGCTTCCATTATCCCTGGTCCCCCGCCAGTCATTACTGTAAACCCTAATTTAGCTAACGTTGCTCCAATTTGTACAGCATCTTGATAGTGCTTTGTTTCTGGACCAAATCGTGCAGAACCAAAAATAGTGACACAAGTACCAATAACGCGCATTTTGCGGAATGCATTAATAAAATTATAGATAACTTTAAATAAGAAAACTAAGTTTCTGTATCTTGATAATGGTCCCCGCACAAATAAAGATTCGGATTTTGAAAGTCTGTATTGAGGAGGGTTTTTCATAATAGATATAAAGTTAATTAACTTTTTTCTAACTCCAAACCGCTGCGTCATTTAAAATAATGACATAACGGATTATCTCCGGAAAATACCGAAATAATTATTTTCAAATAGAATAAATACTAAACAGCTATTTAAAACGCTGCTTATAATGTGGTATTAAAGATTTTGAAATTCTGTGATGAGGATCGCTTTTCTAGTTATGCATTACTTTTTTCTATAATAGTTTTAATTATTTCTTCTTTAGTCAATACGCCGGATTGTCTCCATAATTGCTTTCCGTTTTGAAACAAAATCATTGTAGGAACACCACGAACCTGATACTGACTCGAAATTTGTTGGTTTTTGTCTACATCAATTTTGATGATAGAAACACGGTCGCCCAAACTGTCTTTTACTTCTCTCAAAATAGGGCTAAGCATTTTACATGGACCACACCATGTCGCAAAAAAGTCTATTAAAACTGGTTTGCCGGAATTGATAATAGTATCGAAATTACTCATCGTTATTGTATTTATTGTTAGAAATAGTGCAGCCATTTGAACCACAAACCTGGATTTAAAAGTACGTAAATAGTAATTCTTTCATTTTTTGAAAGAAGCAAACCCGTGTTACTAACTTATTTTTTTAATTTTATACTTTTCATCATAAGAAATTGCATTTGTAAGTTCTTCGATTGTCATTCCATTTTTACTGACAATAAGTACTTCTTCAAAATTATTGCTCCTGCTTACATGCAATATTCCATCTAGTGATGCAATTTTTTTTGTTACAGAGTCCGCACAATCACTGCTAGTGATACCTTTAAATTCATAAAGATTAACTTGGACCTGCTTGTCCTTTTTCAATTCAAAAAACAATTCTGAATTGGCTCTTGGTGCAATTGAATTTGGACACAGATCCATTTTAAAAAAAATAAAGGCTGCTGTGAAAAGCAGCTCATATTCTTCTTTTCTTCCACCAAAAGGAGGACTTATTTCAAATATTCTATTAAATAATAATCCAGCCAATATTCCTTCATCAGTTAAAAGTTGATGCATTTTCCAAACATACTTTTGACGCATGGTAGGAGGTAAAGCGCAGAAAAAAGTCTGTTCAATAATCAAATCATATTTTCCCTGATGTTCAAAGAAATCGCCCAATACTATTTGGATATTAGGATTGTTTTTGAATTTTTCTTTTAAAATTGCGACCGGTGTTGGTGCAATGTCAATAACAGTAATGTTCGTAAAACCGTGTTCTAAAAGATATTCTGCTTCATAGCTGTTTCCACATCCAGGAATCAAAATACTTCTGTTTTTTTTACTTATTAGATCTATATATGTTTGTATGGGAGGGGATACTTTGCCTAAATCCCAACCAGTAGCTTTAGCTATATATTGCGCTTCCCAATACGCTGCGTCAAGTGATTTTTCACAAGAAACACCACAACATTGTATCTCTTTCATTCTATATTTTTTTTAGTAGAGATGCCAAAAGGTAAATACATTGGGCAAAAACTAATAAAACTGGTAACTATAAAAATAATTGCAAATGCTCCTAAAATCAGAGCAATAGTGCCGCTAATTGTATCGGTAAAATACAGTACAGCTATAATCACCGCAATTGAGATACGAATAATTTTGTCTATTGAACCCATATTTTTTTTCATCGTATAAATTTATTTGGTTATCAATTATTTCAAAATTTTACTTTGGCAAACAAAATCAGTTCTAGGTAAATTTGTTTTTTCAATAGCATTAAAACCGCCTTCTATTTCGGTGAAATTTCTAAAACCACGCGCTTCTAAGATTGAAGCTGCAATCATACTGCGATAACCACCGGCGCAATGCAAATAAAAATGTTCTTTTGGATTAATATCTTTGATCCAATCATTGATTGCTGCTAATGGCATGTTAAAGGCTTCTTCAACATGTTCCCCACAATATTCACTTTCTTTTCGGATATCGATTACTTTGTTTTCGCCAATTTTCACTTCTTTAGCAAATTGTTCGGCTGTAATTCTATTTACGGTGTCAATTTCTTTTCCTGATCTTGCCCAGGCATCAAATCCACCTGCCAGATGACCAAGTAAATTATCAAAACCCACACGGCTTAATCGCGTAACAGTCTCTTCTTCTTGTCCAACTTCACAAACGATTAGGATCGGCTGTTTCACATCGGCAATCAGAGCACCAACCCAAGGAGCAAAATCGCCATCAATTCCAATATTTATAGATTGTGGAATAAAGCCTTTGGCAAAATAAATATTTTTTCGGGTGTCCAAAATTAAAGCTCCTGATTCTTCGGCAACTGCCTCAAATTCGGTTACCGATAACGTGCGCATTCCTAAGTGTAATACATTTTCAAAACTTTCATAACCTTTTTTATTCATAGCCACGTTCATTCCAAAATAAGCTGGTGGAGGCAGTAAACCTTCTGTTACTTCCTGTACAAATTCGGCTTCCGTCATGTTCGCTCTCAAAGCATAGTTCGTTGCTTTTTGGTTGCCAATGGTAGAAACTGTTTCTTTACTCATATTTTTACCGCAAGCACTTCCTGCACCATGAGCCGGATATACAATAACAGTATCAGTTAAAGTCATCACTTTATCTCGTAACGAGTGGTATAATAGTGCCGCCAATTGTTCCTGAGTCATGTGTGCCGCTTTTTGTGCCAAATCAGGTCTTCCCACGTCACCAATAAACAGCGTATCTCCAGAGAAGATAGCGTAATCTTTACCGTTTTCGTCTATCAATAAGAAAGTGCTGCTTTCCAGAGTATGTCCAGGCGTATGCAATACTCTTATTTTGATGTTTCCAATAGCAAATTCTTGACCATCAGCGGCAGATATACATTCGAATTCACATTTCGCATTTGGACCATATACAATTGGAGCTCCTGTTTCTCGGCTTAAATCGACATGTCCAGAAACAAAATCAGCATGAAAATGGGTTTCAAAAATATATTTCAGTTTTACATCATCACGTTCTAATCGGTCTAAATAAGGTTGTATTTCACGCAGCGGGTCTATAATAGCTGCCTCACCATTTGAAGTAATGTAATAAGCACCTTGTGCTAAACAACCAGTATATATTTGTTCTATGTGCATGGTAGTCAGTCTTTTTAAGTAAAATTGTAATACAAAGATAATCTTTGTTTTTAAAATAGATGGTGATTAATATCACACAAGATTTTTAATTTTTCGTAAAATAGCCTCTAACAAAGATTTCTTTTCATGTTTGTTTTAATTCTAACAAATAGCGACCAAGATTTTTTTTTTTGTAAGGGAATGTTACTTATAATGGGTAAATTTGCCGAACCTTTGAAAAAATTATATTTGTATGGAAGAAATGCTTTTTTATGATAGAATGCAATTCGCATTTACGATTACCTTTCACTACTTGTTTCCGCAATTGACAATGGGACTTTCCCTAATCATTATTTATTTAAATGGAAGTTTTTGCGCTCTCAAAACGAACAGTACAATCTGGCTACTAAGTTTTGGATGAAAATTTTTGCACTTAATTTTGCGATGGGCGTGGTAACGGGAATTCCGATGGAGTTTCAGTTTGGAACCAATTGGGCCAAATTTTCTGAATTGACAGGAGGGATTATTGGACAAACTTTAGCTATGGAAGGCATGTTTTCTTTCTTTTTGGAATCTTCCTTTTTAGGTTTGTTTCTATTTGGAGAAAAATTAATCGGACACAAATGGCATTTTGTTACGGGATTACTTATTTTTATAGGCTCTTGGGCCAGTGGATTTTTAATAATTGCAACGCATTCCTGGATGCAATATCCAGTGGGTTATGAAATTTTGGCGAATGGTAAATTTGTATTGAATAACTTTTCGGCCTTATTCACTAATCCATGGTTGTGGCCGTCTTATCTACACAATCAAGCGGCATCTTTAGTAACCAGTTCTTTTGTTGTGGCAGGGATTGGAGCCTTTTATATTTTGAGTAAAAAGAATGTGGATTTTGGAAAATTATTTGTAAAAACAGGAGTGATTTTCGGATTGGTTTCAAGTCTTATTGTCGCCGTTCCTACAGGAGATTTGTTAGCCAAAAATGTGGTGAAATACCAGCCGGTAACTTTTGCTGCAATGGAAGGAATTTTTCATACCGAAAAGAAGGGCTCTGAAATTGTTTTAATTGGTCAGCCAGATGTTAAAGATAAAAAATTGGACAATAAAATTGCTGTGCCTAATATTTTGAGTTTTTTGACCTATGGAAACTGGCATGAAGAAATTAAAGGTTTAGATCAGTTTAAAGAGGAAAATCATCCCACCAATATTTCCGGATTATATTACGCTTATCATATCATGGTTGGGCTCGGAACGGTTTTTATCGGGTTGATGGCTTTTGCTGTTTTTCAGCTTATCAGGAGAAAATTATTTGAAACCAAGTGGATTTTGTGGTCTTTGCTTTTCATGCTTCCATTTCCATACATAGCAAATACAACGGGATGGTATACTGCAGAATTAGGCAGGCAACCTTGGTTGGTGTATAATTTATTGCGTACTGCTGAAGGTGCTTCTCCAACAGTTTCATCCGGGAATACCTTATTTACCTTGCTTGGATTTATAGGCTTGTATCTCTTGTTAGGGATGTTATTTTTGCTCCTGATTGGAAAAATTATTAATAAAGGACCTCAAACAGAAAATATATAAATTATGGAATTCTTTTGGTATGTAGTTTTAATGGGGATTTTGGCCGTTTACATTGTACTGGATGGCTATGATTTTGGTGCAGGAATTATTCATTTATTTTTTGCCAAAACAGAGAAAGATAAAAAAGCAATAACGAGCGCAATTGGTCCTTTTTGGGATGCCAATGAAGTATGGCTGATTGCAGCAGGAGGTGTTCTGTTTTTTGCCTTTCCAACTTTGTATGCATCTTCATTTAGTGGGTTTTATTTGCCTTTAATGATGATTTTATGGTTGCTGATTTTTAGGGCAGTTGGTTTAGAATTACGCGGTCAGATTCATCATCCTATGTGGGAAGTAATTTGGGATAAAGCTTTCGGGATTGCAAGTTTATTATTGGCCTTGTTTTTTGGAGTGGCTTTAGGGAATATTGTTCGTGGTGTAAATTTAGGAATGGTGGAGAATGGTGTTTCAACTCAGGAAGGCCATTATTTTTTCTTGCCTTTGTGGAACCCTACTTTTAGTCCACAAGCAGATCAACTGGGAATTATAGATTGGTTTACCTTATTTTTAGGAGTTGTCAGTGTGGTTACATTGACAATTCATGGTGCCAATTGGATTATTTATAAAACGAACTCTTCTTTGAATACAAGATTAAAAGAGGTGGTTTTTAAACTCAATTTTGTACTGCTGGGATTGGTAATTATTTCATTATTGATTTGGCATAGAATCGAACCAAAACCCTTTCACAACTTTGTTGAAAATCCTTTTCTTTGGATATTTCCATTGATTGCATTTATTGGGATTTTCGGATTGTTTAAAGTAAAAACATTCCATAAAGACGGACTTGGTTTCTTATTTTCAAGTATGTTTCTCGTAGGCGGATTTGCGGCGACCACGGCTTCTATTTTTCCAAATGTCCTGCCTTCTACCAATACAGTAAATCCGTCCTTAACTATTTATAATACCGCTGCGGGCGAATATGGCTTGTCAGTCGGGGTGTATTGGTTTATTATTGCTCTGGTATTAGTTATTGCATATTTCATAATTCAATACAAAGTTTTTAGTGGCAAAATGGATGACATTGGGTATGGCGAGCATTAGGGACTGCTATTCGAATGATAAAATGGAAAAGCATTCCAGTGCGGAGTGCTTTTTGCTTTAATGAAATAAAATTTCTTTCGTAATAATGTAAATTCCCATGACTAATAGAAACCAGCCAAAGATTGGTTTTAGTTTAGTACCATCAATTTTTTTTGAAAGTTTTGTTCCGATAATCATTCCTATAAAAGCGATACTTGAAACCTTTATTAAAAAAGGATAATTTATAGGTGTGCCAATATACAAATCACCGGCAAAGCCAATAGAAGAGTTTATAAAAATAATTAATAAGGACGTGCCAACGGCTTGTTTCATGGGTAAATTAGCGAAAAACAATAATGCGGGGATTATTAAAAATCCCCCTCCAGCACCTAAAAAACCAGTTACAATTCCAACGATAAATCCAATTATTCCCAATTGGGTATAGTTTGTTTTTGGGAAATTTGTTATCACTTTTGTTTTGCGTATCATAGCTATAGCGGCTGCAATCATGAGTACTGAAAAAACAATCATAATAAGAAAGCTTTTAGATACCTGATAGGACGCAATGGAGAATAGTGTTGCTGCTATTTTCGGAAAAATAACTTCCCGAATTATCAAAATAGAAAATACGGAGGGGATGGCAAAGTATAGCGTTGATTTAATGTTAAGATTTCCAATTTTATAATGGCTTATACAGCCGAATAAAGAGGTAATTCCTACAATAAATAAAGAATAACTTGTAGCTAATTCTGGCTCTATTTTAAATAAGTAAACTAAAATTGGGATAGTTAGAATAGATCCTCCACCTCCTATTAAACCCAATGAAAGTCCTATGATGATTGAAGCTAAGTAGCCTAAATATTCCATTTAAAAAATTTTTAATGCAAAGATTAGCCGTGAATTTTTTACAAGCAATAAAATTTTTCACAGTGCTGTTTTATTTCAAAAGTTCAATGTTATTGCGCTGTAAATTTACCAATCCTCGTTGCTCCATTTTTTTTAGTAAACGGGAAATAACTTCTCTTGATGTATTTAATTCGGATGCAATTTCCTGATGGGATATTTTTAATTCTTTGCAATGGCAAGCTGCTGCGTGACGTTTTAGATAAAATTCCAAACGCTCATCCATAGCTCTAAATGCGATGCTGTCAATTACTTCGAGTACCTCTTCGAATCGACTTCGATAGGAACCAATTACAAATTCATACCAACTCCGGTGTTGCATCATCCATTTATCCATTAACGGTAAAGGAATCATTAGCAATTCCACATCCTCAACAGCTTTGGCCATAATTTGGCTTTTTTTGTTTTTTGTAGCACAAATCATAGAAATAGCACAAGCCTGACCAGGTTGCAAATAATACATGAAAAACTCACCGCCATTTTCATCTTCGCGGTAAATTTTAATTTTACCACTGATGACCAAAACGGTATTTTTTATGTACTGCCCAGTTCTTATTATAATATCACCATTTTTGAATGATTGAAAAGAGGAATTGGCTTCAATATCGTTGATTAATTCATTTGAAAATGAAGGAAATATTTTCTTTATTGGATCAAGCATTTTGAATGTTTTTTAATTTTTGGGTTTGTTGTTATGTAAAAGTAGTCTAAAAAACGCAAAGGAATAGTGTGCTTTTTTTGCTAAAAGAAAAGGCAACTGTGTTAATTGTCGAATACTGCGCTTTATGCATTTCCGATGGATTTACTAGGCTATTTTTCGCAAAAATACATGTCTAATTCATAGTTTATTGATAGTTAATGTTTTGCGAAAACGTTTTCTTTAGAATATTATCTAATTAACAAATAGGGCGTTTATTGTTTGGTAAAATCTTTGTATTTTTACAAAAAACAATATTATGAATTTAACACAAGAAGATTGGATTTCTCAATTTCAAGCTGATGAAAATGCAGTAATACTTGACGTGAGAACCGAAGACGAAACTAATGATGGAATTATAGCTAATGCCATACTTATTGATATTCACAAGGGACAGGGTTTTATAGATGAAATAGAGGCTTTAGACAAAAATAAAAATTATTATGTGTATTGCCGTTCCGGAATGCGAAGTGCAAAAGCTTGTGAAATCATGAACGAACTTGGCTTTGAAAACACTTATAACTTGCTCGGAGGAATTATCGAGTGGGAAGGTGAAGTTGTTGCTCCATAAAAATAAAGATACAATTGTGTCTTTTTATCAAATTTTAATTAAAATATAACCTACTTATAATGAGTTTAATACCAGAAGAATTTAAAATTAGCACATTACTTAATCAAGATACTTATTTAATTAATGGTGAATTAAAGAAATGGACAGGGCAAACTACTCCAGTTTTTTCTACTATTTCATCTACCGAAAAATACGAACCTACTATACTGGGATCTATTCCATTTATGGGAGAAGCGGAGGCTTTAGAAGCTGTTGAAGCTGCATCTGCGGCATACAATAATGGACAGGGTTTGTGGCCTACAATGAAAGTAGTGGATCGTATCAAGTGCATGGAAAATTTTGTGAGTCAAATGAAAACGACGCGAACAGAAGTCGTTAAGTATTTGATGTGGGAAATTGGAAAATCATTGGGCGATTCTGAAAAAGAATTTGACAGAACCGTAGAATACATCTATGACACTATTGAAAGTTACAAAGAATTAAATGCACGAAGCGCTCATTTTTCTAAAGTTCAAGGGATAAATGCCATGGTTCGTAGAGGACCGCTTGGAGTTGTATTGTGTCTGGGACCCTATAACTATCCATTAAACGAGACTTTTTCATTGCTTATTCCGGCACTAATTATGGGGAATCCTGTAATTTTTAAACCAGCTAAACATGGAGTTTTGTTGATTTCCCCTTTGTTAGAAGCTTTTAGAAGCAGTTTCCCAAAAGGGGCTATTAATATTGTTTATGGTAGAGGACGTGAAGTGGCATCTCCTATAATGAAGTCTGGGAAAGTTGATATTTTGGCTTTAATAGGGAATAGTAAATCAGCGATTGCTTTGCAAGATCAGCATCCCAACAAAAACAGATTGCGTTTGGTATTAGGTTTAGAGGCAAAAAATCCAGCGATAATTTTACCGGATGCTGATTTAGACTTGACTATCCAGGAGTGTATTGCCGGATCTTTATCTTTTAACGGACAACGTTGTACAGCTTTGAAAATTTTATACGTACACGAATCCATAGCAGACGAATTCAATAAGCGATTTGCTGCTAAAGTTGATGCGTTAACTTTTGGAAATCCTTGGGACAAATCAGTTTTTCTTACTCCTTTGCCAGAAAAAGAAAAACCTGCCTATATTCAGGAATTAATTGATGATGCAACAAGTAACGGAGCAAAAGTAATTAATGCAAAAGGAGGAGAGCAAACCAATAATTATATATTTCCAGCTGTTTTATTTCCTATAAATAAGGAAATGCGTGTATACCACGAGGAGCAGTTTGGTCCGATTGTGCCTATTATTTCTTTCAAAGATATTCAGGAACCATTGAATGATATGGCTGAGTCTAATTACGGACAACAAGTCAGTTTGTTTGGAAAAGATATCAAAACAATCGCACCGCTTATCGATACTTTGGTGAATTTAGTTTGTAGAGTAAACTTGAATAGTTCTTGCCAAAGAGGACCAGATGTTTTCCCTTTTACGGGAAGAAAAGATTCGGCTGTGGGGACTTTGAGTATTCATGATGCATTGCGTTCGTTCTCTATCAGAACATTTGTTGCTTCTAAAGACAATGACTATAACAATGCTATTTTGCAAGAGTTATTAAACAGTAAAGAGTCTAACTTCATTAATACAGATTACATTTTGTAAGGATTAAATAATTATAATTGAAGCCGTCTCGTTCATATGAGAGGGCTTTTTTTATGGGATTATTTTTGGAATAGAAGTACTATTGTATAGGAAATCAAAAGGAAGGCAACAAATAAATGGTGTTTTTTGATTGCGATTAATTTTTTAAATAAACCCTAATTATCTCATTATCAGTATTTATAGTTATATTTACATTGTAAAATAACTTAAAAAAATAATAGTATGAGACACATTAAAATTTTTTTAAAACCAGTTTTGATATTGGTTTTTACCGCTGCGTTTTTATCCTGTAAAGACAGTAAAAAAGAGAAAACAGAACCAGAAGGAGCTGCAATTGCAGATACTACTTCCGCCGTTGCTGTATTTGAACCTTTTAAAGTAATTGTAATTAAGCATAAGGTGGCTGATTATGATAAATGGAGAAAGGAATATGATGCACATGATTCTGTAAGAATGGCTTATGGTATTTCACATTTTGTGGTTGGAAGAGGGGTAGATGATGCGAATATGATTATCGTAATAGATAAGTTTAGTGATGTACTGAAAGCAAAAGAGTTCAGCGCACTCCCTAATCTTAAAGAGGCCATGAAAAAAGGAGGGGTAGTAGGTAAACCTGAATTTTTCTATTATGATGTAATACGAAATGACCCTACCGAAATTACTCAGAAAGAACGCTTAATGGTAACCCATCGAGTAAAAGATTTTGATGCCTGGCTCAAAGTGTACGATGCTGAAGGGATCGTCAAAAGAATGGAAGAAGGATTTATTGACAGAGGAATGGCTCGAAGTATAGACGACCCTAATATGGTGACTCTGGTATTTGCCGTTACTGATATAAAAAAAGCAAAAACAAACATTAATTCCGAGGCAAAGAAAAAACTGATGATGGATGCCGGTGTAGAAGGCACTCCAGAAATGTTCTTTTATAAGTTAACGGATTAATACAGTAGGTTTAAAGATATAGAGAAACCGTCAGTTCAAAGCTGACGGTTTTTTAAGTTTAGCTTGAGGTTAGGTTTTTTTTTAATCAGAATGGTTAATTTTTGATTATAAATTAATAATTTTCAAATTGCGTTGGGAGAATTTATCAAAAACCAGTGTCATTGTAACAAATTAAATAATAAGCGTCTACTTATCAGTTACGACTTCCATTTGATCGTACTTTAAAAATTAAATTTTCATGAAAAATTGTATCCTAATTTGTATCCTTTACTTTTCACTTCCAATAGCAATAAGCGCCCAAACAAAATCCATTCATGAAGAGAAGTTTGTCAAAATAGGCGGTATTGAACAATGGATAACGATTAACGGACAGGACATTTCAAAACCTGTTATTTTATTTCTTCATGGCGGTCCAGGTAGCGTAATGAGTCCGTATGATAGTACAATCTACGGGGCCTGGGAAAAGGATTTTATTCTGATACAATGGGATCAAAGAGGTGCCGGAAGAACTTTTGGAAAAAATGCTCCTGCCGAATTAAATGAAGACTACTGGATTGAGAACCCATTGACAGTAGAGCAAATGGCCGAGGATGGTATCGCCCTTTCAAAATATCTCATTGAACACCTCGGAAAACAAAAAATCATCATTGTAGGAACATCCTGGGGTTCCGTTATAGCAACTACAATGGCTTTAAAAAATCCGTCTCTTTTCTATGCCTACGTGGGGCACTCTCAGATCGTTAATCCTAGTGAAAATTTGGTAGCCACTTATCAAAAAACATATAAAATAGCACAGGATGCTAATGATCAGGAGTCGATAGACAAGCTGAAATTGATAGGCGTACCTCCTTACGATAATGCTAAAAATGCAGGTCAGTTGTTTCGGGTTATTAAAAAATATGAAAAGAAAAATTCACTTCCGTCACCAGATTCATGGTGGAAACTAGCGCCCCAATACGATAATGAAACAGATAGCAAATATCGGGAAGAAGGTGATGACTATTCCTTTATTAACTATATCGGGCATAAAAAACTAGGAATTAAAGGGATGATTAGCAGCGTGAATTTCTTGGCAAATGGATCAGATTTCAAGATTCCAGTGTACCTAATTCAAGGGCAAGAGGATATTTTAACCCCAAATGAGATTACTAAAGTGTATTTTGATAAAATAAAAGCACCCAAAAAAGAATTCTTTTTAGTACCAGGAGCAGCACACGGTCATAATCAATCTATTATTGATACACAATATAAAATTGTGAAAGAGTATATATCTCCTTCATTGCATAAATAACAGGAGTCAGGTCGCAGGAACGCTATTAGATCTGGTTTAACAGGAAGATAAATGATAATTTATTCCCAAATTGACCAATGTGTTGGAAGGTTAGCAGTAACTTTAACAAAAAAAGATAAAATATGGGCTTATTTGAAAATGAAAATAATACGCAACAAAATCCTGTAACTTCAGAGTTGGAAGCCTGGGTTGGGATTTTATACTCTTGTATTTCTGCTGACCATCTAATTACAGATTCGGAAACAGCCTCACTATCAAGATTATTGCATTCTAAAGAGAAGTTTGTCGGAACCGATATTGCACCTCTTTATGCAAAAGCATTCAATTTAAGAACGGAACAGGGACAGTTAAAATACATTTCGGCTTGTTCTGAACTGATCAAAAGAGAAGATAAAGAAACGGTATTTGCCCTTGCACTGGAAGTCCTAGTTGCTGATGGCACATTAGAGAAGGAAGAAAAAAATCTAATAGAAATTTTATCAAATCGACTTAAGATAGATACTGCGATGGCCAGTAAAATTATAGAAGTTATATTCCTAAAAAACAAAGGTAATATCAAAGGAATGTAATATACCGTTGCGTGCATAGCACTATTCTTAAAAATAAATTTAACCCAAAATCATTGTTTTTTTGCAATAGTAAAGACAAACTAAAAGAGCATCACGAGATTAAGGCATTTTTAAATAGGAAAGCTGTTTATCTTGAAAATAATGCGTAATTTAGAGTAGTCAAAATAAGAAACCGTAGGGCAGCACCAACAATACATGCGCGCTGTCTTTAAAAGTACTGAGTCATCAAAAAGAAAATAAAAATAGCAAAGGAACACATTCACGAAAGACTGCATCGGGAGCCCTATTTTACGCATCCCAGATTGAAGTTTCTTCCTAATATTGTTGTGAATCTGGTTAGCTTTATTCTTTCCTTAGCCTTGATTGCTACCTTACTCTTTTTTATACTGAATTATTTGATTAAGAAATTCTATCATTTGGATTAGAAGATGTTGTCAATTTCGTCTTTTTATAAACTATTATTTTCAATTCCTTTTTTCACGCCGAATCTTTTGATCTTGTCAAATGGAGTGTATTATACTATTAAAACCGAAGCAAAAGTCAACTGTTTTTTCAATTAATTTAAAAATTGAAATTGAGTATAAAATTGATATTGCTCATGTTGGTTTTATTGAAAATATAATTTTTGTTAGCATAGGTTGCTCCTACATTGAATTTGTATACGTACAATAATTGTGCATCAAACCCTTTTAGAATTCCCTGAAATTGGTGGCGAACATCAACATTGGTTTGAACATAAGAAGGTAATCCATATTTATTTAATTGAAAGTTTTTTACATCCGGCAAATCAAAATAGCCCACAGCCAGATGCGATCTGAATGTTTTTTTAGGATTTGTATATTGTATTTTAGTCATCAACGCATTTACATCGCCAAGGCCTTCATTTCGTTCTCTAGGCATAAAGGTATAGAACGGGTCTCGTCCCCATTCTCGTGGCATTAAATACCTTCCTTTGCTAGTTATTCTGTTGTAATTTAAAGTAATTTCTATTTTTTTGTTTTGCCAGCCTAATCTTCCTCCAAAAGTTTTAGAGTACCCTTTTTTTTTAAAATAGGTTTTGCTTGGGTCCTCATTTCCACCAGAATTCAGTGCGTTTTGGTATACCGTCTGAAATCCAAAAAGCAATTGTGAGTTTGTATTCAAATCATATTTATAGTCCGTTTGGAATAGTGCAGAATTGAATATGTTTGCAGTGTACTGATTCCACAAAAGTGTTTTTAAATTCGGGATGGATTCATTTTGTATTCCAACAATATAAATCCCATCGCTGTCTAAATTCCCATTATACCCAGACTTTGTTCCATCAGGATTCACACCAGTTGGATAAATTCCTATGGATTCTCCAACTCTAAAATATTTCATCGTGCTTCGAGGTGAAATTCCGTATAGGTAACCCACATTTATTGTAGTTTTTCTTATTTCATTAAAATCGACCCAAATACCGTCCACTTCTGTTGGCCGCATTCTGCCGTCCTGAAGGTTTATGAAAGAAGTATTCAGTAGTTGTTTTCCAATGGTTACAGTGGAATTTTTGAAGTTGTATTTCAAATAAAATTCTTCTAATCGGCTTAAATTCCCCATATTGGATGGATTTTGACTATCAAAAAGAGCCACTTCGTATCGGTTAGGTGCATTGGTAATAGGATCTTTTTTTGAGAAATCAATTGAACTAATATTAAAAATGTAGTAGCCGCTTATACCAATTTGAAAATTATGGAATTTAGCGGTTTCAAATTTTGTGCCTCCGCCAACTGCATTCGCATAATAATCAGTCAGACCTCTTTCATTATTGGTACTCATGAAAAAATAGCGGATATGTCCTCTGAAATTTCCATTCTTGAATGCATTTAAAAATGATGTAGAATCAATTTCTTCATTGCTTTTTTCCTTCCAAACCGTTGGTTTTTCAAATATTTCCTGATGTTGCGCTATTGCATTTATAGCAAAAAATAAGGAAGTAAGTATATAAATTAGATCGAAAAATTTTTTCATTCTTGAACATTTTATTTTGTACAAAAATAATCTGATCATTATAAATGGGAAGTAACTTTTAGCACAGTTGCCTTAAAAAAATAAAGTCGAATATTTTTGAGATTCGACTTTGTGACTTTTTAATTTACGACGGAATAATTATCTAAAAGTATAATCTACTCCAGTGACTTGAGATAGCAATGTTTCTGGCGCATCCATAATTATGGCGTTTTTTTCAGGTGTTGGCGTAACTGGAGAATTTTGGTTTAAGTATTCTCTCATTACCGTATGCAAGGTTGAATTAGTGTTTTTAGCATCTAGAACACCTTTCATTCTGCAAAGCATATCCACAGGATCTCCATCACGTTCACAGGCCATTATTGTATATAGTTTTTCAGGATCTATAGGCGTATTTTTGACAGTAATGCTTTGAACTCTTTTGTCTATTTCTGCAAAGGCATTGAATCGTACTTCCATTCCTTTGAATTTTACGACCCAGCCACCAAAACGTTTTGAAGCATCTTGCGCAAAAACATTGTTCAATTCTTTTTCCAGCCAGTTTTTCAATTGCTTCCCAGTCACTCTTGCTGTTCTAACGGTGCTGTCTACAGGAAGCATGTCAAAAATAAATCCATTTGTAATTGGAATATTTCCAGTTTTATCCGGAGTAGTTTTTGGTGGACAAAAACGGAATCCATTAGAAAGATTAATGTCTATTTCAGGAAATTTCCAGTGTAATGCATTTAAAATCATCGTGTCAATAGGATTCTCTACTACAAAATAGCGATATAAAGGTATTGTACTATATCCAATGACCTGATTGATTTTTTCTTGATAAACTGATTCTTTCTCTTTCAATAGGTTATCGATTTTAACATCGGGTGTTATTTTTGGAGATTCGACCTCGATTAATTCATAGTTGTCGGCAATGACTTTGCCGTTTTGAATGGTCAAATCTAATTTGCCAATAAACGAACCAAAAGCTCCCGGTTCAACCACTTTTGAATATTTACAAACAATAGGTTTGCGGACTCTTTCGTGCGTATCACCTCCTAAAATATAATGTACACCTTCACATTCCGGTCGGTTTGCCAATGCTATTTGCTGAGATAAACCCAAATGCGCAATTATAATTACATAACTGCATTGTTCCTGATTTCTTAGGACATCCACATAATGGGCCAGATTTTCTTCGGGATTGGTATAAAGAATTCCTTTGCTGTAATTTGGACTTTGTCTCAAGGGAACCAAAGGATCGGTGTATCCTAAAAAACCAATTTTTGCTCCGGCAACATGCCAAATGGTATAGGGTTGAAAAATAAGTTCACCTCGTTTTCCTTGTCCTAAATCATGGTACATGTTGGTACAAATTTTTGGCGCATCAAGAGAACCTAAAAGCGTTTGCATTTTTATTTTTCCGTAAATAACTTCCCAATTTCCTGGAAGATATAAATCGTAATTCATGGCGTTTAAAATGGGAACAAAAGCTTCACCGGTAGTTTCCACGCTTAATTCACTGCCTTGAAACATATCACCAGTATCAATAATATAGGTATTTGGGTTTTTCTTTTTGATTTGATTCAGTAAGGTTGCTATATAAGCATACCCCCCTGTTTTTCTAAAAACAGCTTTTCCATTTTCCCAAAATAACTCATCATGCGGATGGATCTGACAATGCACATCGGTAGTTTGAAGAATAGAAATAGTTTGAGGTTTAGTACCATCGACCTCTTTATCCAGGTTGGTTTCCTCAGCATGATTTGTATTTGCAATAGCGGAAAGCGGCGAAATAATCGCGGCACCCAGACCTAATGTTCCTACTGATTTAAGAAAGTTTCTTCGGTTATTAGTCATGTTATTAGTTTAATAGGTTTGTTTTTTAGCAGGTTTAAATGGGAAAACCCACAACGTAATTAAGTGATGTGGGATTGTGTGAATTTTTTGATTTGCACTATTTGATTGCTCTAAAAGCCTCCTTTTATATAGCTCCATCCTTGTTCTTGTTTTTCAACAATTTCTGCAATTCCGACCAGTACATATTCTACTTCCGGCATTAATTGGTCTTTGGTTACTTTTTGACTTTTCATAGTATTTTCACAAACTAGAAAGCGAACTCCTTTCGCATGAAGTGCTTTTATGGCTTCTACTTGCTTTGATTTTGCTGACATTACAAATGGTAAACCCATACTATGAATCACCACTTCATATTTTGCATTAGGCCAATGTGTAGTTAGGTTTTTTAGCTGGTTTGCAATCGCATTCTGTTGTAAAGTATCATTAGCATTGGTAAACTGAAGTACTATCTTGTGCTTATCCGTTTTTTTTTGTGCCAATGCGCCAAGAGAAATTAAGCTAAGCAGAAGAACAAATGAGAGCGTTAGGTTTTTCATAACTGAGTTTTAAGATTGTTTATTTTCGTTTTTCTTTTTTTCGGCTGTTATTGGTTTGAATGGTCCGAATTTATGTTGCGACTCCGTAAATTTATCCGAAAATGGCCCAAAAGGATGATCGACAGGTTTTTTAGAAATATCTGGCCAGTCTCGACTTAAATCTTTGGAGGGTCTTGGTTGGTTTTCCACATAGGCTGCAATATCCCAAGCTTCTTCATCTGATAATTGTGGATTTTCATAGGTTGTACCAAGAGGCATATTGTATTTTATATAGCCTGCAAAACGGCTGATTCTATACAATCCAGCACCTTGATTATACGAATTATCGCCCCAAACTGGAGGATAAGTATATTCTTTTTTATCTTCTGCCAAAATTCCCTGACCATTCACTTGGTGACAACTGGCACATTTGGAATCATAAAGTGCTTTCCCTTTTATAGGATCTGCAGCTCTGTCTAAATAGTGTAATTCATAAATTCCAGCGGCATTAGCTTCTTTGCCCTTAGGCATAGTACTGCCAATATATTCAATATAAGAAATCATGGCTTTCATTTCTTTCTCGTCTCCTCGTAGTGGCTGTCCATTCAAACTTCTTTCCATGCAATCATTAACCCTTTTATAAAGGTTTTCCACTTGCCCGCTCCTCGCTCTCATTTTTGGATACATCGAATATACGGAACCATAATTATTTCCCCAAGCCTTTGTACCGGCATCTAAATGGCAATTGTTGCAATTCATACCATTAGTAATTTGCTTTACACTACCGTTCGGACCTAAATATTTGGCAGTATGCGCAATTAAATCTTTTCCGTATGCTACTTCTTGCTTTAAGTTCTGATCTTTAATCAAACTAATATCAGCAGGCTTCCAGGCTTTTGCCATTTCATTTTGAACAAGCACCTTTTTTTCTGCTTCAATATAAAGGGATTCGAGATCCGTATCACTATTTTGAAACCAAGTGATGATTGATGAATTGAAAAACAAAACCAAAAACAATGATATTACTAAGAAAATCATAGTTGTAAACAGATAAATCAGCCTTTTTACCAGCGACTTAAATTGGATTATATTTTGTTTTTCTGGATTCATACTTTTTTAATGAGGCAGTTTATCTCTAAAATATCCATATACCCAAGTTCCTACTATTGCAAAAAATAGAGTAACAATCATAACTGTAGCACCGGTTCCAATTTGTGCAAACAATGGACCAGGGCAAGCTCCTGTTATTGCCCAGCCTAATCCAAAGATTATTCCACCATAAATTTGACCTTTATTGAACGTTTTGTCGTGAAATTCAATTTTTTCCCCATAAATGGTTTTAATATTGAATTTTTTTATCAGGAAAACAGATATTATCCCAACAACAACAGCACTTCCTATAACGCCATACATGTGAAAGGATTGAAATCTAAACATTTCCTGAATGCGATACCAACTGATGATTTCAGCTTTGATGAAAACAATTCCAAACAATAAACCGATGACCAGATATTTTAAATTATGGTACCATTTGTGTTCTAACTGACTTTCGTTGATACAAACCGTATCTAAGGAACGAGTTTCGAAATCTGTATTTTTATCTCTAATTTGCATATTTTATAATTTTATAGTGAAAGAATAAACGGTAAAATGACGTTAGCCATAATTAATCCGCCTAAGAAGAAACAACACGTTGCAATAAGGGAAGGCATTTGTAAATTTGAAAGACCAGAAATAGCGTGGCCACTGGTACATCCTCCTGCATAACGGGAACCAAAACCAATAAAGAAACCACCTATGACCATCATAAAAAATCCTTTAAGCGTAAATAATTTTTCCCATGAGAATAATTGTTCTGGCAACATTCCGTGGATGTTAGTTACACCGTAAGTTGCTAATTCTGTTTTTAGATTGGCGTTAATAATAATTGGATCTGGATCTGATAAAAAACTATAAGCGATAACACCTCCAATTAAAATACCCAATACGAAGAACATATTCCAGATTTCTTTTTTCCAGTCGTATTTGAAAAAAGCAATATTTGCCGGTAAACACATCGCACAGGTGTGACGTAAGGAGGCACTAATACCAAATGATTTATTTCCAATAATTAATAAAGCCGGAACTGTAAGTCCAACTAGTGGGCCTGCAATATACCAAGGCCAAGGTTGTTTGATTAATTCTAAAATTTCCATATTTATTGATTTATTGATGCAAAGATTATAATTATAAAGGAGTAGTTATGTTACTTTTGTCACACAACTAAAAATATTTTCAAAAAAGACAATTATTTTGATTGTTGTTGTAATGTGTTGTTTTCTAATAACATAGTGGTTAATGTAAATTGCTAAATTTGGAGTTTTACCAAAAAAAAAGTGTCGGATTTATCAAATACTTTTATTAATTGTCTTAAAAATTAAAGTTTAGCTATAGTTGTTTTTAACTGTATATTATTTCTTTTTTTGTTGCAACTTGAATTTTTTGGGTTAGTTCAAGAGTGTTTGTTTAACGGATTTATTTTTTTAGTAGCTCATCTAATTTTTCTCTGAACGAATCACTATTCCAATTAGCTGCGCCAATTTTTGCCAAAACAACATTGCCTTTCTTATCGATAAGATAAGTGGCTGGTATTGTTGACGACTCCATTTCTAACGGAGGATTTGACACAGACTGATAGATAGGAAGGGTTAAATTCTCTTTGATTAAAAATGTATTAGCGCTTTCAAAGGAATCAGTAGTAACAAATAAAAAGACAATTTTGTCTTGATAGCCAGCATATAACTGCTGCATACTTGGCATTTCAGCAATACATGGCGGGCACCATGTAGCCCAAAAATTAATGAATATCATTTTTCCTTTATAATCCTTTAAGGAAATGTTCTTTCCGGTAACGTCGACTAATTGCCATTGGTAACTGGTCAGCATTTTTTGCTCTGTTAGTGCTATCGTTTTGGGCGAAAAGGTAATTAAACGGTTTAATTGCACCTTTAAAAAAGTACCCAAAGGACTGAATAAAAGTAATGCTAAGAATACAATAAAAGCAAAATTTTGAAGTGTTGATTTTGTTGGTTTTTTCCAGTTCATGTCTTTGTTTTTTAGCAGTCATTGCTTGACTTTCATTTTTAAATTGCTGATCTCCGTTTCTTTTTAATTTACTTTAAATTTAACCATTCATTTGTCCCTCCACAAAGCCAGTTTGCATTGTATCCCATTTGGTTTAAAATTTTAGCTCCATTGATCGACCTTCCGCCACCTTTTCCACAAGCAATAATGACGTGATGGTCTTTTTTAATCTCATTTATTTGATTTTCAATTTCTGACAAAGCAATATTTATAGCTTCTGGGATATGATAATTTTCAAATTCTTCTGCAGTACGGACATCAATAATCTGTATTTTTTTATTTTGCTGAAGTTCTTTTTTTACTTCTTCGATTTGAATACATTCATTTACCATGTTATCTTTTTTTCTATTGTTTGTAAATTATTGGTCTCTTATAAATCGTCTTTTGGTATTCGAATTTCAATAATTAGGGATGATATAATGGTGATAATTCCTATCAGTATAATGGCATAATTAACTCCAAATAAATCAGCTGTTATTCCTGAAATAATCGCGCCTATCGCATATCCTAAATCTCTCCAAAGTCTAAATATACCAATGCTTTCCGCTCTTTGATGCGGATTTGTCGCCTGAGCGATAGCGGATAAAAAAGTAGGATAGACCAAGGCAGTTCCAAATCCCAAAAGTGCTGAAATAATGGATAACAGATAGAATTCTTTAGCAAAAGGAATAAAAAGTATCGCTATTCCTTGTAGTAGCATTCCCCAAAACAGCATCTTTTTTTTGGAGTAAACATCAGACATTTTTCCGGTAATTAACTGTCCAAAACCCCAAACAGTGGGGTAGATGGCTGTAATGATACCAATGTTTTCAGAATCGTAGTTCAAAGACAGTAAGACAATAGGTAAAAGCCCCCAAATCATTCCATCATTTAGATTATTAACTAGCCCTGCTTGTGTAATGGCACTTAACGTTTTGTTCTTGAAAGTGGTTTCTAGAAAAATATTTTCTAATTTTTTGGTTTGATTGGTTGTGTTTTCTTTGGTTACAAAAACTCTGGTATCTTTCACAAAAAATAAAGTCAATAAAAAACCAATTATGGAAATTCCGATTCCCAGATAAAAAGGGTAGGGTGTAATTCCATATTTTTGGGCGATATATCCTGACAGAAAAGCAACCAATCCAACGGCAAAATAACCAGCAAATTCGTTGAGTCCCATAGCCAATCCACGATCTTTTTCTCCAACTAAATCAATTTTCATCACCACTGTACTGCTCCAGGTAAGTCCTTGGCTAACGCCCAAAATGATATTAGCAAAAATTACCCAGTTCCAAGAAGCTGCATGTATCAAAATAAAGGGAATAGGGATGGCCAGAATCCATCCAAATAAAAGTAAATTTTTTCTGCCGAAACGATTCGCTAATTTACCCGTGAAATAGTTGGTTATTGCTTTTGTAATTCCAAAAGCAATTATAAAAGATAAGATAGCCGTTTTTGAAGCAATGCCAAATTCCATCTCAGCAAACTTTGGAATAATGGTTCTTTCCATTCCTATCATTCCGCCAACAAAGGCATTGACAATTACCAAAATGGTAAATTGTTTCCAGTTCTCTTTCAGTCCAAGTTGGGTTGTATTTGTTTTCAATTGCAGTGTGTGTTTATGTTCAGGAAACAGCTTGGTGTTTTTTAAACCGCTAGTTTAGAAAAGGAGGGAAGGCAAAAAAAAGAGTTAGGTTGTTATAACTCGTAATATTCTAATTGGTAGTCACCAATGTGTTTTTTGTTTTCGGAAATGGATTTTTTGTGTTTAAAATAGTTGAGTGTTCCGAGAACAAAAATCACAAGCGAAGTGAAAAAAAGTGCGATTTCAATGAGAAAACTATTTTCGACTTTTAATAGATTTCGCAAACTCAAACCCGCAATCAAAAAATACATAGACGTTCGTAAAAAGGCAAGAAAGGTAGATTGATTAGCGAGTATAGTTCTTTGTAGTGCTAATTTTTCTCTTAAAATTAAGTCTTTGTTCATTGCTTTTTTCGTTTCCATGTCATTTTATTTTTTCGAATTAATCTTAAAAGGTAGTTCATTTGTCTTTGTTAAACTCAACAATAAATTCATTCGGATCTCTTAAAAGACTATCAAATTTACATCTTTATTTAAATCAATCTGAAAAATAAAATGTTTTTAGGACGTCCTGTAAACAGATTAAAAATCATATCTACTATTGTTTATCAAATTTCAATTTCCAATCAAATAATTGTACAGTTTAAAACAATTATTTTTTTGTTTTAAACTGTACTTTACTTCAACCTAAAATTTATTTATCGCTTCATTTATATCTTGCCAAGTACCACCGTTAGTGATATTTTTAAAACCATTTTGTTCCAAAATCAATTTGGCTTGACCGCTGCGATTCCCGCTTCGGCAAAAAACAATAATTTGCTCTTTTCCTTTAAATTTTGTCAATTGACCAGCCACTTGGTCTAAAGGAATGTTTGTTGATCCTTCTACGTGACCTTCAGCAAATTCTGCTGGTGTACGAACATCTACGAGGAACGCACCTTCTTTTATTAATTTTTCCATTTGTGTTGTATCTTTTTTTGAAAACATATTTTTAAAAATCCCGAACATGATTTATAGTGTTAGTATTGCTTTTGCAATGTTATTTTAATACTTTGCTTTGACAAACGAAATCAGTTTTAGGAATAGTCGTTTTTGCAATCGCTCCAAAACCACCTTCAATTTCTGTAAAGTTTCGGTATCCTCGTGCTTGCATAATAGATGCAGCCATCATACTACGGTATCCTCCGGCACAATGTAAGTAAAAATGTTCCTGTGGATTGAGATCTTTTACCCAGTCATTTATGTAGGCTAATGGTCGGCTGTAGGCTTCATCAACATGTTCCGCTTCATATTCACTTTCTTTGCGAACATCGATTATTGTGCTTTCACCAATTTTTACTTCTTTTGCAAATTGCTCCGCAGTGATGCGATTTACAGTATCGACTTCAAAACCGTGTTTTTTCCAAGATTCAAATCCACCTTCTAAATGGCCTATCAAATTATCAAATCCAACTCGTGTCAAACGCGTTACGGTTTCTTCTTCAAATCCTGGTTCAGTAACCAGAATAATTGGCTGTTTTACATCAGCAATCAAGGCGCCCACCCAAGGAGCGAAATCACCATTGATACCAATATTTATAGATTGTGGCACATATCCTTTGGCAAAATCAGCATTGTCTCTGGTATCTAAAATTAAAGCTCCGTTTTCTTCCGCAACCATTTCAAATTCTGGAGCATTAATAGCCGTCATTCCGTTATTGAAAACATTTTCAAAGCTTTCAATTCCTTTTTTGTTCATCGCTACATTCATACCAAAATAGGCAGGGGGCGGCAATAAGCCTTCTGTAACTTCCTGTACAAATTCGGCTTCAGTCATATTGGCACGCAAAGCATAATTCGTGGCTTTTTGTTCGCCAATAGTTGAAACAGTTTCTTTACTCATATTTTTTCCGCAAGCAGAGCCCGCGCCGTGAGCCGGATATACGATCACGTCATCGGCCAATGGCATTATTTTGTCTCTTAACGAATGGAATAATATAGCAGCCAATTCATCTTGTGTCATATGAGCGGCTTTTTGAGCCAAATCCGGGCGACCAACATCTCCAATAAATAAGGTATCACCAGAGAAAATGGCGTGGTCTTTTCCGTTCTCATCTATTAGTAAGTACGTGGTACTTTCCATCGTGTGACCAGGCGTGTGCAATACTTTTATTTTGATGTTGCCAATAGTAAATTCTTGATTGTCTTTGGCTGAAATGAATTCAAATTCTGGTTTAGCATTTGGTCCATAGACAATTGCTGCACCCGTTTTTTTACTTAAATCCAAATGTCCAGAAACAAAATCAGCATGGAAATGGGTTTCGAAAATGTATTTCAATTTTACGTCCTCTTTTTCCAACCTCTTCATATAAGGTTCTGTTTCACGTAGTGGATCAATAATCGCAGCTTCACCATTTGAGGTAATATAATAAGCCCCTTGTGCTAAACATCCAGTATATATTTGTTCTATTTTCATATTCTTAAAATTTTTCCTTGTTAAATTATAGTACAAAGATATAGCATGAATTTGCGGAAGATAGTGACAAATGTTACATACCAAAAAAAAATTGGTGGTGTAGTGGATTTTTAAAATCGTTATAGTATAAGTATTGTATTTTCTACGGATTTCAAAAAAAAACACCAGCTATGCACCGGTGTTTTCTATAATTAATTTAACCAAACCTAAAAAGTACTAATCAATAACTACAGTATGTGTTACAAACTCAGTAGCTGTTTTTTTGAATTTTAAATTGTAAGTTCCCACAGCTGCAGATTTAAACTTGTAAACAACAGTTTTACTTGCTGGAATTGTTCCACAATCTGTACCTAGATACTTAGATTCAACTTCAATTGTTTTTGTGTTTGCAGTAACAGTTTCAATAAACTTGTTATAAGAGCCACAATTGTTGTCAACTGAAAAAGTTACGGTTAAAGGAACTTCAACATTTATGTCTCCCGTTACGGCGCCTTCAACTTTTGTTACCAACGAATTTTTGGTAACTGCATTAGGAGCGTTGTCATCATCGCTGCATGATGTGAAAGCTGTTGTAACTAATAGTACAAGGACTGCTGCTTGTAATCTGAAATTTTTCATAATTATTAAATTTATTTGTTACTCTAAGGATGTCAAAGGGAATGAAAGGTTGCTTTTTGCATTCTGTTAAAAAATGCTTTAACGATTATTCAACGATTTATAGTCCTTTGAATGAGACAACTAAAACAAATATTTTTTTAATTATTTAGTTGCCATTTTTTTTATTTCGTACGAATTATTTGTTTAAAAAAGCTTGGTATGCGAACCAGTACTTTATTAAAACCAAATAAAAGAACGTTTGAAAAGAGGCTTACTCTATTTTTTTTCAGTGATAAAGCATTTGACAACTCCTCCAGCTTAAGCGTTGAGGATTCTTGGAAAAAGCTTGCCTCAACAGGCTACTTTAGCTTCCATGAGAAATTGCCCTTTCTCCAAAATATTATTTGCGGCGTTTA